>CALATK010000047.1 GCA_937891805.1 uncultured Fibrobacter sp. | reverse complement strand
CCGCTTTATCGGCGGCACCGACGACGACCTGCCGGCGAAGGCCTACATGGTGGGGCTTATCAGCCGTGTGGACGCCCTGGTAGGGACCCCTCTCGAAAACATTCTGAACGACTCCCCCATGGACGACGAAATCCGCGACGCCCTGCTGCACCGGAAGGGCCTGCTGGGCAAGCTGCTGACCCTGGCCGACGCCGTGGAACAAGACGACAAGGCCACCATCTCGCAACAGTTGAAAGACCTGAAAATTTCGACCAACCTATTGAACCGTTGCGTCTATGACGCCTACAGCTGGACCCATGAACGCTGAGCCCCAAAGCCTGGAAAACCTCATCGGTGAATTTGCAAGCCTGCCCGGAATCGGCCGAAAGACCGCCCGCAGGCTGGCCTACCACGTGCTGACCCGCTCCAAGGAGCAGGTGGCCCAGTTTGCAGATTCCCTGAACGCGGCGGCAGAAAAAGTCCACCCCTGTCCCAGGTGTTTTTGCTTTACCGACGAAGAGGTTTGCCCCATCTGCAGCGAGAGGAAAGACGCCCGGGCCCTGTGCGTGGTGGAGAAGAGTTCCGACATCGTGCCTTTTGAACGCTCCGGAATTTTCAAGGGACTTTACTTTGTACTGGGTGGCGTGATTTCGCCCCTGGACGGTATCGGGCCCGAGCAGCTCCACCTGCCCCAGCTGGTGGAACGCATCAAGATGGAACAGATAGAAGAACTGGTGCTGGCCCTAGGGTCTAGCCCCGAGGCCGACAGCACCGCCCTGATGATTGACCGCATGCTCGCCGGCGTGAACGTGAAACGGACCCGCCTTGCCCGCGGCATTCCCATGGGGTCTGACCTGGAATTTGTGGACGAAGTCACCATGCTCCGGGCCTTCGAAGGGAGGGTCAGCCTGTGAACCCGATAAAGTTCGACTCCATCGAAATTACAAGCGCCGAATTCGTGAAAAGCGCCGTGTCCCTGAAGGGGCTCCCCGAAGAGCGACTCCCCCAGGTAGGGTTCCTCGGGCGCTCCAACGTGGGCAAATCTTCCCTGATGAACGCCCTCATGGGCCAGAAAAACCTGGTCAAGGTCAGTTCTACCCCCGGAAAGACCCGCGAATTGAACTTTTTCAAGGTCAACGGCAAGTTTTTTCTTGTAGATTTACCAGGAGTGGGCTTCGCCAAAGTCAGCATCCAAAAACGGGACGAGATGGGCGACTTTATCCGCGAGTACGTGGAAAAGTGCAAGGACCTGCGGGGGCTTATCTACCTTGTAGATATCCGCCACGGCGGGACCGCCATTGACGTAGAGACGGTGGAAAGCATCCGTGCCACGGGTTGCCCCGTGCTGGTGGTGGCAAGCAAGCGCGACAAGGTGAACCAGTCGGAGTTTGCAAAGAACACGAAGCTCATCCAGGAACGCATGGGGCTGGATTCGAAACCTCTGGCCGTAAGCGCCCTGAAAAAGACCGGCCTGGACCATCTCTGGCAAGAGATTCTCAAGGCGGTGGAAGGGAACGAACTGGTAGAAAAGTAGATGGAGAACGCAGAAGAAAGAATCGGCGCCTCGAGACTGACCCTGGTGGGGAAAATTTTTCACCACCTGGGAATGTTTTTCATGACCCGCACCCTGGGCCAGCAGGTATGCCTGTTTTTCCGCGCCATCGCCTCCATATTCTCGAAGACCCGAAGCTTCAAGACCGACTCCCGCAACATCATATTGCAGACCTTCTTTACCGGCGTAGAAATTTTCCCGATTCTCTTTATCGTGGCCACCCTTTTCGGTGCGGTAGTCATCGTAGAAGTCATGACCCTCATGGGCAAGATGGGCTTTGACGACGTGGTGGGTAACCTGATGGTGGTGGTGATCATCCGTGAACTGGGGCCGATACTTACGGCATTCCTGATTGCAGGCCGAAGTGGGTCTTCCCTTACCACATACGTCGGCAGCATGGTCATCAATTCCGAGGTGGACGCCCTTGCCACCATGGGGGTAGATCCCATCCGTTACCTGGTGATGCCAGGCCTCATCGGTGGCTCCATCGCCACCCTCATCATGACCATCTTCTTTAGCGGAAGCGCCATCGGGGCTGGATTCCTCATCACCAAGGCCGCCATTTTCCTCACCGGGAACGCACTGAACCTGCAGCTCACCTGGGACTACCTGAGCAACGAAATCTTGAAGGCCCTTACCACCATGGACTTTGTGCTGATTGTTGTCAAGCCGTTGGTGTTTGGCTGTATTATCACGACCAACGCCTGCTACCAGGCCCTGAACATCGCCCACGACGTGCGTCAGGTTCCAAAGGCCACCTCCCGTTCCGTCATCAAGTCTTTCCTCTATATCGTTTGTGCCGACGTGGTTCTTTCGCTGTTCTATTTCTTCGACTACTTCAACGAACTTTCGAGAATCATCTAGGGTGGACCGATGCAAGACGAAGCGCTGCGCATAGAAGATTTGCACCTGACCTACAGGGGGCTAAGCGGCACGGCTTTTTCCAAACCCGGCGCCTACGGTTTTTTCAGCACGATACAGCAGCACGATGACGACGCCGAACTGATTTCGGGAGCGAACCTTTCTCTAAAGCGGGGCGAGACCCTCTGCATTGGCGGTCCCTCCGGTCAGGGCAAGAGCGCCTTGTTGCGCGTGATTGCAGGACTTGCGCGGCCCAGTTCCGGCAGGGTGTTCTACTTTGGCGAATACATTCCGCCGGAACGCCTGACCGCCCTGGAGGTGGCCAAGCGGCAAGTCGGGCTCGTGTTCCAGAACGGGGCCCTGATTTCGAACCTTCGTGTGCGTGACAACATTGCGCTCCCCCTCCGTTACCACAAAAAGGGTTCCGCCGAAGAAATCGAGGAAAAAATCAATATGGCCCTGGACCTGATGCGCGTCCGCGACTGCGCAAACATGTTCCCCCACCAGTTGAGCGTAGGCATGCAAAAGCGCGTGGCCATCGCCCGCAGCTGGGCCATGGACCCCATGCTGCTCTTGATGGACGAGCCCACCGCAGGTCTAGACAACTACAACCGCAGAAACCTGTTGCCCCTGATTGACAACATGCGGACCTTGTTCAAGACATCCATCATTATCATCACCCACGACCTGATGATGGCCAAGGAACTGGGCTGCAACCTGTGCTTTTTGTACCACAAGAAGCTTACCGAGCCCCACAGTTTCGACTACTGGCTCAACGCCGACAACGACATTTCCAAGGTGCTCTTCCGCGACTTGCGGACAAGCGGGTAACCCCAGCGACTTCGTCGCAGTGAGTAGTGAGTAATGGGTAATGGGTAGTGAGTAATGGGTAATGAGTTTTGATAATCGCGCCTTCGGCGCCAAATTAAAAACTGACAACTCACAACTCATCACTGACAACTCATTTCACACTTTTCTATATTCCCCCATATGCACCTCCCCTTACCCGACGATTTTCACGCGCACCTCCGGCAGGGCGACTTGATGCCCGGCTATGTGCGGGATTTGGCCGCACAGTTTGGCCGTGCCATCATTATGCCGAACACCGTTCCCGCCATGACCAGCGCCAAGGCCATCGCCGAATACAAGAAGGAAATTCTTGCGGCGGCAAAGGATGTGCGCCCGGACTTTGAACCCCTCATGACCTTCAAGCTGAACCCGAACTACACGGAACAAGACCTGAAGGACATGATGGCCGTAGGCGTGGTAGCCGGAAAGTATTACCCCGCAGGAGTCACGACGAACAGTGCCGACGGCATCAGCGACTTCGAAGGGATTTTCCCTGTGGTGGCCATGATGGAAAAGCTGGGTCTGGTGCTGTGCGTCCACGGCGAAGAGCCCGGCGAATTCTGCCTGGACCGTGAACCTGCCTTTATCAAGCGGGTAGAGACCCTGGCCGAAAAATTCCCGAAGCTGAAAATCGTCTTCGAGCACGTGAGTTCCGCAAAGTCCGTAGAGGCGGTCAAAAAACTTGGGCCAAATGTAGCCGCCACCATTACGGTACACCACCTGATGATGACTCTGGACGACATCGTAGGTGACGCCCTCCGGCCGCACCATTTTTGCAAGCCCCTGCCCAAGCGGCCGGAAGACCGTGCCGCTATTCGCAAAGCCGCCTTCAGCGGCAGCCCCAAGTTCTTTCTCGGCACGGACTCCGCCCCGCACCAGCTGGGCAAAAAGGAATGTCCTTGCGGGGCGGCGGGCGTCTATAGCGCTCCTGTGGCCCTGCCTCTCCTTGTGCAGGAATTCGAAAAGGCCGGCCATCTGGACAAACTTCCGGATTTTATCGCCGGTTTCGGGGCCGACTTCTACGGCATTTCCCGCACCACCAAGCAGGTGGAAATCGTCAAGGAACCCTGGACTGTGCCCGCCACCGTGAACGGAGTGGTCCCGCTGGCCGCAGGCGAAACATTGGAATGGAAAATTAAGCGGTAAAAACGCCAAAAAGTGGCTTGTCCGCCATAAAAAATATACATTATGGGAGTACGCTCCCTATTTGGATTTTTTATGGCTTTTATTCGCGCTGTACTGTACTACCTGCTTGTGGCCTTGGCACTCTGCATCACGGGCCTCCCCTTCATGTTTATCGTCGGTGGAATTTTCGGAAAGTGGCAATACAGTACAAAGATTTGCAAATTCAACAGCTTTATCAGCCCAAAGCTTGTAATCATCATTCCCGTAGCAAACGCTAATTTTTTCTTTCGTTTTTGTGCCATCTTTGATTGTGTAGTAATTACTCATGAATTTTCAATTTCCTTCTTGACTTAGTCCCTCGTCTCATACTTCGCCAATACCCAAATAAAGAAGTGAGCCAATGTCCCATGTGATCAAGACATGAGATAAGGCTCACTTTCAGAATATTTCACCATTGCCGTTTGAACTGTCGTTACATTCAAATGGTCTTCTGATCGTCATACTGTATGCCGGTCTGTTATTTCCTTTATGCATATAAGGGCGGATTCTCACCGGCACTTCAATGTATTCACCCACTTCATAATATGAGACAGGCGCATAGTCATCAA
>CALATK010000046.1 GCA_937891805.1 uncultured Fibrobacter sp. | reverse complement strand
GACGACTCGTTAATACGAGCCGTTTGTCGCTCACGGAGGCCGCTCGCGCTCCTCTTGTCATGCCCGCTGTCATTCTGGAGGGGCAACGCCCCGATAGAATCACGGGCATCTCCTTTCAAAGTCAGTAGCCCTCCCGCCACCGCTTTTTTCTAGATTATTCGTATATGGGTGCAATTCGCTCCAAATTCGCGATTTTGACACTGGCGGCAGCCTCCCTGGGCCTGTCCGTCTCCGCCTATGGCGAAACCGGCTATTTCCAGATTGGCACGGATTTCGATATCGGGCTCAACGGCGGCCCTACGGAGCCTACCTTCGCCGTGGATACGGCGGACTGGTACGGTCGCAACTGGCGGGGGCTTCGCATCCCGCTGGAAAACGCCCGCAGTTACGAAGAGTCGGTCCATCCCTTCTTTACGCTTAGCTTCCGTGCAGGTTACAAGGATTTCCAGGTGCTTTTGGAAGCGCCTCTCCGCAAGGATCTGGAGGCCTGGTATCAGGACGACTGGAAAACGAATTTCACCTACAAGCCCAGCGAGCTGGACATCAACGTGCCCAACAACGCCTACGCCAAGTGGAACAACGGCGTGGGCTTCGTGCAGTTCGGCCGCTTCAGCCCCGACGATCTGAAAATCTCCAAGAACGACATCTTGATGGGAGGCGCGCCCTACCACGACGGTGTCCACTGGAAATTCGCCCCCGGCATTTTCCGTTACGACTTCATGCTCAGCTCCCTGAACCCTTGGCTTTTCGGCGATGTGACGGACCACTCTACGGGCTGCCCGCCGGTAGGTACCGAGGCCTACGACCAGAAATGCACCGACCCCGGCCGCCAAGTGTCGAACCAGCGGAACCGCACCTACACTGACAACGTCAAGAACCTGGTGTTCCACCGTTTTGGCGTAGAGACCAACAAGTTCTGGGCCTATGTGGTGGAACAGAGCATGGTGGGGGGCAAGGCCCTGGAATTTCGTTCCATCAGCCCCTTCATCTATTGGCACGACAATTACGCTACAGGCTATACCTCCGCCATGACGTCCCTGGAACTTGGCTACAAGACGGCGAACGGCGCCAAGTTCTATGGTCAAATCAACATGGAAGACATCAACAGCCCCGTAGGCGAAGACGACGACAAGGGCACCAACCGTTCCATCTTGAATTACATGGCGGGCTATTTCCATCAGGTCAAGACCAACCGCTTTGGCGAATACTCCTGGCGTTTCGAGGTGGTCCGCACCGACCCCGCCGCCAACAACAGCAGGCTTCCGCTCCTGAAGTACACCAGCCGTCGGAACTACCGCAGCAATTACCGCGAGCAGGGGGAAGCCAACTACGCCGACGCTTATTTTGTGGACTATCCCGTGGGATACCGCCGCGGCTCAGACGCTCTGGATTTGTGGCTGGAACTGGGTTGGACCTACGGCGACCATTCCATCGCCATTACGGCGGCGTGGCTCCGTCAGGGTGACAAGGAACTCTATACCGACTACGACATCGCCGTCGATGTAGAAGGAGCAACCTCCGGCGTAGAAGAAGCCCAATACATGTTGGACATTCAATACCGTCTCAAGTTTAACGAATGGCTGCGTTTCTATCTGGGGGGCGGCGGCCGCAAGTACGAGAACCTGGCCAATATCCCCGGCAAAGACGGCGTGGACGGCTGGATCCGTTCAGGAATCCAGCTCCAGTTCAATCCTGTAGATACAAAGTTTTAGCGCACCACCAGGGCGGCTAGCGCCAGTTCCTGGCTAATGCGGGTGGAGCATTTCCCGCTCTTGATTTCAAAGTCCAGGTCGGCAAGCCTGCGGATGACCCTGCAGAGTAGCGGCTTGCCCCAGCGTCTTGCACATTCGGGAGCCTTGCCCTTCACGTTGAAGATGAAGTCGTTCTTGCCCAGTTCGGCAGCGGCGCCTTTGGGGGTCATGCCTTTCGCGAGCAGGGCCGAAAAGTTCATCAGGTCAACGGCGTAGTAGTACAGTGACGCCACGATTTGCACCGCCTGCACGCCGTTGTTGAACATTTCGTTCAGTTTCTTGGCGTAGGCCTTGCCGTCACGCATGCCGAAATAGTCGTTGATTTCGTAGGCCACGATTTTCCGCTGGGAAACCACCATGGTCTTGACCAGCTCCAGGTCAATTTTCTTGCAGTCCGGCTGGAACAGGAGAATCTTTTCGACTTCTTCGCACACCAGCTTGGTGTCGGTGCCCAGAGCTTCGGCCAGGTACTGGCAGGCATCCTTGTCGATGGCCTTCTTGAAATGGGAGGGGATGACCGAGGCAATCCAGTCGGCCATCTTGTAGGACTTGGGCTCGTCGTATTCCTTCTCGATTTCTCCCGCCTTTTTCAGGGCCTTGTAGAGCTCCGTGTTGGCGGCGAGGGTTTCGAAGTCCAGCAAAAGCTTGCACTGGGGGCCATGCCCCAGCCATTTGGCCAGGGCCTTGGTGTCGTCTGCCTTGAGGGCTTCGGCCTTGCGCACCACTATGGCCTGTTCCGGGCTGAACATGGACACGGAGTCGCAGGCGGTCATTACCGTTTCGGCAATGGAAGGGATGTTCGTGTCCGTGGCATACAGGATCTGCTTGGAAAGAGGGTCGTCTTTCCGTTCGCCCAGGGCATCGGCAATGAATTTCTCGATGCGGATGTCCTTGGAAAACTGGTCCTTGCCAATGAGGGCTACAATCATCCTGGTCTCGCGGGCGGTCCTGTTCGCCTTACTTGAAGTCGATGATTTCGAAGTTGTTCACGCCCTTGGGGGTGGAAACCTCTACCTTGTCGCCCCGCTTTTTGCCCATGAGGGCTGCGCCGATGGGGCTCTTGAAACTGATTTTCCCGTTGAGGGCGTCTACGCTTTCGGGAGACACCAGCTGGTAGACCACGTCCCGCTTGGTTTTCAGGTTCTTGACGGTGACGGTGGCACCAAAACGGATGGTGTCGGAGGATGCGTCAAAGGCTACCACTTCGGCACGGGCCAGCTGGTCTTGCAGCTTGGGCAGTTCCACGTTGTCGATGGCGGCGAGCCGCTCCTTGGCGGCATGGTATTCGGCGTTTTCGCTCAAATCGCCCTGTGCGCGGGCGTCAACCAGTTCCTGCAGCACGCGGGGACGTTCTACATTTTTTAAATTATTGAGGTCCTTGACGAGCTGGTCGTAGGCTTCTTGTGTAAACGGGATTTTCTTTTCCATGCTCTACAAGGTAAAAAATTTACCGGCGTTTTGGGGAACGGCTGTTCCCGAAGGGCGCCTTTTGCAGGAGTCGATATGTACAATCTGTTGGAAAATGGCGGTGTGTGTTCCCCCAAGGGCTTCACGGCATCTGGAATCTGCGCAGGCATCAAGGCCAGCGGCAATGCCGACATGGCACTTCTCAAGAGCGAAAAGGCCGCCCGCTGCTTTGCGGTGTTTACCACCAACAAGGTGAAGGCCGCCCCGGTGCTTTATGACAAGGCTGCCCTGGAGCATGCCCATTTTGCAACGGCCGTGGTGGTGAACAGCGGAAACGCAAACGCCTGTACCGGTGAACAGGGCTACAAGGATGCCGAACGCATGGCCACCCTTACCGAAGAGGCCCTGAACCTTGCGCCCAAGAGCGTGCTGGTGTGCAGCACCGGCGTGATCGGCCATCTGATGCCCATGGACAAGATTGAGGCGGGAATCCCCAAGCTGGTGGAAAAGCTCCACGCCGACGCCTCCGAGGAATTCGGCCGGGCGATTCTCACCACCGACCTTGCGCTCAAGAGCCACGCGGTAGAAATCCATACCGAAAAGGGTGTGGTGACTATCGGCGGCGCCTGCAAGGGCTCGGGCATGATTCACCCCAACATGGCCACCATGCTCGCCTTCATTACCACCGACATTTCGCTCCCCATCGACTTCTTTGCCGAATTCCGTGCGGACATCGCCGATTCCTTCAACGCAATCACCGTGGATGGCGACACCAGCACCAACGACACCTGCATCTTGCTGGCCAACGGCATGAGCGGTCTGCGCTACGAAGACCTGAGCCTCTCGGAGCAGGGCGAGTTCCGTGCGGCCCTGATGCTTATCATGCAGAGCCTTGCCAAAGATATCGTCCGTGACGGCGAAGGTGCTACCAAGCTTATCGAACTGCGCATCGAAAAAGCCGAAAGCCATGAAGAAGCTCTCCGCATGGCCCGCTTCATCGGAACATCGAACCTTGCGAAGTGCGCCATGTTCGGCGAAGACCCCAACTGGGGCCGTATCCTCAGCAGTGCGGGCAGTAGCGGTTGCAACATGGTGGCCGAACACACGGACCTGTACTTCGGTGACGTGAAAGTCTTGGAGGGCGGCCGCCCGCTACCTCTGGACGAAGCCCAGACGGCGGCCTTGCATGCGGTGGTTCGCCAGCGGGAATACAAGGTGACTCTGGTGCTGAACATCGGTCAGGCTTCTGCCAGCGCCTTCACCTGCGACCTGAGCTACGGCTACGTAAAGATCAACGCAGAATACACGACCTGATTAGTTGTGAGTTTTCAGTTGTGAGTTTTGAGTAACTCGTTACTCACGACTCATAACTCATTTCAGGCACCTCAGGCTTGCCCCGTGTTCGGGGTTGAACTTTTCGAAGGTGACGTTGTCCTTGTTGTGGTGGAACACCACCACTTCGCCTTCGGCGGTCCAGAAGTAGGCCTTTTTCCCGGCGGAATCGAACTTGCGTTCTTTGAGCGGCACATCGCTCTTCGCGAAGTGTGCTCCTCCGGCTTTTACGCCAAAGCCCAGCTCGTCCTTGCCGTTGCCGTAGTTGTTGGAGCCTTCTGTAATGGGGTCCCAGCCGAAACCGGCCTTCAGCGCCTGGGCGGGCTTGTTGCCTGCGGCGGCAATCAGTTTTTGCCATTCTTCCTTGGTGGGCATGTGGAATCCGTCCATGCAGGCGTTCTTGGCGCTTTCAAAGTCGGTGGTGAACATCCTCTTGGGGAAGCATCCGACGCTGCGAATGAGGGCGGCCAGCCATTTATGATAA
>CALATK010000045.1 GCA_937891805.1 uncultured Fibrobacter sp. | reverse complement strand
TATTTTGATACATATGATGAGATAGATAAATTAATTGAATATGTAGATAATTTTAAGAATTTATATTGTGTTGGTAGAAATGGTCAGCATAGATATAACAATATGGACCATTCAATGCTTACAGGTATTGAAGCGAGTAGGGCAATAATTAAAAATAGCTTTGATAAAACAGCAATCTGGTCTGTAAATACTGAAAAAGAATATCACGAAGAAAAAGGTGAATGATATGGAAAACGAAAACATTCAGCAAACTTTAGAAAATAAAGCTGAAGAAGTGGTGGAAACTGCTGGCGAAGTCAAGGGAACAAAGCAGGGCAAGGGCGGCAAGCCCAAGATCGAACTGCCTTTTGCCGTGCTCCTGGAAGGTGGCAAGCGCCTTTCCAAGACCATCATGTTCTACGAAATCGACGAGCACGAGGATGGCGCCAACAAGAAAAAGGTGTCCTCTGAACTCAAGAATCTTGAAAAGAAGCCCACCATGGCGATCCGCCGCAAGGCCTCTCTTGCCGAAGAGACCCAGGAAGAGCTGACGGAACGCATCCTGAAGGAACTGGAAGAACAGAACCTGGCGTTTACCCGGGAAGCGGCGACCCAGATTTGCACCCGCTGCAACAAGAACCTGGTCTCTCCGGAATTCTGGGTGGACAAGCACCTGGGCTACTGCGAAGAATGTGCCGCCATCCTCAAGCTTGGCCAGTCCAAGGAAGCCCGTAAGGTAGATTACCAGATGGGTCTTCTCGGCCAGGATTCCCTGGACGAAGAGGATGAGGACAATGAATTCATGGACGGTCCCGATGCCGCGGACTTGAAGGAAGCGGAAGAGGAACTGGCCGAAATGGACGATTAATCGTTACAGGTCGTTGAATAAAAAAGCGCAGACCCTCAGATGGACCTGCGTTTTTTGCTTAAATATGTATGGCCGCGACGAATCTTGCGAACCGAAATGTGTGAATAAAGTGCGCGATTAAGGACGTGGAAACCCTAGTTCACCTTGCGCATGACTCCGATGACGCGCCCTGCAATGGAAAAGTCCTTGTTGCTCTTGACAATGATGGGGCGGTACTTGGGGTTTGCGGGCCTGAGTTCGATATGGTCGGAAGAGGGCTGGTAATACTTGACGGTAGCTTCGTTGTCGATCTGGGCTACGATGATTTCGCCCCGTTCGGCAGATTTTTGCTGGCGGGCAAAGACCAGGTCACCGTCGAAGATGCCGGCGTCGATCATGGAATCGCCACGGACCCTCAGGGCGAACACGTCGCTACGGCAGGCGAGGAAGTCCCTATCGACGGTGACGGTGCCTTCCAGGTTCTGGACGGCCAAGATAGGAGCGCCTGCGGCCACGCGACCCACGATGGGAATCTCGACAGTATTGCTGCGGGCGGTAGAGGCGTTCTTGCCATTGTCAGTATCGAGAATCTCGATGCCGCGGCTAAGGCGGGGAGAACGGTTGATATAGCCCTTCTTGATGAGGGCGGCCAGGATGGAACGGACCCCGTTAGTGGAGGAAATCTCGAAATGGGTGCCGATTTCCCGGACGGTAGGGGGCATGTGGTTTTCTCTGGAATACTTCTTGATGTATTCGTAAATCTCGGCCTGGCGGTCGGTCAAGTCTTTCTTTTTGCCAGAATGTTCCATTTTGAACCTCCCAGTATATAGGATTTGGAATTTCTATACCATAAATATAATGCACAATTGGGCAATTGTCAATAGGTTCACTGCACAAAATTTCATTTTTTTTATTTATGCTTTATAAGCATATCTAGTTATGAAAACAAAGTATTTGCAATATCTAAAAAAAGAGGTATATTTGAACACGTAAAGACTTCAACCGAGAGGAACCTATGAAAAAAGTATTGGTCTTGTCCAGCAGCTTGCGCAAGGGGAGCAACTCCGAAACCCTGGCGCAGGAGTTCGCGAAGGGCGCCGCCGAGGCGGGCAACAAGGTGGAATTCGAGTCGCTGCGCGGCAAGAAGATCGGTTTCTGCATGGGCTGCCTCGCTTGCCAGAAGAAGGGCAAGTGCGTCATCAAGGACGACGCCCCCGCCATCACCAAGAAGATGGAATCGGCTGATGTCATCGTGTTCGCCACACCCATTTACTATTACGAAATGAGCGGCCAGCTCAAGACAATGCTTGACCGCGCGAATTCCCTCTACTCCAGCGATTACAAGTTCCGCGAGATTTACCTGCTCACGTCTGCCGCCGACACCGACGCGAAGGCCATGAACATCGCGAAGCGCGGCATTGGCGGGTGGATAGCCTGTTTTGACGGCGTGAAACTCAAGGGTGCCCTCTGCGCTACGGGTACCGAAAGCGCCGGCGACGTCAAGAAGAATTCCGCGCTCCTGAAAAAAGCGTTCGACATGGGAAAGAAAGTTTAACCACAAGGAGATAAATCATGAAATCCAAATTCTTAAAAGCGGCGTTTGCCGTGGTTTCCGCATGCACCCTGATGGCGTGCACCCCCGCAACAGAAACTGCTCCTGCAGCACAACAGACAAAGGACGAAAATATGAACAAGCTTACGCTCACCGCCGAATGGGACAAGGTATTCCCCAAAAGCGACAAGGTCGAACATTCCAAGGTCACTTTCAAGAACCACTTTGGCATTGAACTCGCCGCCGACATGTTCGTGCCCAAGGACACGAGCCTCAAGGTGAACGGCAAGTTCCCGGCGATTGCAGTCTCGGGCCCGTTCGGTGCCGTCAAGGAACAGTCCAGCGGACTTTACGCCCAGCAGATGGCGGAACGCGGATTCCTGACCATCGCATTCGACCCGTCGTTTACCGGCGAATCGGGCGGCGAGCCGCGCTACATGAACAGCCCGGACATCAACACCGAAGACTTCATGGCGTCCGTGGACTTTCTCTCGACCCGCGACAACGTTGACCCGGAACGCATCGGCATCATCGGCATTTGCGGCTGGGGCGGCATGGCGATTAACGCCGCCGGCATCGACACCCGCGTCAAGGCGACGGTCGCTTCGACCATGTACGACATGAGCCGCGTATCCGCAAACGGCTACTTCGATGCGGCAAACAACGCCGAAGCCCGTAACGAAGCCCGCAAGGCATTGATGGCCCAGCGCACCAAGGAGTTCAAGAACGGTACGTACGACCTGGCCGGCGGCGTGGTGGACCCGCTCCCGGACGACGCTCCTTACTTTGTCAAGGATTACTACGCCTACTACAAGACCCCGCGCGGCTACCACAAGCGCTCCCTCAACAGCAACAAGGGCTGGGCCGCCTCCGCAGGCACCTCGCTCATGAACACCAAGCTTCTCGCATACGCCGACGAAATCCGTAACCCCGTGCTCATCATCCACGGCGAAAAGGCCCACAGCCGCTACTTCGGCGAAGGCGCATTCGAAAAGATGACCGGCAAGAAGGCGGATGTCCCCGCAAAACTCGACGCCACCAAGAACTGGAGCAAGACCGTCGGCAACAAGGAACTCCTCGTTATCCCCGGAGCCTCCCACGTGGACCTCTACGACAACCTGGAAAAAATCCCCTTCGAAAAACTGAACGAATTCTTCAAGACGAACTTGAAGTAAAAATGATCGCTTAAACAAAAAGCGGCCTGCGAATTGCGGGCCGCCTTTTATAATGCGGCCAGAATCGCTGGGATTAATGTCTTTGCATCCTCCATTTTTTCAAACGCAAAACACGCCTTGCCTAAATCCTTAAGCGACGCACCAATATGATACAGTTCCTTATTGTCGATAATCAAGAATCGGTCGTGCATCTTTTTGGTGAAGTCCATAACTGCGGTCGGGTATTGCGTGTTGAACTGGTCAACATCAATTTTTTGCAATTCTGCTTTCGGGTGCGTGAAAATTTTTCCAGCAACATTCTTCTTTTTTACTGCAAGCCTTTCCAAAACAGACAAGTCAACATAACCATCAATAATGACAATTTCTTTTGTTGCAGTCTTTATGATGTCTTGAAAAAAGGCGTAAGCATCAAAGATTTGCCCCTTGAAGAATACACCCTCCTTCGCCCTTTGGGGTGAGGTATCCAGCTGATTGAAGATTTTCGAGAAATTTTCGTCAATCTTTTCAAATTTGATGTCGTGTTCAACAAATCTTGCGTTAAACCTGTTTTCTACGGCGTCAAGGCGGTTTGCGATGGCGATGTTGCCGCGCAGGTAATGTCGCATCTGCACGAAAGCATTCATGATTTCAATGCTGACCTTGATCGCCCTTTCGCTGCGAAGCACAGCCGAAAGCATGGCGACACCCTGTTCTGTAAAAGCGAAGGGATGGTATTTTATATTTGAACCACGGCGGTCGCCCTTGCTGTTCAAGGTCACAATTTGTGACCTTGAACGTCTTTCAATTTCTTGAGTTTCATCTTCATTCAATTGAAACCGAAACATTTCTGGGAATCTTTCAATGTTCCTCTTTACTGCTTGATTGAAAACTTTGGTTTCCACGCCGTATATTTCGGCCAAGTCGCGGTCAATAATTACCTGCACTTCGCGAATTACCACGATTTTGCTTGCGATTTGCGCATTCGACAATTTGGAGGTCACAAATTGTGACCTTAAAACTTTCCCAGAATGGACTTTTTCCATATTTTACCCCCTTGGATAACGAAGTTTTGTTCCGCATTTCGGACACCGCAAAACCATTTCCTTGAGCCGTCTGATTTCAGCGTCCTTTTCTTCCAGGGTCTTGGCGAAATCCCCAATGCCGTTGTTATTGCCCGGGTTTGGCCCCCCGTTAAATTTTCCGAAAATTTCTTCGAACATAAAAACTCCTTGTTGAAGCAAACCTTCAACATGTCAGCGGGAATGCGCCTGCGATTACAGAACGCATTACGTCTTTGTTGCTTTTTGAATGTTTGGGATGATCTTGCGATGTTGTTGGCGGGGGCTTTCCCCGGCGTTACTTGCCACCCCCGAAGGGGTGAACTCGAGCAGGTCGTGTTCCTGCCAGCTATCCAACAACATCAACAAGAAGGTTGA
>CALATK010000044.1 GCA_937891805.1 uncultured Fibrobacter sp. | reverse complement strand
CACATAAAAACAACTTTTTTCAAGATTTTCTATCAGAAATTTTCTATATGACTCAAGTTGAGACATATAGGAGATTCTTCCAGGTTACCATGGCGGAGACGGCAATCCCGGGACAAGACCATCAGCACCACAGGCGACAGGACAAGCCATAAAACCATAGGTTCTTACGTCGATATTTGTGCAAGGCATTGGCTTTCTACAGCGGCTCTTTACGAGCCAAGGGAAAAAGACGGACCTGGCCACGCCATGGCCGCCCCGCAAGGTTGCCCCTCGCCGAAATTTATGTATATTTCGGGCATGTGCTTGACCAATGTCGATTTCAGCAAGTTCTCGAAGCACCTGTTCTGGGATACGGACAGGAATTCTCTGGACGCCCAAAAGAACAGGGGCTACATTGTCAAGCAGGTTCTGGAATACGGCTACGACAACGACTGGCGACTTCTCAAGTCCATTTACGGTATCGACGAAATCAAGGACGCCGTCATGGGCATGAGAACCCTTGAAAAGCGGGCGTTGAGTTTTGTCGCCTGTATCACGCACACCGACATACGCGATTTCCGATGCTATTCTACGAAACAATCGAGCCCAGCACCCTGGATCTTTTAAGGCGTATCCAGTCCGAAGCCCTTTTCAAGGAATGCCGCCTTGTCGGCGGGACATCCCTTGCCCTGCAGTTCGGGCACAGAAAGTCCATTGACCTGGATTTCTTCGGAAAATTCGAGCCAGACCCGTTACAGATAAAAGATTTGCTGAAAGGAATCGGTTCCGTTCAGGTCTTACAGGAATCGAAATTTATTTTTCAATACGTTGTGAACGACGTAAAGGTCGATTTCGTCAACTATCCCTATGGCTGGATTTCAGAAAGAGTCGATGAAGACAATCTTTATCTCGCAGGCCCAAGGGACATTGCCGCCATGAAACTTGCAGCCATTACGAACAGGGGGACAAAAAAGGACTTTATCGACCTGTTCGAGTTGCTCGGTCATTTCTCGCTTGCGCAGATGCTGGACTTCTACAAGGACAAATACGCCGACGGCATTCCTTTCACGACACTGAAAAGCCTGACCTGGTTTGAGGATGCCGAAGACGACCCAATGCCCACCATGCTCCGCGACTATTCGTGGGAAAAGGTAAAGGACAGGATTTCAGCCGAAGTCGGCCAGTTGGTGTAATCCGCCGGCGGGTTAGTCGGAGTCCTTGATGCAGCGGACGGAGTACCCGTTGTCCTTGCGGCCGTCGTTGAACAGGTACGCATCGTCGAGGCGGTAGTACAAAAGCATGTAGTACGCGTTGTAGCTGTTGTTCTCAGTAGAACTCCAGAAGTACACGTAGTCGCCCTCGTCGTCGTAATACCCATTGTAGTTCCTGTCGCCGGCAGGAAGCGCCGAGAACCCGAAGGCATCCGTTCCGTTGCCATTAATCTTCCAGCCAATCTGGGACTTCAGCTTGGTACCCGCCGTATTTGAAGACGTATATTCCGTAATGGAACCGTCAACGGCCCCAATCAGGGCATTCCATTCATCATTGCTGGGCAAATGCCAGCCGTCGGGGCACACCCCCTGAATAAAGGTCGCTGAGCCTGCCGAAGCGAGGTCGCAGTCGTGACCGTAGCCGCACTCGTCCTCGGACTTGCCTATGGCGGCGGCCCAGGTATAGAGTCGTCCGTACACGGGGCAGTCGCCCTCCGTCTTTGTTCCTTGGATTCCGCCGCCGCACCAACTGTTCTCCGTCTCGTAGTTCAAGTTCTGAGCCATCCAAATCTGTTCACCAATCTGCACTGTTTTATAAACCTGACTATCACGTTTATCGGTAAACTCATCATAGTCAATATCTGGATTTAGATAATTCCATACAGTTTTCTTTGCCTCACTCGACGAGGACACCACCTTGTCCGCAGAACCGCTACTTGTCTCGGACAATTTTTCCGAAGACGAACTCCCATACTTTTCTACACTACTCAACGCCGCAGGTTCACTGTTCTCAGCCGAAGCCGATGACGAATCATCGCACCCCGCCAAGAACGCCAACATGCTCAACGCCACAAAAATCTTTTTCATAAAAAATCCTTCGCCCCAACGGCATCTATTTTTCTAGCAAAATATAGCAATTCACCCAATTTGGCTTGCGTATCTTTGAAAAAAAAATGTATCTTATGGGAAATCGACCGGAGGTTGCAATGACGCGTTCCGTACTTGAAACAAAGATTAAATCCGTTCCCGAAGAATATCTGGCAATCATCGATGCATTTATCGACGGTTTGATGATTCAGTACCAAATGAAAAAGCCCTCCGACGAACTTGCCGCCGCCATTGAAGAAAGCGAAGCCATGCTGAACGATCCTAGTGCAAAAAAATTTGACACCGTCGAAGCTCTTTTCGCCGATCTTGATGCGGAGGACTAAGTGCAATACAAAATCGAATACACATCCCGTTTCAAGAAAGAGTATAAGTTGGCAAAAAAGAGGGCGCAATATAAGCCTGCTGCGCACTGTAATCGATATTCTCGCCAAGGGAGAACCTCTACCTGAAAAATACAGGGACCACTCGCTTGTATCAAACTGGACGGGATATCGCGAATGTCATATTCAGGGTGACTGGTTGCTTATCTACAAGTACCAAAATGACGAACTCATCTTGAGCTTAACAGCGACCGGCACCCATAGCGACTTGTTCTAAGATACGGCGTGTTGCTGCACTCGCCTCACTGCTAGTCCTTTACGCAACGAACAGAAAACCCGACGTACTTATCGTAGTCGCCCTGGTTCGCGTTGCCGCCGTTGTAGTACAAGTCCATGCCGTACGCGTAGTCACTACCGTACTCCGTAGAACTCCAGAAGGTCGCGTAGAAGCCCTCGTAGTCGTAATCCCCAACCCCAATGCTGTACTTGAAGCCGGCAGGCAACGCCGAGAAACCGAAAGCGTCCTCATTGGTGATTCCGTCATATGCCGTCCAACCCGTCTGCGACTTGAGAACCTTGCCCGCAGTTGATTGACCGCCCACTGCCGTGAACAGAGTGTTCCATTCATCGTAGCTTGGCAAGTGCCACCCCTCGGGGCAAACGCCCTGGACTTTGCCAGAAAGACCGCAAGTCTTGTCGTAGCCGCAGTCCAGCGGATTGTCCACATCGGTTGCAAGTTTCACCGAGTCAATCGCCGCAGCCCAGGTGTAAAGGCGGCCGTACTTCTTGTACCAGTCGCTGTTCGCGGTTTCGTAGTTGAGGTTTTCCGCCATCCACCATTGATCACCAATTTTTACAGTCTTGTATGTTTGACCATCGCGGTCATCAAGCACAGTCCCATATTCACAGTTGTCTTCGGTTTCTGTTTTGCAGGGAGTAGCCAACGCAACAGAACTCGACGAAGACTCCATTTCGTCCGCAGAGCTGCTACTTGCCTCGGACAATTTCTCCGAACTACTGGACGAGCTAGACCCATTCGACTCCGCATTGCTGTCGCTAGAGATTGTTTCGTCGTTACACTCCTCGCAATGACGTGATGAAGACGAACTCCCCTGCTCTTCGGCACTACTCAACGCCGCAGGTTCACTGTTTTCTGCCGAAGCCGATGACGAGTCGTCACACGCTGCCAGGAACGCCAACAACACAAGAGAGATTGCCACGCACTTCGTGCTCGCAATGACACGTTGGATGGATCCTATTACCGCACCCTTCGACAAGCTCAGGGACCAACGGCTCCAGGATGACAGATCAAGAATCTTCTTCATAAAAGCCTCAAATAATGCTTACCTAATGGAAATATAATTTTTTCACCCCAAAACAGCCCCCCCCCCAGAAAAAATATACCATTTGGTATAATACCAAATGGTATAATTTACAAGTCCGAGCAGAGTAGTCCAAAACATCAACATAAAAGCCGCCCGCACATCACAGACGGCCAAATTTTTCACCCGAAAAGAATCCCGAAAGTTCCAGGCCCTCGTCCAGATCGTCAAACCACACGCCATCGCAATCAACGTGGCAGTTCTCTAGCTGTTTTCGCGTAGCCTTCCTCAGCGGTTCGTAATCTCGGATGAGTTCACGCCCGATTCGGCCGTCTTTCAGTTCGACACAAACAGCGTCTTTCTCAACCCAAAGCCTTTTTACATCTTTTTCCGTTATCTCGTTCATCCGTTCGTTCCAAGCCGTTTCTTTCTCTCCGCGCGGGCAGCCTTAATTTCCGCTTCAATTTCCTCTTCGCTCAGATTCGCAACGCCATTTTTATATGCCTGTTCCTGAGCCGCATGTAACGCATTCAATAAATTAATGCCATCCTGTTTTGTAGGAGAGGGCATCCCCTTCACCTCAAACGGAATTCCGTTTTCGACAAGAGCACGCTTGAAAAAGATGCGCACAGCCGTGGGTATATCCATCCCAAGGCTTTCAAACAGGTCGGAAACCTGTTTTTTCAAATCATCTTCAATCCTTATTTGCAAAACCGTCATCGGCATACAGACCTCCTGCATTATCATATCAAAATATAGTCATAACAACTGCAAAAAGCAATACTTTTGCATAGAATCACCATTTTTCGTTCTTTTTTCTTCAGATTCCATACAGCCTCCGTTTTATGGTCGCAATTTGCGGCGCCGCTTTCGCGGCTGGTTTATTGTTAGAGGCGTTCCCTTCAATCCAAATTTCAGGATAAAAAAAGAACGCATCTCGCCTTTCCTTAGACGAGATGCGTCGGTATTTGCCTTTTAGGGGACTCCTACGGAGTCCCTCGCCTCGCTGCTAGTCCTTTACGCAACGAACAGAGAACCCGAGGTACTTGTCGTTGGTGCGCAGGTACGCATTGTCGTAGCTGTAGTGCAAGGGTATGTAGTACGCGAAGTAGCTATTGTACTCTGTAGAACTCCAGAAGTACGCGTAGTTGCCATCGCTGTAGAAGCTGCCATCGTTGAACCTGTTGCCGGCAGGCAAGGCGGAAAACCCGAAGGCGTTGGTGCCGTTTCCACTACCATACCAACCCGTCTGCGACTTGAGAACCTTGCCCGCAGTGGATTGACCGCCCACCGCCGTGAAAAGGGTCTCAAATTCAGATTTTGTAGGCAAGAGCCACCCCTCGGGGCAAATTCCCCGAACAGGCAAGGTCGGTGAGCACGTCGAACCATAGCCACAGCCCTTTCCGTTGTTACTCCATGTGCCAACGCTATCCATGGCAGCAGCCCAGGTGTAAAGGCGACCATACTTGGTGCAGTTGGCAGGATCGTTGTCGTAGCACCAACTGGTGGAATCGGATGTGTAACCAATGTAATTACAGGGAACGTCGGTGTAAGCATAGTTTAGGTTCTCCGCCATCCAGGTCTGGGTGCCAATGGTGACGGTCTTGTAAATTTGTCCATCGCGGCTGTCGGTCATGGTGCCGTAGGTGATTACATTGCCCGCAGAGTTACTGCTGGATGCAACCGAAGACGACGAGAAGTTTTTGTCACCCTGGAGGCTCGAAGAGCTGATAGGGTCCACGGAACTGCTCGACGAAGTCACTTCGTCAGGCTCAGTGACCTTGCCACTGCTCGAAGAAGACGATTCAACACCCGGTTCGTCATTCGGCCCAGCAGATGCCGACGAACTGTCATCGCACCCGACAACA
>CALATK010000043.1 GCA_937891805.1 uncultured Fibrobacter sp. | reverse complement strand
AGGCGGAAATAGAAAAACTAGGTTGTTTTGCTGCTGAGTTCAATACGATTGCGGTGGATGATGGTATTGCTATGGGACATGATGGTATGCTTTATTCGCTCCCCTCTCGCGATCTTATCGCCGACTCGGTTGAATATATGGTCAATGCTCACAAGGCCGATGCCATGGTGTGTATATCAAACTGCGACAAAGTGACTCCGGGTATGCTCATGGCCGCCATGCGCCTCAACATTCCGGCAATCTTCGTCAGCGGCGGCCCAATGGAAGCTGGCCACGTGACCACGAAGGACGGCAAGGACCGTGCCCTCGACCTGATTGACGCCATGATCGATTCCGCCGACAGCACCATCAGCGACGAAGAAGTGGCCGCCATCGAAGCGAACTCCTGCCCCACTTGCGGTTCCTGCTCCGGCATGTTCACCGCGAACTCCATGAACTCCCTGACCGAAGCGCTGGGCCTCAGCCTCCCGGGCAACGGCACCATCGTCGCCACCCACGCCGAACGCAAGAAGCTGTTCGAAGCTGCCGGTAAGCGCATCGTGGAACTCTGCCACCAGTATTACGACTTGAACGACGACAGCATCCTCCCGCGTAGCATCGCCACGAAGGACGCCTTCGAAAACGCCATGCGCCTCGACATCGCCATGGGCGGCTCCTCCAACACGGTGCTCCACTTGCTCGCCGTGGCCCAGGAAGCGGGCGTGGACTTCACCATGAAGGACATCGACCGCCTTTCCCGCAACACGCCGTGCATCTGCAAGGTGGCCCCGACCGTTCACAACATCCACATCGAAAACGTGAACCGCGCCGGTGGCATCATGGGCATCCTCGGAGAACTCGACCGCATGGGACTCCTCCACAAAGACGCAAAGACCGTCCACGCCAAGACCATGGGCGAAGCTCTCGAAGTAAACGACCTGAAGCGCAACCCGAGCGAAGAAGCCAAGCAGCGCTATCTCGCAGGCCCCGGCCGCAAATACAACCTGGTCGCTTTCTCCCAGAACTTCATGTACCCGGATCACGACCTCGACCGCGCTACGGGTGCTATCCGCGACGGCGAACACGCCTACACCAAGGACGGCGGCCTCGCCGTTCTGTACGGAAACCTCGCCGTGGACGGCTGCATCGTGAAGACCGCCGGCGTCGATGAATCCATCTTCAAGTTTACCGGCCCCGCCGTGGTGTTCGAAAGCCAGGAAGATGCCGTGAAGGGCATTCTCGACCCGAACGTGGTGAAGGCTGGCGACGTAGTCGTGATCCGCTACGAAGGCCCGAAGGGTGGCCCCGGCATGCAGGAAATGCTCTACCCGACCAGCTACCTCAAGAGCCGTCACCTCGGCAAGTCCTGCGCCCTCCTCACCGACGGTCGCTTCTCCGGCGGTACCAGCGGACTCTCCATCGGTCACGCTTCTCCGGAAGCCGCCAACAAGGGTAACATCGGCCTCGTGCACACGGGCGACGTCATCGAAATCGACATCCCGAACCGCAGCATCAACGTGCAGCTCACCGACGACGAACTTGCCGAACGCCGCAAGGAAATGGAAGCCCGCGGTAATAAAGCATGGAAACCTGAGAACCGCGACCGCGTTGTGTCCAAGGCTCTGCAGGCATACGCCGCCATGGCATCGTCTGCCGACAAGGGCGCTGTGCGCGACCTGTCTCTGATTGGAGTGAAATAAACCCGTGAGCCGTAGGCGACTCGTATTAACGAGTCGTCGAAGGCGAGAGCGAGGCGAGATCGTAGGTTCTTATTTGCGATAGAGCCGAGCGGTCATCATAGGGTGCTGTACGCGACCTCAGCCTCATTGGTGTGAAGTAAGTTAAAAGATCCCCGTGATTCTATCGCCACTACGTGGCTCCAGAATGACAGCGGGGATGACAGCGCTGGACACGACTCCGCAAGACAGCGCCCGTCCATCGCAAGCCGGGGCGACGCCGAAGTATCCAGGGTTGTTTAAACCAGAGAAAAACAGGGCTATTAACCGCAAAAGCCACCCCATCGGAGTGGCTTTTGTTATAATTCCCGTAGTCGGAGGTCCATCTCATGGATAGTAAAAAACTGGCTAGTGTAATGCGCGTAGCCATCATCGGTACCTTTCTTGCGGCAATCATCCTGGTTGCAGGCACCTTCTGGAATGGCCGGAGTGCCAGCGCCGATACCGAAAAGGCCGTCCGGAGCGTAAGTCTTTTGTACCTGAACGAACTGGCCGAACGCCGCGAGCAGGTAGTGGCCGCAAGGCTTGCCAACTACATAAGCGACATGGGTGTAGCCGTGGGCCTAATCGAAAAAGAAGACCTCAATAGCATCGAAAGGCTCCAGAAGTACCAGGCCCGCATGAAACAGCTCTATGGCCTCGAAAAGTTTGCCTTCGTCGATACCACGGGACTAATCTACACCTCCCGCGGGACCCGGACCGACATCGAACTTTACAATATCGACTACAACCACCTGACCAAACCCGAAATATCAATCAAGAACGTGGATGCGGAGAACAAGACCGTCATTATAGCCATCCCCGTGGACAGGCTCCCTCTCGAAAACCGGATTCTCGTGGTGTGCTTTATGGAAATAAGCGTTCCCAGCCTAATCGACGGGCTTTCCTTGCAGGGCGAAAAGAACAACGCCACCTTCTGCAACATCTATACAATCAATGGCGCGGCACTCACAGACTCTGTCCTCGGCGGTCTCGCTATGGAAGACAATCTGCTGGAAGCGATGCGGACGGCGGTTTTTGAGGAGCCTTATTCATACGACGCTTTTGTACAGGGCTTTCAGTCGGGCAATCAAGGGGTCGTTTCGTTTACCTACAATGACATTCGCGAGACACTGACGTATATTCCGGTAAAGGGAACGGACTGGCAGCTGACTTATCTGATCCGTGAAAGCGTCATCAGCGAGCGTATCAGCTCTATCTCGGAGGGAACCGTAAGACGAAGCGTGATTCAATCCATTCTGACGGTTGTCGCCATGCTGTTGATGTTCGGCTTTATCATTTAC
>CALATK010000042.1 GCA_937891805.1 uncultured Fibrobacter sp. | reverse complement strand
GCTCGGCCACACTGACGGGGACGAAGACTGCGGATACACCGAAATCGCCTCCTTCATCAAGTCTGCCGGAGCAGCACCCAAAAAGGACCTTCTTGAACTCTGGAAACGGATTGTATTCAACATTCTCGTATCCAACACCGACGACCACTTGCGTAACCACGGTTTTCTCTTGTCCGAAAAAGGGTGGACGCTTTCGCCCCTGTTCGACGTAAATCCGAATCCCTATGGGGAATTCCTTTCGCTGAATATTTCTGGCAACGATTCCACACTATCATTGGAACTCGCCCAGGATGTTTGCGAACTTTACGGAATACCTGCGGCAAAGGCAAAAGCAACCATCACCGAAATGAAAAAAATCATCTGCGCAAACTGGCGTAAAATTTCAACAAAGAACGGGATTTCCCGTAACGAGCAGTCCTTTATGGAAAGCGCCTTTGCATCTAGGTAATCATCCAGTTTTTCTGATTTTTTTCAGCGTCTAACCGCTTGCGAACCCGCACAAATAAAGGTATATTCAGAAATCGAGTCTTATAGGGGCTCTTTATGAGCAAAGGGAAAACGTAATTACCGTCCGCCCACAAGAATCTGATCCACCTTGATGGTGGGCTGCCCCACCGTCACGGGCACGTGACCAGAAGAAGCGCCACATACGCCTGTAGCCAGTTCCAAATCGCTCCCTACCATGCTAATGCGGGGCATGATTTCGTGGCCCTTGCCTATAAGGGTCGCCCCGCGCACGGGTTCGCAAATCTTTCCGTTGCGGACAACATAACCTTCATCTACCGCAAAGTTGAACTCGCCGGTGGCAGGGTTCACGGAACCGCCGGCCATGCGGGCCGCGTAAAGGCCGTAGTCCATGCTTTGAATCATGGAATCGAAACTGTCGTTGCCGGGAGCAATGAAGGTGTTCCGCATGCGGCTCACGGGAGCGTACTTGTAACTTTCGCGACGGGCCGAACCCGTGCGGGCCACACCTACTTCGGCAGCCCCTACGCGGTCGCTCATGTAGCTTTTCAAGATTCCGTTTTCAATCAGGACCGTGCGCTGGGTAGGCATACCCTCGTCGTCAAACTTGAGGCTTCCCCACACGCCGTCCAGAGTTCCGTCGTCAATAGCGGTAAGGCACGGCTGCCCGATAGATTCCCCCAGCTTGCCGCAGAAGGGGCTTGCATTCCGGCGGACCGCTTCCGTTTCTAGCGGGTGCCCGCAGGCCTCGTGGAAAATCACGCCGCCAAAGCCATTCCCCATGACCACAGGCATCTGGCCGCCCTTGATGTAGCCCGCACTCAGCATGCGCACCACCCGTTCCGCCGATTCCGTCGCAAGGGCCTCCGGAGAATAATTCGGGAGCAGTTCATAACCGCCCAAAGCGCCCGGCGACTCGTGGGTGGTCAGGCGTTCCGTGCCGTCCGTGGCGGTGACCGTCACGTTCACGCGAAGGCGGGAACGGTCAAGCGTCAGGTTCAGACCTTCGCTGTTCAACAAGTTGATGGTGGTGCAGCAGTCCGTCACGGAAGCCGCCACCTGCACCACCTTGTCCGATACCTTTCGGGCGGCTTCGTCTGCGCGGAAAAGAAAATCCTGCTTGACCGCCTGGCCCAAGACCCGCGGGTCCTTGAAGGCGGCGGCGTTATAGTCCGACACCCGCTTTTGCGGGGCGAACTCGAAACCTTCCGCAACACTTGCCAAGCCAGCATTTTGCGCAGAACTTGAAGCGATGCGCCCGAAGGCAAGAGTCTGCACCAACTTTACCAGGGCTTCTTCACTTTCGTCGCTGGTAAAACCGTAAAGCACCTCGGTGCCATATAACAAGCGAATGCCAATGCCATAATCCGTGCCGGCGGTAGCCGTCTCGATCTTGCGGTCCCTGAGACCCAGGGCGGAACCGCGGGTCTCCTCTTCGAAAATTTCTACGAAATCCGCTCCGGCATTGCGACCGGCCTCAAAAATCTTCACCGCGACGGAAGAATTCACGCTACACCTCGCCGTTCATCTTCTTGCGGACGGGAATACCTGCGGCAAGCATTTCTCTCTTGATTTGCGGGACGGTGTAATCGCCAAAGTGGACCATGGAGGCCACCAGAGCCGCGTCTGCAGCGGTCTTTGCGAACAGGTCCACAATGTGGGCCGGAGTTCCAGCACCACCGCTGGCGATAACGGGCACCTGTACTGCACGCGCCACCTGGTCGGTAATGTTGAGTTCGTAACCGTTACGCACGCCGTCAGTATCGATGGCGTTCAGGCAGATTTCGCCGATGCCCAAATCTTCGGCCTTCTTGGCCCATTCCACGGCGTCGATGCCCATAGGCGTGCGACCTCCGCGAATATACACTTCGTAGCCGCTCCTGAACTTTTCGGAAACGCCCACGAACTTGGCGTCCATGCCCAGCACCACGCACTGGCGCCCAAAGGCCTTGGCCCCTTCGGCAATAATTTCGGGGTGCAGCACCGCAAGGCTGTTCACGCTCACCTTCTCGGCACCGGCCAGCAGCGCCTGGTGCATGTCGTCCAGGTTGCGGATTCCGCCACCAACGGCGAAGGGAATAAACACACGCTTTGCAATCTGGCGGATCATTTCCATGTCGCAAGGTCTGTTTTCGGCACTGGCAGTAATGTCGTAAAAGACCAGCTCATCGACACCGTCGGCACTGTACTGCGCCCCCATCTCCACGGGGTCGCCGATATCGATATTGCCCTTGAACTTGACGCCCTTCGTGACCTTACGGTCCCGGACATCAAGACAGACGATTAAGCGTTTGGTAAGCATCTCGGACTAAAGGTTCTTGTCGATGACGCCCTTGACCGTGGCCTTGGGAACGGCCCCAACTACGTTACCCACCTCTACGCCGTTCTTGAACAGCTTCATGTTGGGAATGTTGGTGATGCCGTAGCGGGCACAAATGTCCTTGACACCGTCGTCATCTACATTCATCTTGGCGATGATGGCCTTGCCTTCGTAGTCGCCGGCAAGTTCCTCGATGATGGGGCCCATCATCATGCACGGGCGGCACCAGGTGGCCCAGAAATCCACAAATACCAGCTGACCCGAGCGGATCACCTCGTCGAATTTTTCTGCAGAAAGGTTCAAAACTGCCATATATAATCCTCCACCCCCAAATATAGCAAAAGCCCCCGACACAAATCGGGGGCAAAACAGTCCTAAATGCCCGGTGCTAATAAATTAGGCGCATTTCGTCCACAATTAAGGTTGCGTTCTTCGTACCCACATAGTGGTTTCCGTCGGCACTAGAAGCAAAGACCACGCGAATATGAGTGACGGGTTCCTCTCCCGTTCCCTGAATCAGGCCATTGTTCACCGCACTCTTATTGCTGGATTGCAACGTAGTATTGAAAGTTGAGGATTTCTCTATAGGCGATCCCGACAAAGGAGTGCCATATTTTAGCTTCAACCGTATCGTACGCATTCCGTTGGCATCGGGCTCAGAAACACTGACCACATCTGGATTGGTTCGTCCCGTATTGTCATCTTTTGTAGAACGGTACCAGGCACTGGCCACCAACTTGTTTACATCACTCGTTTTTCTGTTGACGTTCTTGTCACCTGTACGATTTTCCAACAGAATGTACGCGTCGCAACTATCCCCACTTCCCGAATAAGAAATCTTTATTTCCATATATTCGGGGCGGGCGGCGAACGGCTTACCAAAGTCCAGAAGTTCGTTACCATCGGGCCAAGTATTGGCATTTGCCATAGACAAAAGACCTACTCCTTTGGGATTGAATACGGCCGTGTAAAGACTGCCACTAGCCACTTTTCCCAAAGTTTCGCCTGTCTTAATTTCGGCTCCAATCATGGAACCCTCGGAAATCTTCTTAGTCGTGGTAAGAATCGTGTTGGCATTATTCCATACAGAATCTGGTTTAGGGTCATTATCACTCCAGTTATTGAAATCACTTCCAGGCAATTGATATCCGGCCTTTACCCTGTAGGTTACCGATTCTCCTGCAGTGTTTTTCACAACCAACGTCTGCCCTGCGCCAAAATCATACTTGCTGCCAACAGAGAAACCTTCGGTCGTCGCCCCCTTGGAAAGTTTAAGTTCTGTCAGTTCCAAAGAGGTTAAATCCGTACGGAACGGCAACGAATCTACATGAATGGACATGTCGTCATTATCGATAACAGCCTGCTTGCCCGCAATCTTGGCGGACAAAACTTGCGGGGGTTCTAGAGGGAGTGATGCGGTCAAAGTCCAAGTTTCAGTCGATGCATCTTCAGCAGTAATCATAAACATCACGGCATCGCGAAGGTCAACAACTTCAGGCAAATTGTGAGATGCAGATTCTGAAACCTTCAACGAAACCTTGACTGCTGAAATGTCTGATTTTGCCGTCAAGTGCAGTTCCACCGTCTTTTTGGTTTTGTCCACCGTCGCCGCAGATTCTTCCCCAACAGCAGAAATAGAAACCAGCTCCTTGTCGCTAGAAACCTTTTCATCGGCAGCAGCTATCGAAAGAGCAAGCACCCAGGTCTTGACCGTTCCATCTTCGGCAGTTACCTTAAAGGACTGGTAATCCTTCCAAGCCTTTACAGCGCTAGGTTCAGGATCAACAGAAGCTCCGGCAGAAACATTCCAGGAATCAATGGCGGCAGACCCTATGGAGGAGCCGTTTTTCAACTTGATATAAACTGTATCCTGGGAACGGTTCACCTTGAACTGGTCCTTGAAAAGCAACTGCAAGTCCGTCGCATTGCTCTTTATTGCAGATACTACAATCACCCAGCTTTTTTCAGAGCCATCTTCGGCAGTCACCTTGATTTTTTGCGGAACCGACCAATCCTTTATCGTTTTCGGGTCCGGAGAAACCTTTGCTTTTTGAGGCAAAACCACATTGGTGAGTGTTGCAGACTTGATATCGAATCCCTGAGAGTAAGTCACGTAAACCGTGTCACCAGAGATTTTCGTTTCAACGGCATCCTTAAATTCTAGCGAAATAGAGTTATCCGAGGACTTGGCGGCATCCTCGCTTTTCTTGTCGGAATTTTCGTCACCGCTCTCCCCAGAATCTTCGGCAGGAGATTTTTCACCAGGAATTTCAAATTGCAATTTCCATATTGACTTGCTTCCATCTTCGGCAACAACCAAAACATAAAGGACACGGCTTGCAGGCAAACGTAAGCGCTGCCCTTTCTTCAGCTTTTTTTCCACATAAGCCACCTGGTTTGCCAATGAGTCCAGACCTGCCGAATCTGTCGGAAACTCTATAATCTTGCTTTCTACCAGGTGTAAGGTCGCCATGTGGCTAATGTCGATACTTTCGATAGTCACGGAATCCCAGGTAGCAAGGGAATCGGAGAGTTCCTCCAAGGTTACAACAACCTTGTGTTCATCGGCAAAAACTTGAATGCCTGCAGCCTCGCCGGCAAAATGAATCTCATCGAAATCGCAGTAAGGGGACTCGCCGAATTCATCGTAATCGGCGGAACAGCCCCAAACAAAGGCCAGAACACAGACCAGCAGGGCAAGCCAACGTGTCTTTACAGGAGAATTCTTTTTTTCGAATAGAATCATATTCATCCTCCTAGTAAATCAATTTGAAATCGTCCAAGGTGAGACTGGAATTTTCGCCACCACGGTATTTTCCCGAATTGCCAGCCGTTCCCCCGGCTACCACATGTGCGTATGCCGATGAAGCGAACATCACATGAATGGTGGTGACATCCTCGTCGCCGGTTCCGAGAGTCAAGCCTTCTGCAATGGCATAGCCACCCGAAAGAAGCCCGAAAGGATCGGCTCCATAAGATAGTTGCACTGTGCGTGTAACCATATCGGTGCTAGCACCGTCAGAGAATGCCCCCGTGGCCACAACTTTTCCGTTTTCACCTACCAGCATCACATAAACGAGGCTCTTCTGCGGGTAGTTCGATGAACTATTGGCTACATGATTATAGGAGTATTTGATTTCAAAGGCAGTCGGGCGTGCCGTAAAGGGCTTACCAAAAGTCATGTCTTTTGCTATGTAGGATTCGTCAGTAGATGGTGTTCCCGAAGAGTAATCAACATCGTAAATATTTTTAGCATCAGAGCCACTATATGCACCGACAAAATAAAAGCCTCCGGCAAGTTTCCAACTACCGTCAATTACTGCATTGGACACCCCCCATCCGCAGGTTACAATTTTTGAAGAAAGGGACAAACTTTCCCCATTTTCAGAGAGGTTTTCCTCTGCCTTAAAGCGGTAGTTTGTAACATAGGCAACCGTGGCTCTCCCTTCCTCCGCCATAGCATCGCTGGTAGTAGCCCAGAAATCGTTACGAGCACTAAAATCAGAACCTGGCAGTTGCACACCCGCCACCACGCTGTAGGTTCCCACATTTCCGTCGGCATCTTCAAATTCCATTTCTACAGGGCGAATCAAATTGTTCGTCGTGTCCAAGGGAATCAACTGGATGCTAGAAAGATCCGATTCATAAGGCATTTCCACGTAGACCTTGGTGCCTTCCACCGTAACGGTGCCGCCATCCACACTCAGGTCCGCAAGTTTTACCGCCTGAGGCTGGGCAGCCTCACTACTGCTAGAATCGTTCTCTTCCGAAGAGGAGCTTTCACCGCCTGCCGACTCCGACGAGCCTCCGCTAGTTCCCGACTCCCCAGAAGACGAATCCGACGACGAACCTGACGACGTGCCCGCCGAAGAATCCGATGATGAGTCTGTTTCTGACGAGCCCGCAGAATCTGCAGTTTCCGAAGACGAAGATCTTGCATCACCAGAAGATGCCACCTTAGAGTCAGAAGACTTGGGCGTCTCGGGCAATTCCCATACCACCAGCCAAACGCCCGCAATCCTGTTGTAGGAATCCAAGGCCACAATGGAGAACTGGTTCGTATCCTTCGTAGAAATCACCGTGCCGGGAACAAGCTTTTCGCCCAAAGCAGGGTCCACCAAATCGTCGTCGGCGGCCAAATACAGGGCGGAACTTCCCGGAAGGGCCAGAGAATCAACAACCAAGGAATCTAGCCAGCCCTTTGCGGGCTTCACATAGACAACCTTTGCGTCTGTATCCAGAGAATCCACCTTCCATCCGGAAAGTTTCAGTTCCATTTCCTCCGAAATTTCGTCTTCGGGGAACAGGGGCTTTTCCGAAGATTCCGAGCACCCTACCCACAGGCAGGCAGCACAAGCAAAAAACGCAGCCATGTTCCAGCGCAAAAGGTTCTTTGTTCCCGCAAATCTCATCGTCCGCCTCCTAGAAAAAGTACACCAGGGAGAAATCCAAGGCCAAGAGGTTGATGGTAAAATTCACGATGTTGTAGACAAGCCTGCTATGGCTTTCGCCGTTTTCTTCTACATCGATAACGCTGGTACTGAGTCCCAAAAGTCCCACAGAAGTTTCAAAGGCAAATCGGCTCAACACCATAATACAAATACCCGGATTCAGTCCCGCCTCGATGGTCCAGGTCTTGTTACGGGTCTTGTCCATTTCTTCGCCGTCGTCTGTCTGGGATATTCCGTAAGAATACCCGACCTTCACGGACGTCTCGTTAAAAAGATACAGATTCCTGCTATCCAGCACCTTCATGTAGTTCTTCAGGAAAGGCTGCGCAAAAAAGCCATTGCTCATGTACTTGCGGTGCTGTTTGACATCGGCTATGTCTTCTAAAAGGGAAAAATCAATATCGAACCAGGTGCGGGTATAACCCAGATGTGCTCCTACAGCCAAGGCGTCCTTGATAAAATATCCACCGAACAGTTCGACGGTAAACATGTAGCCTTCACCCTCATAGATATCACCAAGGATAACATTCAGGGCATCGTCCTCGGTATTGGCCTGAATCAGGGACAAGGTCGCCCCTCCCTGAATATGTCCGGTCGAAATGGATTCGTCTGGATACACCGGGTAAAGTGCATCCAAGAGACCACCCGGGTTCGATTCCTCTTTAGGGGGCGTTGGAGCAGGCGATTCAACCTTTGCAGGGGGCGTATTTTTTTGTGCAAGGGAATCGGCCTCCGCACCGAATGCGGAAACCGCACAAAGGCAAAAAAACGCCACGGACAAAATAAGCCGTTTCATACCATAAAAATAAAAAAATCCCGCAAAGGCGGGATTCCTGTTATTGGCTATTTTGCCGTTTTAATCGTGAATACAGCGGACAGCGTAGCCCATATTCTTGTCAAAATCCTGGCCCGAGAATTCAGAGCCGTTGACATACCAGGTACTAGCTCCGGCTGAATTCCTTTCCGTAGCAGTCCAGAAATGGGCAGCCCCGTAGCTGCTAAATCTATGGGTATATCCCGAACGGAAGTCGTATTCACCTGTGGGAACGGCACCAAAACCATACTTGTCTGTCCCCGAACCAGATTCACTTAAGGCCATCAAATCATAGCCTCTAGCACTACCTACCACATCCTGCAACTTTTTCCATTCCTGCTGAGTAGGCACATGCCAACCTTTGGGGCAAATTCCCCGATGGGGGAATTCCGTTATCCCGCATACATTCCCATTGCCGCATTCTGCGGCAGGCTTGTCCATAGCGGCATGCCATAGATAAAGCACCCCAGCCGTCTTACAATTCTCGGGATTGTTATCCAGACACCAAGCGGCACCCTTCAGGTTTTCTGAACCAAGCGCAGAACTGTCGGCATACCGCAAGTTCTGCCCCATCCACAATTGATCTCCTATTTGCACCTGGCTGTAAACCTGACCATCGCGGGCATCCGTGAAAGTTTCCAACTCGTCACTGAAAGAATAAACTATGGTACTGCTAGAACTGTTAAAACTACTGGAACTACTGAAGTCGTTAGAACTACTAGAAGATTCCGCATCGCCGTTATAATACTGTTCCTGTTCATCGCAGGTCTGCTGGAACATGGCGACAACATCGTCTATACCAGAAACGGCTATTTCGAGTTCAGTTTTATAAGAAACCTTGGTGTCGGTACAGACAACTTCCTTGGACGATTCGCTACCCTGGTACATACTGCAAATGCCCGCAACGAGCATCTTATTGGACGATGTGGCCGAACTATTGTATATAATTTTTCCTACATCAAGTGTGGCAATATGTTTGTAAGTAACGCCATTGGAGGTCAATTTCATCATGGCGGCGTCACCCAGTTTCGTCACTTCGCAAGAAAACTCCGGTTCACCGGAATCGGAAGAATAAAAGTCATACGGTTCCTTATTCTGCTGTTCCTCTTCATTCGAATCGCTAGACAAGGATCCTTCTAGCGAATCCAAGGTGCTTTCCAAAGAATCCAGATCTTCGCGACTGTTTATCTTGGTGTCGTTGGCCGATTCGCAGGCATCCTTAAAGGTTTTCTTGAATTTTTCGAAGAAGCTCTCGGACATTTCCTCCCTGCTGATACCCACCACGGATTCCGCATCGCACAAAACTTCGCCGTAATCGGAGTCCCCCTTCAGTTCCTTACAATTTTCATCAACCACACGTGGGTTGTTGCTTTCGACGGTTTGAATCATTTTCCCGCCCCGAAGTTCAACTGTCGTCTTGGTGACCACCCCGTTGAAAGAGGATTCCATGACGAGCGGTTTTTCGGATTTTACCACACATCTCAGGGTATCGGGCGCGGCATTGTTCGAACTGTCGCCACAGGCTACAATTCCGAGAGTCAGAAACAGAGGTATAAAACATTTATAACTCAAGGGCATCGATTCTCCTTTAATTCCACTCACTCCAAAGATAAATTATTCCAAACTATTTCTTCTTGAATCTGAGATAAAGTCCCTCTACATAAGAGAGGAAAGCCTTAAAAAGGGACAAGCCCTCAAGACTGTCGGAAAAATATTCCACATCGATACTCTCGGGCGCAGAAGCCTCTGCATTTTCCATGTCGGTAGTTACCTGCACATAGTTGGAAGGATCCGCCACTACTAGCACCAGCAGAGTATAATCGTTTGTAACAGGGACTGTAAAATCCAACACAAAATCCAGCACCAGTCGTCTATTTTCTACCGAAGCCTTGAAGGAGCGAATCTTTTCCACCTTCAAGAATTCAGAACCGCACTGGATATAGTTGAAATAATTCGCCTTGGAGGCCTCGCCGAAAACAACGGGTCTTAAAGCATCGCTTTCCTTAGCCGACAGTTTTCCATCGCCATCTGCATCTACAGAGGCGATAGTCGCCATGCTGTAGACTTCGTCGTAGACCCATCGGTTTTCAACACCAGAAAGGCCCTTTTCGTTAAATAGGACCTTGACAGTAGCATCTACAAACACATGTGGGTGGGCCATGGCCACAGAAGCGCATAGCCCGAGCAACAAAAGGATAATTTTAGAACGCAAGAACAAAGCCTGCAACCAATAGGCCGACTCCCACAACCCCAAGTCCAATGCCTATACCGGCCTTGGTATCGCCTTTCTTGTTCAGGTCGTGGTTGTCCTTCACCATCTTCTGGGTATCGGGACTTTCAAAAGCCGACATTCCGTAAGCCTTCTTCTTGTCGGCAGCGTCACTCCAGTCCTTTTCGGCCAAGTACCACATGACACCGCCAGCGATAATGGGAACGATGGAGCTCCACAAGAGCCCGCGACCAATGCGACGCTTGCTGCGTTCATCGTTAAAGGCGTTCTGCTCTTCGATTAAGGCAAGGTCGTCCAGAATGGGTTCCATTTCCACGTTAATCAGGTTCGGCATGAACGCCTTGATTTCGGTGACAATGGTGGTATCTCGGTAGCCCACCTTTCTAAAGTAAAGGCTGGTCTTTGCCTGGGGGCGAATTCCGTCAACCACCACGTCTGTCATGTAGTGGGGCATAATGTTCACCGTAGGCACTTCGTTGATGAACACTTCTACCGCTTCGGGGTCGGTGTTCAAAGTCAACCTGGTGGAGGGACGTTCTACCGGAATCTCTATGCGGTTCAGGCTGTCGGAATTGATGCGGACCACGGCGGTGCCCCACCATTCCACGCCTTTCAGCATCTGCATCACCGAAATGGTGTACTTGCCCGGAGCAATGCGCTTGATGGTATCCGGCGCCACCTGCTTGATAGGAATGCCGTTCACAAACAGAGAGCAAGCCGCAGGGACCGATGTCACAAAGAGGTTTGCGCTTCCCGGCGGATAAAGCTCCAGGTCCTCTTCGTCGTCCACATATTCAGGAACCACGTAGTTCGAAAGGCCAAGGTCGATCATCTCGTCGTCTTCCATGTTGTAGAGACGACGCAGGTCCAAACGGTAAATCTTGATGAAGGGGTTTGCGGAATCGGCGGCGATACTGTCCTGAATCTCTTGCTGGCGGATTTCCTCTTCGACACGGGCAATTTCTTCTAGCTTCATGCGGGTGTCTTCTTTCTGGAGGGCGGTCTCGAAGTCGTCGTCGGCGCCGTCGTCTACCTCTTCTTGGGGCTGTTCCTGAGGTTGTTCTGCCGGAGTGGTGTCCGCCACGGCCACAGGAGCGGCCGGAGCAGGCGTCGCCACAGAATCGGCTTCATCGTCTTCTTCGTCGTCCTGGTGCTGGCCATTGCTTTCTTCCATAGCAGCAATAGTCGCCTCTTGCAATTTTTCCAAATTTTTCTGTTCGTCTGCGTTGGGGCGTTTCAGATAGACAGTGTCCCTTTCAATCTTTACAAAGATGGCCTCTTGTTCCACAGAATCGCCCATAATCCAGTAACGGACAGGGACTTCGCGGCCTACAGCAGGCTTGGCGACGGTATCGACAGGGGCTTTCGCGCTATCAAGCTTTGCAAAGGGATCGGCAGGCTTTTCGGCTGGTTTTGCCACCGGAGCAGGCTCTGCCGCCGGGGCTGTAGGTTCCGAAGCTTGTGCAGGAGTTTCTGCAACAGGGGTAGACTCGGCCGCAGGAGCAGCCGATTCAGGAATATTATCCCAATCGTCTTCGTCGGCCAAGGCGGGCAAAGCCGTCACAAAGGCCAAAAAGAGCACGCAAATACGATTCCACATACCTTAAAGATATATTATTAAAGACCTGTTGGTCGGGACTCTTTTTTGATTTTTGCACAATAAATAGGCCCCGACCCGTTTGTCCTGTCGGGTAAAATGTGGACCCCGAACTCAGTGCGGTCCGCGCCTTCCGGAATATCCGAGATTTCAACAGCGCAAGCCTCGGGGCGTTTTTTCAGGATTCTTGAAACCACACCATCGTTTTCCAGTGGAGAAAGAGCACAAGTGCCATACACAAGAATTCCACCGGGGCGTAGTGCATCGATGGCCGAAGCCAAAAGGGAACCCTGTTCCACTGCAAGTCTCTTGATTCGCTTTGCAGACCAGACTTCCAGGTGGGCAGGAGCATTCAGCACATGCCGGTCCGAAGAACAAGGGGCGTCCAGCAGAATCCGGTCAAAAGATTCCTTCCTATGGAGGCCGAACTTGACGCCATCGTAACCCGAAACACTGATAATGCTTCGCCAATCCTTGGGCAAAGAATTTTCCAGAACATGCTTAAGGCGTTCCCGTCTGTCTGGCGAGCGATCGTTACACTGCAAGGAACCCTGTCCTTGAAGCATAGAGGCGATTATCAGGGATTTTCCGCCGGGGGCGGCACACATGTCCAAGACATCCATTCCAGGCTCCACCCCTAGGGCCTTTGCGGCAAAGACAGAGGCCTTGTCCAGGTAATACGGTTCAAGACCTTCTCCGAACTGCAACGTCTCAAAACAGGACTCCCCCTTGAGGGAATCCAGCAGGGCCGGCCAGCGGTCGCCAAACAATTTCTCGTAGTAATCGAAAAATTCCACTTTTCATCGTAGCGGCCGGTTCCCCGACCACTGCAGCACTAGCGCACCTTCACGACAAAGGCGCTGATATTGTAAGCGGACAGTTCTCGGGCCTTGTCGTCGGCTGCCTTCTTGTTGTTCCAACCGCCAGCCCGCAACTTGTAAAAGGGAGCGTCAAAGACCACCTGAATGGCATAACCCGTGCTGGCAGAGAGTTCGGCCCTACGACGCTGGGCCGCATCAAAATCGCCCACCGCCTCAAACTGCAAAACGTACAAATCCTTGGAGGCTTTTTTGTCTGTACTGGCCTTGCCCGAAATCGCAGGGCCCGCCGTCGCCGAAGTATCCCGCAGAGAGGCGTTCAGCTCAGGGGAATATTCGTTACCGCGGAAAAGAGAATCCATGTCCGTAGGGTCTCCGGCAAAGGAGATTCCCATAGCAAGTCCAACAACTACAAACAGTAACTTCATACCTTAAATTATAGCAAAAAAATGTCCGGGGAGACCCCGGACATTTAAATTCAACTTTTGCAGAGGATTACTTCACAATACCCTTGCCGCGCTTGGCACCCCACATGTCGGTCTCTTCGGCCTTACTGGACTTGACCTTGCCAAGCTGAGCAAGTTTCACGAAGGAGGAAAGCTTCGCGATATAGGCACCGGTACCCACCAGGCGCTTCTTATCGGAAAGCATATTCCAAGAAATGTAGAAGTTACCCTGAGTAGAGCGACAATCCTTGCCACCGAAGTATTCCTTACCAAACTTCTGCTTGTTGATTTCGTCCAGGCAGTAAATCTTGTTGCTCTTGCCGGCAACGTAGTTACCTAGGTTGGTGTAGAACTTCACGTCGTACTGGAAGTAAACTTCGGCCAAGGCCTCGGGGTGTTCGTTGAAGAACTTCTCCGTCACAGAGTCCTTGCTCATGAATGACGCCATGTCGGACTTCACGATAAAACCGAGGGTATTGGGATAGAGCTTCGCGATTTCATCCTTGCCCATGGTGGTAGGAATCGTGAATACTTCCACGGCAGGAGTATTCTTGGCGTCGATATCCTTGTTCATGGTAGCAAGCTTGATAGCGGATACTTCTACGGAGTAGTCACCCACGATAGTCACCCAAGGAGACGGAAGTCTCTTGGTAGAGTTGTAATCCGTGGGAGAATTCCAGTGCATGGCGCTATCGCCTGCAACACGCTGGGCAACATCGCTTGAAATATTGGTAGTATCGCTCCACATCCAAGAATCGGCGCGGAAGCGGATAAAGTCGCCCAGACGCGGTGTGGGGTTCTTGGTGCTCTGGGTCTTGTCGAACACCAGGGTCAGCTTTTCAGAACCGAGTCCGCCGGGGGCTGCGTTAGCCGTAGGCGAAGCGTAACGGGCCGCCTCGGCCACTTCCGTCGCAGAGTTCATGTAGAACGTAAACGGAGCCTTGCTATTGGTTTCGTCAATCATCTTCACCGGTTCAGAAAGCGTCACCGTCAAGCGGTTCAGCTGTTCAGAGAAGTTGTCCACGCGAGCAGAAACAATCACCGGTGCCATACGGTCGGTAACGCTACCATCGAAGTGACCCTTGGTAATCTTCTTGCGGTCCTCGTAAGTGGCAAAGTTCAGCACCTTTCCACGGCCGGCCGTCTTTACCAGAGACGAGAAGGTAGAATCCGAGACAAAGGAAAGAACGCTGTCACTCTTGTTGCCGTTAGCCTTATACTTGGCCATGAACGTGTTGTAGATAGTCAGGGAGTCGATCATGTAGGAGCACGCCACGGCGGTATCCTTCTTGGTCTTGGAGAATCCCTTCTCCACAAAGTTTATTTCTTCGTAAACGTTTTCATCCCAGTCGATACATATCAAGAACGGCAAGGAGTCCTTGTAATCACCCTGGGGGTTCGGAGCGAAAGGCCTGTCGTAGTGGATAACGATAGAGTCGCCCTTACCGTCCAGGTACTCCTTGGACTGCGAGTAATAGGGTTCAGGAATGCTGATGGCGCCCAAAGAAGCACCACGGACATCGAACATGTCCACCAGCTGCGGGAACGGTACCGGCGGCTTGCGGAAACGCAGATTCACGTAAGAGGACAGACTCAGGCCCTTGGCATCTTCGGCAGTCGAAATCGTGATGTAGGCCGTAGAATCCATATATTCCTTGCGAGAACGAATAGAAATCACATAGGCTCCATCGCCGAGAGAAATGGCATCGCCTGGCATAGTCACACCGGCAGAAGCATCGGTCATAGTCAAGGTCATCTGACAATCCGTGCAAATCTCGTTGGTAGCCGGGTTCACGATCAACACATACAGATCCACATCGGAACCAATCCAGTGGAAGTATTCGTCGCCATCCAAGCTATCCGGGTCACCCACAATCGGATGCTTCCAGGCAGTCACATGGCCAGCGGAATCAATGGTCACCGGTTCGGCAAAGTCCAAGCGCGGAGCATAGAACTTGATCTTGGCGGCGGTCTTCAAGGAAACCGTCTTTTCTTCTGGACTGGCGGTCAGGCCTTCCAGGCCCTGATACACCCAGATGGTATCAATACCCGATTCGCCGATAGTCTTGGGCCAGGTTATGGGCGTTTCTCCGGTCTTGGTGGCATAGGCTGTCATGCCCTTGTCCAGGGTCAGGGTGTATTTCTGACCGATGGCGCTGAGCAGGTCCACGCCGCCGTCGGCAAAGGCGGACACGTACACCGGCACGCGGCTGCCAGCAAGGCCTTCGCCAACAAAGGTCCACTTGGTACCCGACGCATAGTGAGGACTCTTTTCGTCGCCCGCGTTCACCGTATAGGTAGAGGTCTGGGTCATCACGTCCAGGTTACCCTTGATGCGGAAGTTGATGTAGGTTCGAGTCTTTTCGTTACAGGTTCCGCCCTTGTCGCAGAATTCGATAACCAGGCGGTAACTGCCCGGAGCAAGACCGCTAATCTTATCCGTGTTCACCTTGGGGTTGAACGCGTCAGAAAGGTCAATACCACCATATTGCATACCGGACTTGCCGGATTCCAAAGTTGCCACCTCAACACCAGCCCTAGTGGTAATCTTGAACTTCAGGCTTCCATATTGGGCGATGTCCTTGCCGCAGGCGTGGATTTCACCATCGCCGCTACCGCCAGCCTGTCCCAAAGCAACAGAGGCACAGGAGCCGTCGCCACTCTGGTCATAGCAAACTTCATAATTGACTGAGCCGTCGCTACCCTTGCCCTTGGAACTTGCGTTCACACCGCTGGTCTGCTTGATGAACATGTTGGTTTTGATAATCACGTTGGTCATGGTGGTACGACGGTCGCAGAAGAAAATATCCAGGGGATAATCCTGACCGGGAACCAGGAACCCTTCGCCGTAGGTGGTATTCAAGTTTTTCAGGACAACATGACCCGGAGCGGCCAGATGGGCTCCACCGTTATCCACAGCAATCTTCCTATTGATGAACACCCAAATATCGTCGTCACCGCGGAAGGTAAATTCTTGGTCTTCTTGATAGGTAAAGGTTGCATGAGATTCGAAGCACCACTGCTGGTTACGGGTAACGCCGGCCCAATCCTGACGGGTTCCCCAATCCCATACTCCGGGATTATCACCGTTAAAGAAAGAATGCGTCGGGTCTGTCAACCTATCACAGTCAAAGGGGCCGGTCCATCCCTTGGTAGTACAATACTTGTCAAAATCTCCAGTGTAGCTGGTGGGCACCGGCGCTTCAGCCTTGCGCTTGGTTCTGCACTGGTCGCAGGCCTGAGGACTTATGGACTCTACTCGCGTTGCGGCAGTCTTCAATTCAAGAGGATAAAAGCCACCCGTATACCCCCCGCTTGCAAGTTCGTTTCCCGAAAGGTCATAATGGGTAGAATCCGAATCGAATCCCCAACGGGGGTCCGAGCCGTAATGTCTAAACTTCATGTCATAACACTGAACTTCATTTTTTCCCGCAGTATAGTTAAAGAGAGTATTGAATTCAGCTTCCGTACCAGCGCATGTTGTGGCATTTGCATTTCCTGCGTTAAACTGAGGCTTGTTATCAGAACCCAGGTCTTCTTTTACAATTCCACGGCGAACACCTGTGCACGCACCGTAACCTGCGGTATTCGGGTCAGAAGAAAATAGATTATTTACACTTTCATCGGAGTCATAGATTACTGCGGCAAGGCTAAAACTACAAATGCCATCCACACCGGGATCCGTGATAAACAACCCTTGCTGATCTTCCATCCCCTCGGGCCACTGAGAATCATCAGGAATAAAGTAGAGTCTGTCGGAACCGAAAGCTTCTAGAACAGCCTTCAACGGAAGCGGAACCGGGTCTCCATCACCCCACAAGCCAGTCTGGCCAATCTGGTCTTCAGGTTTGTTTTTTCTATAGATAATGACTTCATCCGGGACCTTAGCCTCTTCATAAACCATCATGAACCAACCGCACATACCGGAAGCAGGCTGCATCTGTACTCCAGCACCGCCATTAGCACTGGCCATCATCACATCGGACTGCCAGTCCTTGTCGTCGGGAACTAGGACATACAGGTACTTGGCCGAGGGAGGAACGGAGCCCTTGTAGGTTTTCCCCGGATTCAAAGGATCATCTGCAATATAAGTTACACTGCCTGCACCCGGACAAGGAAACACGGCGTTATTCGTGAGAGCATTCTGCGGGGCCTCGCCAGAGCCTACCGGAGCTACCCAGTTAAGCGAGGATATCATAGAAATGCTACCCTGAGTAACGCTACTGAGAATGCTGAAACTATTTCCACCATTTTCCTGATGGCCTATGGTGCTCAAATCAAAGGTGAAGTAACCGTCGTCATCCCTAACGGTAGCATGACCTGCTTGCGCTGGCGGACAATTTCGGGTGCCGAAATACGCTTCAGTCCAATCACTAGGGGCTTTAAAACGCACTGTTCCCGCGCACTGGGCATCTGCAGTGCCGCTAAACGCACCTACAGTGACCAGCAGTGCCGGTAAGACCTTTCCAAACACATTCCCTAATCCCGATATGGAAAATCTTTTTGACATAGATTTTTCACCTTTTTAATATGCAACTAAATGCGGCAAGCATAAACTCGCCACAAAATACCCCCAAAATCTATTCTTTTATTATTGAAAATGCAAACGAAAAAATGAAAAAAAAAGGCAAATTTCAAAAATATGTGACTTATTACAAGGCAAAAGGCTCCCAGCAATAACTGCGGGAACCTTTTGTAAAAATCTGTTAACCAAGACTGTTCTGATTACTCAACTTCGTATTCCACTTCGCACACCGTGTTGCCGTGGAAGTCGAGGCGGAATACATGGGTACCGGTCTCGGTAGGCGGAGTCACCGACATCCAACTATCGCCATTGTAATAGCGGTTAGCACTTGCTGAACCGACCTCTTCGTCATCCAGGTAAAGGGTCATGCCAAGAGTTTGACCAATAACATTTGCGTCCCAGTTGCTGAAGCTTGCCCCAGGGGTAAACGACTTATTGCTGTTTTTAAGGGCGCAACTCGTCGAGGTAATCGCGGGATATGCGGTCGTAACGGAACCAGCGCAAACCTCCTTACCCCCATAGGTAACTGTATAGTTGTACGTGCCAAGCTCATCGGGGACTTTAATTTTACCACTATAGCCATTCCAGCGATCAACACTCAAATTAGAGGTTGCACCATCCAGCGTAAGCACCATCGTAGCACTACCACCCATAGCATCAGTCCAGCCAGAGCACTTGGCCATGTTGAACTGGACAGAACTTCCAGGCATTACGGGCGTTCCCCAGGAACAAGTCGTGGTCAATGTGGGATATTCCACCGTCACGTTGGCGGAACACATTTCCTCGCCATCCACGGAAAGAGTATAGGGATACACCCCCAAATCGGTGGGTGCAGTCAGTTCCGTAGCCGAATTGTTGGTTCCGTTGGCAACGGAAATGGTCTTGGAAGAACCGCCACCGGCCAAAGTCATGCTCATGGTTCCGGTAACACCCGTTACATTGTTTGGCTTAAAATAGAAGGTTTGTCCAGGAACCACACTCATAGATGCCTTGTTGGCATCATAGTTGTGCTCACCAACATTACACGCCGCCCCCGGCAATTCCGATGCCAACACCGAGTTGCAGGTGGGGCTCATAGTCATGCCATCGCTATTGGTGACGGTCACCGTCGGGGCATACGTTCCGACACTTTTGAGGGTCATTGTTGCAGACGCTTCCGTTCCCGAAGCACCGCCTGCCCATGCGTAAGTGAAGGGTTCTGCACCGGTGCAGCCACTAACGGACCAGGTCACGTCCTTGGGCTTGGAAGAAGACACCACCACGGATGTCGAGGGTGTTGTGCACGTGCAGCCGCTCACCTTGATGCCAGTCACTTCAACCGGATTGGTACATTTAACCGTCTTCTCGGTAGCCAGCCCTTTGTTGATTGTCACGGAAGCCCCGTACTGTCCCTTCGCGGCATAGCTTACACTTGGCGTGGCATCCTTGCTGGTCGTAATGGAACTCCCCTCGTCAAAGGTCCACTCGTAGCTTTCGATAACCAGGCTCGAATTCAGCGACACGTATTTCCAGGTCACGGACCCGCCCCTTTCAACACTTGCGGGAGTCGCATTGCACGCGCCATTAAGGATAGATGATCCCCTAGAAGACGAAGAAACCACCGTCGTGCTGCTGCCGGGATTCACGGCAGAACTGCTGGACGCTACCGACGAAGTATCAGCCTTTATCGACGAGGAGCTAGGGATTACCGGCCCCTTCTGGGCAGACGAGGAGCTCCCCTTGGCAGAGGAATCCGCCGCAGAGCTGGTTACTTCTTCTTGAGCTTCGCTAGAACTGAGGATCAGCTCGCCGTTGCCGGCGGCCTTCTCCATGGCGGCCACGCATTCGGGGTCGTCGTTACAGGCGGCCATGGCGTCGGGAATGAGGTTCGCCATGCCGTCTTCGTTGAATTCGCCATAGTTCAATAGGGCCATTTCGTCTTCTAGACCCTTGGCCTCTACGGCACCCATGTCGCAGGCCCACAAGATGGCCACTACGCATACGAAAAATATGCTTAAAAACACCCGTTTCATAAGCAACTCCATACCCTATATTACACCTAAACCTTAATATATACTTTTTTTTACCAACGTAAACAAAAATTTTGATTTATTGATAAAAAACACAAAAAAGTGCAAAAAAGCCCTCCCGGGGAGGGAGGGGGCGTCTGGCTATATGGCGTTGCTACGGTTTGCCAGGAGATTCCTTGGCCTTCTCCGCTACGATTTTCCGAGCTTTTTCGATTAGGTTGGCCGGCACGCCAAGGGACTCCAGAATGTCAATTCCTTCAGCACGACCTTTGGTAAGGCCTTTGGCAAGACCTTCTGCACGGCCTTCGGCACTGGCTTTCGCACAGGCTTCGGCACAGGCTTTTTCCGTGCCACGACGTATGCCGCTGGCAATAATCGTATCTATCTCTTCCCGTGTTACCATGTCCCTCTCCTGCTTCGTCAAGAGTTCGTCGTCTGCGTTGTCCACCCGGATGCGTTCCAGGGCTTCTTCCAGAATCTCGTTGCCAAAATGCGGCAGTTCCTTGCCATCGCCAGCATGGTTCAGCAGGTACAGCCAGGCGTCCACGGATCCAGAGACTTCGCTTTCGGATTTCTTGAACTTGGGCAGACTAATCATAATATACTTATTTTTCCCGAAAACGGGTGTCGCACTGCCGTTTTTTAGCGCATTGCGACTATAGAGTGCCCACTCGTCTATGTATTCGTCATCTCTGGAGCCTGACAGGTCAAAGTCGCAAATCCAGATGGAGACCGTTTCCGGAAGCTCGTACCGCTTGCTTTCTCGTATATCCCTGGGAAGTGCCTGGAACTCCTTGGTCCGTTCCATCTCCTGCTTGCCCTTGATAATCAAGAAAGCCTTGTAAAGGACAGCCCTGTCGGTAAAGAAGTCGTGCTCGGCCTTCTGCATCTCTATGTCGATAAAGCGTCCTGTGCCCGTGGTGGCGAAGATGTCCAGGATTACCTTCTTGCTGCGGGCGGAACGCATCGTTATGGTCTTGTCGAAGGTGAAGGTGAGGCTCTTGATTTTGTCGTCGCCTTCCAGTTGCAGGACTCCGTCCAAAAAATCCTTGAGGGCGCTTTCGCTGTCGAAGAGTTCCTTGAAACCCGTGTCGTATCTGGGATCCAGATAGACTTGCCCCTGCAGCGATTCGGGGATAGGTCTCTTGCGGACGGGTTTGGTTTTTCTTTGCTTGTTTTTACTCATAGCGTCTTAATCCGGGTGCGCCCCGGAGGTGGCGGCGAGGCGGAATGCCCCGTACTGTATAAGACGTTTTTTTGAAACGAAAAAGGCCCTGTAAAGAATCTTTTTACAAAAAAGAAACCCTCCCGGGGAGGGAGGGGGGGGGCATAAATGCTTTTTAAAACGAAAATTACCAACCTACAGAAACAAAGCAATCAGCCGAATCTGCACCAGTAATCTCCAAACATGCTTGAGAATTTGCTGTTACAGCAACAGTGTTATCCGCGTTTGAACTGTTGCAGTTTCCAGTGGAACTTGACACCGCTGTGGTGGCAGATCCATTGTAATTGACAATTATTTCACAAGAATTGTTTTGCCAGCCATGACCACACCTCAGGTTTCCGGCAATTTTGATAGTTACACAGGCACCATTAGGAACGGTTACTTTTCCTGCAGCATCTTTTTCTTCGATTATGTAATCCGGAACATCAGAGTTAACAGCCTTCACTGTCGGGCAGGTCACATTCATAGAGGCGTTCTTTGCACTGGTAACCTTCACCGAAGCGGTCTTGGTATCGCCCTTCTTGGAAACAGTCGCTGTAGCCGAGGCTGTCGACCCTGTGGCTCCTGTCCATGCCCATTTCCAATCCCCGTTGGGGGTGTCAGAACCGGCCTTGCAGTCCGAAACAGTCCATGTAACAGTCACATCGCCGCCCTTGACATCGGGATTGGCCTCGTCAACAGTGCACTCACATTCCGTTACATCGGGGCCTGCTACGGCGACT
>CALATK010000041.1 GCA_937891805.1 uncultured Fibrobacter sp. | reverse complement strand
TTTCACTTTCCCAGCCGATGCCGTAAATTTTGAAATCCTTGTCCGCAAGACTGAATCCCACGTACTGGAAATTTGCGTTGGCGTGATTGTTGGAAAGCTTGGATAAATCAAAAGTAGCCTTGTAGTAATTTGATTCAGTGATGGAACTACTGTTGTAATAGTTGTCGGTAAATGCCTTTAATTTCAAGGTGTTTTCGTCTTCAAAAATTGCCGAGAGCATCACCATGCTGGAGGTGTTCACGTCCTTCCTTGCGCCATTCCCGTTTGTAAGTTCAACCTCGTTAAGGCAGCTTTCGCCACCGTCAAGGCACAATCTTGCCGCCAGGTTTCCAGAAGCGTTTTCGTATATGTTTAACATCAAGAAGGAGGTTCCCCCGCTGTTGGCACGGAGCATGAGTCCAGAATTCTTGATTCGGGGTGTCCCGTTTCCATAGCTGGAAGTGGCGTGTGGCGGATTGAACAGGACCTTCAATGTCCCAAGGATTCCCGCATCCACGGTGTTCATAATCTTCACCCCTTCCTTTGGAGCCGAAGAGGATGCCACAATATAGCCCTGATAGGCTGATTTTTCTATGCTGTTTAGGTTTCCTGAAACCAGCTTCCATTTGGCGTTTTCCCCTGTGCCGATGCAGTATTCCGTTTCACTTTCGCCGCCAAAATCGCAGGAATGCTGGGAGTTATCGTTTCTTGTCCGCCTGAATTCGTCAAAGAAGCAGTGCTTGTCCGATTCCCCGAAATGCACTTCCACAATGGCGTTGTCATCGGATACGGTAAAGGAATCGAAATCCTTGCTGGTGACAGGTTCCGTGGTGGGGCAGGAGCTGCCGCTGTTGTTATCGCATTTCCAGTAGCTGAAATTCTTGTTGTCGCTATCGTCCTTGTCAATGGAGATTGCGATGGTTTGGCCTGCAAATACAGGTATCTCGCATTTCCTGTCTTCGGCGTTGTTGGAACAGGTTGAGGTATTTCCTGCAACATTGACGGAAACGGACGGATTTTCTCCGTGATCGCCCACATCGCCCTTGAACTGGACTGTAATCTTGTGGGATTTTGCCTTTGCCACGGCACGCAGGGTGTATGCCGGGGTATGGTCAGCGTTAATGGGCGCGGAGATGGAATTGTTCTCGGTGGGAATAATGACGATACAGCCCGAGCCTTCCTTTTCTTGTAGGGAAAGGGTTCCCGTGCTGCTGGTGACAACCATCCAGCTTTTGTTTTTGGTTCCTGAGGTCCACCCAGGAGACCAGTTGGGCGTCACCCATTCCTTTTCATCTTTGTTGGGACAGTCTGGCCAGCTTGCTCGCATGCTTTGTTCTGGGCAACCTGAATGAGAATTGCACCAGGTGTTAATTTCGGCAAGTGTAACCAAACTTGAATTATCATAGGCCGGGTTTTCCAATGTAGCCGTCGAAGAAATCTGAAGGGTCAGGGGGTTCAGATATACCGGTGTGTATCCTTCCCCTGCTTCAATCTTGAAAGTCACAGAGCCGTTCAATGCATCGGCAGCGGGAGTCAAGGTGAACACAGTAGGAGTGGTATAACCAGAAACATCGGCATTAAAGGTAAAGGTGTATTCGGATCCACTTTGGTTTACGGTTCCATGAGTTGTCAGATTCCAACCCGTAGGAATGGAGGAAACGGAAATTTTGATATTCAGCTCTTTGGTATGAGGCGGAAGGTTTATTTGAACATCATAAGGAGTACCTGCGGTAAAGCTTTCTGATTTTTCAACAAAGCTCACTTTGGGTGCATCTGCCTGAGTGCCTTTAACCCAGACATAGAAGGGAACGGCATTGTATCCGCTGGGGGAAGCGTTACAGGTGTATAGTCCTTCTTCCAGGTCTCCTAACAAGGCATCCCCCGTAGGGATTCCCGAAGTGCAGCTTACATTGGCGGTGGCCTTGGTGATGTTGGCGCCGTTCAAGGGAATCACGTTGTAATAATCGCTGAGTTTTCCATCGGGGTCTTTGGTCATGTAGATAATGCGGGGGAGTACGATGAAGGACTTTCCTAATTCCTTTGAATTGTCGTTACCCACCATAGGCACATCTTCCATGGATGAGTATTGAGATTCCAAGGTCACGCCCAGTTGGGGGGCCATAGAGATGTAGTATGGGTCTTTTTCGCCTGTTGTGTATGTCGTTATACCAGAACCAGAACCACCGCCAGAACCAGAACCACCGCTAGAACCACAGGATGAACCATCGTTACTACAAATTACACCAGAATGTCCCAAAAATTGAATTAAATCTTTATCGGCTTCCAATTTGGCATTTTCAAAACGGATTTTATTGCATTTTTCGGCAGGGGAATAGAGAGTTCCGTTTAGTTGAATCTTGCTTGTCTGTGTAACGGGGCCTTCTGAGTAAATGAATAGATGATTTGATGTTCCTTGCAGATAAGAAGCTCCCCCCTCTAGGTATAACAAGACATTGGAACCATCACTTGCCGTAATCATTGCATTTTGGGCATTTATCTGGGGCTTGACGATAATGATAAAATTCCCTTCAAGTGTTCCACTGACCCCATTAGAACCACTTGAATTAGTCAAATATACCACTAGGAATCTTTTATGTTTATTCTTGCAATATTCTTCTTCTCCACCACAATAAAGATTTTCTTTCGCTTTGCCTTCATCCTCTATATTTTCTGCATAGCAACTGTTTAACTGGGAAACAAGATCATTGCTCCAACTCGTTATATTTTTGCTACATCCCTTACTTGCATATTCCTCGAAAGCACTTCTTGCAGTCACAAGAGGATCGGGGACAGTGTAATTAGAGCCATCGCAACCTTTTCCGGGTGTATATTGCCATATTTCATTACAATTGTCTTTTACGGTTTCGGCACATTCAAAAGGTTTTTCAGCAGGCCAACTTTCCTTGTTATACAAATGACCGTTGCTTTTGAACCAGGGCGTTACACCGCATTCGGGGCGCCATTTTTTTCCTGAAACTAATTTACAGTATGGGGATCCTGTGATTTTCGACCCATCGTGATTAAGGTAACGATAATATCCATTTCCCGATACATTTACAGGGTGATTTTCGTCTTGTGTATGGTAAGAAGAGGTGAATGTGGAAGCATCATTTTTTGTGGAAAAATTGATGAAGTATGCATTCATCCAAGTGCCAGTTTCAGTTGTCCAGCAGTGGACGTTATTATCACCGGCTCTGTTATCCACTCCGTAATCTTTGCCATATTGGGTTTCTGGACACCATTTCCAGTAATCGTCGTAGTATCTGTCAAACGCCACGTCAGTAACTCCCTCTGGCATGTAGTAGATATAGTACAGGTTATCCTTTGATGCTTTTGAGATATAGGGCTGGTAAGTTTCGTTATTCCAAAATTCAGAACCGCCATTATCGCATGCGTGGACATTTGGATCCACCACGCCATAGGACGCATAGGAGTATTCCGCTCCGCATTTTCTGGGGTGATTTTTGTTTTCATAAAAGGTCTTTGAATTTCGCATTGCATTGTAACTACTCCAGGCATAACCCGACTTGATGTACACATCTGAATTGGAGCTTGAACCTAGAATTATTTTGTTGTATGATTCGTAGTTGTCAGAAAGATTCAATGTATTTGTTGTTACGGAACAACCAATCAAATTTACATCATCTTCATTACAAGATACCGTTCCCGTTTGAGTACAGGTTTCTGATTCTATCCACCATTTTCCTTCTTTATCTCCCTTTGAACAACTATAGGTTTGACCTCCATACCAATGATCATAGTCCTTGCATATACACGAGTAGACTCCACAGGTGCACCCACTTTTTGTGGTGGTTACACTCCCATAAGCCACGTTCTGTGCACCAGGCATCCAAACATTGCCATTAACAGTAAAATCGTAATTTGTTCCATTTGAAAGAACAATTCCGTTTTCTCCCGTGCAAAAATTCCCTTTAATTGTTATAGATTTTCCTCCCTGATAAGTCTTAAGAGTCCCATCAAGAGTTACATTGCCCTCAACATCAAACACTCCTGCAGAATTTTGAGTAAAGTTTCCACCAAAATAAGCATTCCCTGAAAGATCCACATTTCCGGTGAAATCACCAACAACATACATATCCTTTCCGTCAAAACCATTGTTCTCTATAGAAGCATTTCCACCAATACAGGTTGTTCCTCCAACATGGACTCCAGAACCCGATAGAGTGGCATTTCCTGTAACTATCCAATTTTTTTCTGTACTGGGAGGATTAGCGCCCCAATCACCATTGATAATAGCAGATTCATAGGTGGTTCCTGTTCCAGAAATAGAGCTTCCGTAATAGGCATAATCAAAATCTATAGGGGGCAATTCCACATTCACCTTTGGCTTATCCACCTGATAAAGTCCCGTAACATTGAAAATGGCTACTTCGGTGTGCCTAGCAGCCCCGTTTCGGGAAGATCCCTCAGAAAGGATTTTTATTTTGTATGGAGAATTTTCTGTATTCACTCCCATCAGCCATACATGGTGATCCTGGTTGTTGCCGTTGTTTTGGTTAAAACTCCTTATCTGCTTGTCCAAGTTAATGGGAACTTTTGTGGTTTTCGCCTTGTCCGTGTTTAGATCATAGATATACTGCCGGATAAGGGCCCCTGTTTCATTGGCATGGAAGGTCATCCAGGCACGGGTATTTTCTATCCCAGCCATAGCACTTTGGTAAGCCTCCCGCTCCAACATTCGGCTTGCACTGGAATGCCCTTCGCTGGTTATCCACTTGTATGTGGCCGTCGCAGCAATAGTGGCCACCAGCATGAACAGGAGAACGGTAATGAGGGAGACACCGTACTTTGAGCGTCTGGAAAGAGATTGCTTCCCCTGAAACAAGTTCAGGGTCGCAATGACATGATGGAGTTTTCTTCCTTCTAAACGCATAGTTTTCCTCCTAATCTCTTGGACCATTGCTTGGGGTGGGAACAACAACTTCAACGTGACCAGTCTCGCCATTTCCTCCGTTTTTCTTGCCTCTTGCAATATCCAGAATGAGCTGCAACGCCTTGATGTTTTTCTTGTCGTTCTTGTGGGCTTCCGGGTCATAAGGATTTTCCCTATCGAACCTATAATTCAGTCCTGGAATTTTCTTTATCTTCAGATTTTTAATTTTCAACTTGGCTTCTGATGCCTTTGGTGAAAAACTTGCAAAGGTGAAGGCCAGACACACGGTATCAATATCGGCAGGTACTGTAAATCTCATATAGCGTTTCCCGTTACCCTCCGAGTTATAGGGCGGAAAGAACATGAAATCTTCAATCAATGGGATGGTTTTGCCATCTACTTTTATGGTAGGGGGCTTTCCTGAATTTTTCCCGATAAAGCCCACCGACATGTGGTCTTCTCCAGGCACAAAGGGCTGCGCATCAAAGTCCGTAGACAACGATATAAAGGGAACTTCAAAAGAAATTTCGTATGTATTGTTTTCCTCAAGGCGTATGAGTCCCCATGTCTCGTCTTGGCAATAGTCTTTCCATTTCCAACCAGGAGATGTAGGGTCTTCTTTGTTTACGGCAACAACTTGATTTTTATCTTTTGCATCGTCCTTGATTTTATTTTGGGCTGCATCGTAATTAGTGCAGAACGAGGATAATTTAATTTCCTCTCCATATCCATTTTCTGTATCGCTAGAATTGGCTGTTTTGAAGTTGCCGCAAATATTCTCCCCTTCAGTGGGAATCAACCTAAAATCATCTGTGGACTTAGGGAAAATTTGCTCTTCGGCCTGAGTCACGGGCTCAGGTGCTATCACCTTGAAAGTATCTACGTCGGTGGCAATTTCGACGGCCTTTTCGTATGCAGAATTTTCATCATTCGGACATTCACTAGTTTCCCCAGACGGGCTTACCGTTTGGCAGGAACGTTTTAATATATTGTTTTCTACAAACCAGCGGATTTTTTCAGTAGCTTCATAAAGACCACTTGTATTATTGTACCGGACTCGCTTAAAAGTCAAATCGCTTTGTCCACTACTTGCAGAAATGAGGAAGGATGACGAATCTATTAAATCTTCTGATGCATTAGCTGGGTCTATATAAACATCGGGATTTATTTCACTGAATTTATCCCCATATTCTTTTCCCCCGTCCGCATTTCCCGCCTCTTTCGAACTCTTCGCCCCCATCTGGCTCACATCTGACTTGAAAAGCGTGGCCACGTTCTCGGCTTCTTGCGTGGCGCGGAGCATGTTCTGGGTGCGTACGCGGAACTTGGTGGAGTCGGTAAAAGCCTGGCCCGCCACGAGCACGATGATGCCAACAATCATCATGTAGACCAGGAGTTCCATCAAGGTAAATCCAGATTGTGATTGCCGCGCCACCTTGGCTCCCACGCTTCGCTCGGAGTTGGTGTTGCTCGCAATGACATAAGGGGTGAAACAGTTTCTGGATCCTTCCCCTTTCAGGGTCAGGATGACGGGGGTGTTGGTAAAGCCTTTTTTCATCTGATTACCCCCGAGACGGAAATGGACTGGGTGGAGTTCTTGAAGGGCCAGCTGACGGTCACGTCCAGGCGCTTGGCGAACACGTGGGCGACGCTGTCCGTGCCAAGCAGCAGGCTGCCCGCCTTGGCCTTGTACTCGTCGTCGCCGGAGAGCTTCACGTCCACGGTGTAGGTCACCGACATGGTGTTCTGCACGAGCCCGGGCTGGCCCTGCCACTGGCGGGTCGTCGTGATAACCTCGGCCACCTTGTTGCCCTCGTCATCGGTCTTTGCCAGCGTAAAGCAGTTCGCCGCGCCGCCCCCGCAGGGAATCAGGTTGTCGTCGGTGAAACTCGCGAGCCCCAGCGCCCCCAGGCTGTCGATAATGTTCTGGGCCACCTCGGTTGCCCCGTCGCGACCGCGGATGCGGAGCAGGGCGTCACGGTTGCCCTTCTGCAAGTTGGACACCGCGGCGTACAGGATGCCGAGCACCAGTGCGGCGACCAGCACCTCCATGATGCCGATGCCGCGCTTGAAATGCGGTTTGATGATTGCGGGAGTAAGCATGCGTTGTGTGAGCATCGTATCCTCCCTATATCCCGAACCAGCTGCCGTCGTCGTACTTCATCATGGGCACGAAGGCGTTCTTGGACCTGACCTTGGCCGCGGCCCCGAAGCGTCCGTCGCCGCCGTACTGTACCGCGATAAATCCCTGGTAGGGAGCGGCTGAAAGGCCCTGCCTTGGAGTAAACTCTGCTCCGTTTGTAACCAAATTATCGCCACCCAAGATATCTGCCGCCGTCACTTCGTTTGCCTGCAGAATCTTGTTGGGGCTTTCCAGCACAAGGCTGTCGACTTTCGCGAGTCCGGACTTCCCGGACCCGTTGGCGTCGGCGCATGTCGCACGGTACGTCGTGAGTTTCTGGGCGCTTTCGCGGACCACGCACAGGGTGGCGTTCATCCGGCGGGCCTCGTTGGCGGTGCGCTCCATATAGGCTGTCACGTTGTAGGCGGCGTCCTTGATGCGGGCGTTGGCCACCGCGCTCTGGAGCCCGGCCACCCCGAGACCGCTCAAAATACCCATGATGGCGATAACCGTCAAAAGCTCTATCAGCGTGACGCCCCTCTTTCCTTGGGCACCCCGAAGAGTGTGCATGGGCTTTTCACGCCCCCGACTGTCTTGCCGAATAGTCTGCATAAAGGTCACGTTCCTCAAAATCCCACAAAAAAAGTCCACGACAAGACCCCGGGGCGGGTACACCTCCCTAAACTCGGACCCCCAGATCCCGTCCGATTTAAAATAGCTTTTTTTTTCGGAAATAGTTCAAAATTTTTTACAAAGGCGGTCAAAACCGTCTTTTCGGGGTGAAAACGGCGGTTCTGGAGGGAAGAGGGGGTGGAACGCAATGGTTTAACGCAAGAAATGCGTTGAATGTTTATTTTAGCGCTTCTGCTTTGGCGATGATGCTCTTGGAAACGCCCTGGGACCGGAGCAGTTCAATCACTTTGTCTATCCCTTTCTCCATTCCTTTCTCCATCCCTTTCTCCATTCCCTTCTCCATACCCTTTTTCATGCCTGCACGACGGCCTGCCCGCTCTGCGGCACGTCGAGCATCGCCGGCACTTACAAATCCCAGTCTTTGTCCTATGCTTTTCCATGCCATCTGCAATTCCTCCAGGCTTTCCTCGTCGATGAACTCTCCTAAATATAAATTAATTTTGTCAAGAAAGACATTCTTGCCGTAATTCCCCAACATCCAAAGACGCTCTCCTATGGCTCGTGCCAAGTCTGACAGCCCCCGCTTATCAAAGGCATATTTCAGTATAAGCGCCCCAATCGCAGCTTCCACATTGTCGTCGGCGAGACACGATTCATCGTTCAGTTCAGACATGTTCACCATAACGAGTTCAAACGGAAGATCTTTTCCTTGAAATTTTGCGCGATTCTTACGCTTGAAGGCCGCCACCGGGTCCCAGCTTCGTTTTCCGTTGTAGATTATTATCGCTTTGGTCGGATACCAGCGGAATTCCGGGTCGTTTTTGTTTACCATTACATTGAACGCATATCGCCCCACCTGGTCGAGAAGCGCTCTGTCGGAAGCGGACTTGTGTTCTAACAGGATTCCCACGAACACATCTTTGCCCCTATACGCCTTCGCCGTGAACGCGAGATCCGATTCGCCCTTCTCGCCAACTTCGTTGTAAAAGCCGGGAAACAGCGTAAGTGTGTCGAGGTTCACGTCTTCGAGCATGGCATCTAGCTCCCTGTTGGCTTCACGGGCAAGGGTCAGGAGAGTCTTTGCGTTGGTCGGTTTGGAATAGATGTAACGGAAGAACCCGTCATGGTTCCTTCTTGTTGGATTGTTGCGTTTCTTCAAGTTTCTTGAATTCACCTGCTTGTTATTCATTTCATTGTCGTGTGCGTCCCGTTAAACGGTAGGGCGGAATGGCCCTACATTGTATAAACGCTTTTTTGGGCCAAAACTTGCCTGAAAATTTTGTTTACGTACGATTTTTTACAAATGAAAGGGGATGGCGATGGTAGGGATAGGAGATCCCGGCACTGTGGCCGGGATGACAATGAAAGAGCGCGAGTAAAACGAGGAAGATGTTCGTCCCGGAACACTGGTGGTGTGAGCGCTTGCAAATGTTGATTTTTGAGAATTGGGCCTATAAAACGGCGCGTTTTGCCACTTTTATATGCCCCTGAGATCTAAAAATTGCCTTGGAGTGGCCTTTTTGAGGCATCATGCTCAGAAAAAGGGCCGAAAAACGGTCTGTTTTGGCGAAATTCCGTTAGTTTGTATGGAAAAAGGGCATATAAGAAGACATTTTTTCCCAGTCTTATAGGTACATGTCGAACGCACCGCCTTCTTGGAGACATATAAATCGCCTCAAAAACCTGGTTTTATAGGTCCATCGGGAGAAGTCGGGGGTGTTAGGGGGTCCCGGCACTAGGCCGGGATGACAACCCCCTAGGAGAAGGGGGTGATGGATGGTTCGACAGGCTCACCAACCTTGTTTTACGCAATGCCTGTCGAAACAGAAATCAGGGGGAAAGCATTCCCCCCTCATTTAGGTAGGAAAGAATTGTTCCTTTTTTTCAAAAAACGGGGATTTTGCGGATGGTGTGACATTCCGTGCACACCCCGTCCGTAGGAGCTTTGCATAGATTTCATCTTCTTTTTTTGGGAGGTGATTTATGGAATGGAAGCGTTTGTCGGTGGTACAGCGGCACAAGAGTCGCGGGATAAAGACCTGGTACCTCCGGGAAAATTCGGGCGGCGTGATTTCGTACAGGTCGCTGGGGACCACGTGCAAGAGGGTGGCGGAGGAGTGCCTGCAGAGGCTTCTGGTGCTGCGTTTCGCCATGCCCGGGGAGGTGCTGGAGGGGGTGCCCATGGAGGGTGCCGTGCGGGAGTTTCTGGAGCGTCCGGGCCTGAAAATGGGCAGCGTGGAGCAGTACCGCCGTATTCTGGAGCATTTTTTGGGGTGGTGCAAGACCCAGCGGGTCCATGACTTGCTTTCTGTGGACGAGAGGCTTGCGCGGAAGTACTATGCGTCGCTCCGGGGAAAGTCGGCGCGGCACAAGTGTCGCGTGTGCGGGTGCTTTTTGAGCTGGGTTTACCGGGAAAATCGGGTGGAGCGGGCCCAGCCTTTCAAATTCGTGGATTTTCGGCGGGTGGCGAAGGTGGAAAGGGACGCCTGGAGCGTCGATGAGGTGGAACGCATCGTGGAGGCGGCGCCTAGCGCCGAGATGCGGATGCTGTGGGCGCTGATGGCCTACGCGGGGCTTCGGGTCCACGAGGCGGCGGGGCTCAGGCAGGCCGACATTCTGGGGGACCGCTTCCAGGTTGTGGGCAAGGGCGACAAGTTCGCGGTGCTGCCCATAAACGGGCGGCTCCGGCGGGAACTGGAGCGGTTCGGGAGCCTGGGGGACGGGCTGAAAATCGACAAGCAGAAGTCCATCCGTGAAATCAAGAAGGTCTGCGCGCGGCTGAAGATTGAAGGCTGGGCGTCGAACCACAAGTTCCGTCACAGTTTCGCGACGAATCTCGCGGCCAGCGGGTGCCCGGTGGCGGTGGCCATGCGGTTGTTGCGGCACAGTTCCAGCGCCATGACGCTGGACGTTTATACCCACATTGTGCCCGCCGATATGCGGGAGTGGGCGGAAAAGGTGTAAAAACGACATTTTTTGGGGGGGGGCGGAAGTCGGCATTTTAGTTGATTTCGGGCTGGCTTCGGGTGCAAAAACTGTGCCCAAATAATGCACACAACGCGCCAATTCCTTTATTCTAAAGGGAAAATACATACAAGCTATTTTAGAAAGACGGAATGCGAGACCGCGCGTCCCGCGTTTGTCCGTGTAGATAACCTTGTGCGTAACAAGGGGAAAGACGAACTTTTGGGTGGGCTGCAGTGTATGATTGTGAGTCAGAAACATAAAGCTGGTGTCACGTTGATGGAAGTGATGGCGGTGGTGGCCATCATGGGCATTCTGAGCGGTCTCGGGGTAGCCGGACTGCGGAGTGCGGTCGCCAACGCCCGCATCAAGGACGCCGCCTACAACGTAACGGCTTTTATGGAACGGACTGCTAACGAGGCGCGTCGGGTGAACGGCACCCTTTGTGCGAAAAACGTAGATTCCCAGAAACTTGTGGTGTTCAAATCGGACGACTGCGACAATATAGACGAAGAAAACGACAGGTTCGACAGCTTACTGCTCGAATCGCCCGTACAGTTCATCTCCTCTACTGAGAACAATGGCCTTACGGGCGACAATTGGGCCTTGGAGGGCAAGGTGGCCGAGTTCAAACCCCGGTCAGGCCTTTCGGCGGCGCCCATTGAAGGTTACTTCGAAATGCAATATGGAGGCAGCGACCGTTACGCCGCGGCTGCGAAATCCAAGAACAAGAATTCATTTGTCCCGAAAGTGAAATATTCAGGAAGCCAGAGCTCGTGGAGCGACATTTAGGGAGTTGACATGTTACTCGGAAAAGAACAATCCTTCCAAAAGAGTTCTGCGGCCACGCAGCGTGCTTCAGTGTGCGCCCCCGGCAAGCGCGGCATAGGCATTATAGAGGTGATGGTTGCAGCCTTGGTGCTCGGCATCCTGTACGCCGCGGTGTCCAACCTGCAGAAGGGCAATCGTGACGCCCTGCTCCGCATCCGCGGTCGCGATGGAGCTACGGAAGTGGCTCAGAATGTGATTGACAACCTGGGGGCAATGGGACTGGCCTCTTTTTCCGAGAACAATACCGCCGTGATGCGGAAAGATGATGAAAGTGGCATCATATTTGTGAGCCACTATCCGACGCAGTTTTTCCCAACAAGTGAGTGGACTGCGAAAACCAACGACACCATACAGACTTCGCGAAAATGGCATGGACAGCCGGGTATTGGCAATGGTCACGACATGGAAGTGAAGTACGACGTGGTTGTGAGGGTGTCTCCCGATGCAGATTACAAAGCTCAGTCGGGTTCGTTGCTGCTTTTACAGGATGCCACTAAGCCTTGTAGTGCCGATGAGAACAAAGACAATTGTGTTTCCCATGTCTACGCCAAGCGCGTGGAGGTAGATGTCAGTTGGCTCTACAAAAACCAATATAGACAGTCCATATCCGTCTCGGGGGTAATCAGATGAAAAAAGGCTTTACCAATACCCCCGTCATCCTGACCCTGAAAGGGGAAGGATCCAGAAATGGTTTTACTCTGATGGAACTTCTGGTCTACATGATGATTGTAGGCATTATCGTCCTGGTTGCTGGCCGGGCATTTACTGACTCAACCAAGTTCCGCGTGCGCACCCAGAACATGCTTAATGCGACACAAGAGGCAGAAAACGTGGCGACGCTGTTCAAGGCTGACGTAAGCCAGATGGGGGCGAAAAGTTCGCAGGAAAGCGCGGTATCTGAACTGGGTGCAGGTCATGGCCTCAAGTTTATGGATGTTTGTGAAGACGCGGATGAAGAAGCCGAAGGGGATTGCGTTTCACACAAAATATATATAGACCCTGATCAAGAATCGGAATCTAGCAAGGATTCTTCATCATTTAAAATTACCACAAGTAACGAAATAAGCGATCTTGTTTTCACAAGAGCTCGTTTTGATGAACAGGGACATTATAAGGCCGTAGAAGAAATTCATTGGTTCGTAGAAAATGCCACGCTTTATCGTAGGTGCTATACTATTGCGGGCGAAGAACACTTTAGTGGCTCGGATGATAACAAGTTGTATTTGTGCAAGAATAAACCTACATCGGCAGGGAACGAAATAAACGATGCCGTTGAAGTTGCGACAGGAGTACTGAAATTTAATATTACGGCAGCGTCACCAAGCGCAAGTGTTGATGACGTTCAGATGTTTCCCACGCCCTGCACACCTACCCCCGAAGGATGCACAGACGAATTCCAGTTATTGACCCTTCCAAATGAAGACAAGAATGTTGCCCTAAAAGTCGGTAATGATGACGCCGGGTATGCGGGTGGATCTAGTGTGACCTTGTCGCAGTTTTACTCAAACTTTAGCAACTCCACGGAAAATGGCCAAATTCTGGATAAGGATAGTTGGAAACAAAATCAGATTATTGCCATTGAAAATGTCACATTGAGTGGTAGCAACTCTTGGAAAGAACGCTGTGCGGCTTATGGAATAAAGGCCAAGGGTTCTGGAGAGAATGCTGTATCCTTGGAGGCGAATCAAGAATACGAAATTTCTTTTATTGTAAGCTATCAAGGTAAAGATGCCTACGGACACGAAGACAAGAGTACTTCTTTTGTACCAGATATGGACCACATGTCTGTTGGACTTAGGAGTGCTTCAACAGGAGACCTGCTGAAAAAAGACGGACGCGTCCTTGTTGATGATTACTTGTTTTATCCGCCTTTAAACGTAAGTGGTGGCGGGATGCGATCTATGCGTTTTACAGTTGATTCTCCGGTAACGGAAACGTTCTGCCTTTCCTTTACCTTTGCAAATTTTTCGCCGCTGGTTTCCCAAGGAAAGGTTACCATCAAGGATTTGAAACTTAAAAAAATAGCGTCTTCCAACTACAGTTTTAAAACGCCGTTCAACGTCGCGAACATCAAAGAAAAGAAAAACGTGAAGGCCTTTAGACTTCAACTGCGAATTTCCCGTGGAGGCAAGGGTGGCGCGACTGGCGAAACGGGCGAGATAGAAATGGTTGTACCCACCCCCGGCAACGGCCCCAGGGACTAGGAGGGAATTATGAAGTGTGCAATGTGGAATGTGAAGTGTGGAATGAGGAAGGCGGGTGTTTCCCTCATCACCGTCCTTCTGTTCATGCTGGTGGCCACCATTGCGGCTACTGCCACTTACAAGTGGATCACTAGCGAGGGGCGCTCTAGTGCCAGCCGCATGTTGCAACGAGAAGCTTATCAGAGTTCTGTGGCGGGTCTTGTGAATGCGAGAACATGGATGACCTACCATGCTAACGATGTGGGCGACCTGATTCATCAGTTTATTAATGGTGGCAACAAGCCCATTAACATAAGCGATCGTCTTCGCCCTCTGCAACGACAAGGGCAAAGTTACCAGGTGTGGCTAATGGGTGTGAACACCGATAGTCCAACGTACAAAGTCAAGCTTGTTTCGTATGGCGAGGCTCGCGGAGGGACCCGTCATGGAGTGTCTGCCATTTTTAATGTAGATGGATTGTATCAGGTAAGGGTTCCAAGGAGAACCGTTGAGGAGGCCTCCAAGATCAGTTTTGAATACAATTACTTTGGAGGTTCGACAAAAACCGCCGGACAATTTGGTGCAAAATCAATGCTTGTAAATGGTAATGTTGATGGCGCAAACCCCATATATGCGCAAACAGACATTGTTGTGACGGGTAACGTGATTATGTCCGGTAACAGCATTGGTGCAGATGGTAATGTTTGCATTGGTAAAGACCTAGATGGTAGCAATGGCGTCTTTGGGGGAAACTTTTATGTGGGGGGTAATGCAAAGAATTTTAAATTTCCTCCAAAATCCGAAGCCAAGCAAGGTTACTATAAGGGCGTTTTGGGAGAAACAATTACTGATGGTCCATTTAATCTAACAGGTGATGTTTACATAGGAGGAAATCTTGAACAGGTTTCTGGGAGTCAGGAATTTCAGAAGAGTTTGACCATAAACGGAACTTGGGATGTCAACCTGGGCGGTGGTGCGGCAAGTGTTGCCAATGACCTTTGCGTAGGGGAAAATGGAGTGGTCAATGTTCCTTATAGCGCAAACAACACTTTTACAGTAGCGGGGAATGTATGGATGCCAGGAAATCTCAACCTTTGGTCAGGAAGTCTTCAAGAATATGGTTGCACCTGTGATAAGAAGACTTACAGTTACAGTTATGCTAGTTGGAGTTGGGTGCTACAATCTACCGAATCAAATGTCGCTTGTGGCGACAACAGCACAGATTGGGCAACTTACAGAATTGAATATACAAATAAAACCTGCGCTGGTACAAGACTTGTGGCCTCGGAAGACAATTCTTCAACCTACAGTAATATTGTTTTAGGCAAAAACTCAAGTTCAGACATATACATTAAATCAGCATATAAGTCAACAGATTACAAGAAAAACATATATGAACCCCACATTTTTACAGAATACGGAGAAAGCCGGGGCTATCCTAGAAATTGTAAAGGAGTGGCCCCCTGTAGTCAGCCGAGCTGGTGGAGTGTAAATGATAAACCAGAAGAAACTCCCGACATTTATCCTGATATGGGAGATGGTTCTAGTGATAAATTTTACATCTATTATATGCCTGATGGCGTAGACGATGTCGGCTTTGGAACATATTATGATGACCATTGGGAAAAAGATGTTGCTAGCTACTATATTAATGGTACTGAAGCAACTAAAGCGACCCGCTTTACTGATTCTTACCATACTAATGATGCAAATCACACGGTTTGGGTCGATCGAGCGAAGGATGAAGGCAATGGACAAAAATACTACCGCTATCTGAATCACGATGAAACTTCTATTTTGGGGTCTCCCTATTGTAAATTGGCCAAAGACAAAAACTGGAGACCTGCATGTGGTGTAACCCCATGGTTTAAGTCAAATGGAAACTTACACAACAAGGATAGTTGGGGTGAAAAAGATTTTTCATGTGCCGACCATGTACAAAGTTATTGCTTGACAAAATTAGGTACAAAAAATACGGGGAGTGGATGTGACAATACTGACTACAAGATCGTTGACCAACTTAAAACGGGAAAGAATTCTTTTACAGAATATGAAAACAACGGGTGTACTGTCACAACGTGGGATAGCGATGATTTTAGTAAAAATCTTAACGATTGCTATGAATACAATGACCCGGTAGAACACCCCGACAGAGCGAAGGAAAACCTTTACAACGGCTATCAAGTAGTCCGTGTTACAGATGACGGAAAAGCCCATGATTCTAAAACACCTTTAGTTGGGAAATTCATCATTATCGTTTCGAATAAAATGGCTCAGCAAAAATTACCCCCCACTGCACCAGGATCTTTTGTCTTTTTGCTCTTGGAAGGAGGGGCTTCAGGTACAATTCAACCAGCAACAGATGATGGCAGCGATTATAGTTATTTTATTTATGCAGAAGCCAACGTAAAGGAAATTTTATTTAACAATGAAGTATTCAATGGTACATTCTATGGTCAGGTTGCAGCGAGCACCGCACAAGCTGGAGGTTGCGTAAAAGCAGACATTCAGGGAAAATATATGAAATACAACGACCCCCTGATAAAAAGTCTTGAAAAAGCCAACATCCTTTGCGACAAGAGCGTGTCTGTTTGCGGAGGAATCAATTCAGACGACGATGATGATTCTGATCCTGGCGACAGCCCCGTTCCTGGCATACCAACCTACAGTTTTTCCACAACAGTTCCAGAAGAATATTACATTTCCATGTCTCCCCAGTTGGGAGTTACCCTGGAAACACAGGTGGAAACCCAGGAGTCCGAACCGTCAGGCGAAGCTAACGTCACTCCGCTTGCGGCATCCTTCATGATTCTTCCGAGAATCATCTATTTGCCAAGCGACCCTTACGGAAAACTGTCTGACTACTATAACGTTTTGCCGTTAAACGGTTCTACCTTGACGAAGAGTGACATTTCCATAGCCAGTGCGGGTGATTCCCCTGCGAGTTGCGGCAATCTCACCAATGATCCCCTTGTCTCAAGCGGGAGCTTCACGGAAGGCACGATATACAGGTGCTTCGCCAAGGCAAATGGCTACTCGGAAGAGGATGTTTCGTTTTGGGTGGTAATTGGCGGACCGCAGCGCGGAACTCCATTCATCTACTTTGTCGAGGCATCCCAGGAAATGTCGCCTACGACCTCCACTCCGGCAGAGGTTCATGCGCACATTCCGCCCCATTCAAATACTATCACATTGAATGTCAATTGCCCCAATATTGGTGGCGCCGATGGCACGGAAGGCGGTGGCTGGAAATACTCTATAAAAAATGGCGGAGTGAAAGACGGAACGACGTGCACGTTCGAGATAGCCCCTAATACAACAGGGTCAGTTAATTTGCTCCTTTTTGAAGTGACCACAAACAACGCCCCCAATGGCACGCTTTCTTTCCAACTCGGCTCAGGTACAGGTTATTTGCCATCTAGCCCATATACGGCATCTCTTTTTGTTGCCAGTACGGCAACACTCTCTCGAGCCGAACTTTCTTCGTCAGACCTGGCAGAATACTGTGCAGCCCATAGTTCAGACTGTCCCGAAAATTACCAAACATACTGGCCAGAATGTGACATTTCCAATGGGACAATCTGGGTGGAACCGAGCGTGTCATCCTTTGGAACAATGACGCCAAATAACCAGTGGTCCATTTCGCTTGGCGCTTCTAGTTCCGTCCATTTGGTTAACGCCGCTGGCAGCAGTGTTAACAGCAATTGCGTAGTTATTATTGCAGACGAAAGTCGGGATATCTCTGGAGACGATGCCGGAGGAACCATTGAAGCGTTACATGCAAGCATCAAGGCCAGAAAAAAGAATTTCCAGGTCGGCTTTGTGGGTAATGTGGGCGCAAACAACGAGCCTACAATCAAGGTACATAGCGAAACGCGGGACGTAGATTTAACACCTAATTGCGTGTACAAATCAAATGGAGGGAATCCGCAGTATTGTTCCTATAGCGTCTTTATCGGCGAAGAAATTTCGTTCTACTTGGTCGACGACGATAATGACGAAATGTTCAACTATTGGAAATGCGACGGTGAAAATTGCCCCACGGGAAACGAACCTCTTGCAAGCCATGAGTTCGATGCGATAACCATTTCTGGCGACTACACTTACCTCGCTCATTTTGGAGAATCGGACAACCACTGTTTCTTTGAAGAGTTCAAGGAGGGAGACGGCGGTGTCTATGGTCGTACCAATCGGGAAGATTTGTTTGCTTGTGGCGACGGTGCGCAATATTGCATAAACTATTGTAATGATGCAAACAACGGATGTGCAACGGTTCCAACAAGTCAAAACACCAAGTGGAGTTTGATAAGATCCAAGAAGACGGACCTTGAATACAGCTCGCTCTATGGTCATCTTTCTGTCAAGTCTTCTTTAAACAAGGGGAAAAGTGAAAGCGAACGCAAGGGTGTAGTCGTGATGAGCACCGTGAATGCTGGCATGAATGGCACAATGAAAGCCCTTGTGCAAGTTCCCCGGAATTCAGAATACGGGAATAGTTCAAAATATATTCGTAACTCGGGAATCATTCTCCGTTCCAATTCCGACGTAAGCGAGTTCTTGATGCTTAACCTATTTGTAAACTCTTCGGGATACCTTGTGGCTCAAGCGTGTAAGAATGGTACGACTAATTGTGAAACTAAAGAGTTCTCCAGCACGGCATCTATCTCTAGCATGGTAATGCTTGAAGCTGCATTAGATGACAACATTCTTGAGGTAACTGTATTTACGTCCCCATATTACGGAACACAGATTGGAGAAACAAAGAGCTTCGATGTATCGAATAAGAGTGTTAAGGACAGGAGCCACGAATATGTTGGATTCTCCATGGCAGACCCGAATTTTAAAATCCATGGGATTGGATGGCACAGCGAAGACTACAATGCCGACTGCTTTGACTCTTATCCAACGGTCAAGTGCTCCTTTGCGGCGAAAGCAGAGGGCGGTTATATAGAAACCGGTAAAGATGTTGTTCCCTGGATTGGTTATTCCGGTTGGTTTAGTGCAACCGATTGCACGCCTAAGTTCTACTACTACGGCACTGACGCCTGTAATGGGGTTTCCGGAGAAATAAGGGAATGCCTCGCAGGCAAGTACAATTTTGCTAACGGCGAAGGAAATGAAGGTCCTCATGGATATCGAGAGGGCTCCGTTGATGTAAAGACAGCCAAAGCTTGGCTGAACTGCAATGCTACAAGCAATCTTGCTGCGGACTGGTGGACTAATGCAACTGAGAACGAATATGCCCATTGCGGTTATTTTTGGACCGGTAAATACGTTCCTTGCGCAAATGACGCGGAATTAATGTCTGGCAAAGCTATTGCAGCAGGGCAATCCGGAGACGCGAGGTTCAGTAATCAGCCCAAAAACTTGCGTAAAGCAAAACTAATCGTAACGGTAGAGGGCGACAATTCGGGCGATTTGGAACTATGGTTAGAAAGCAAAAACGATGGAACTGGTTGCTGGGGTGGGTGTGATCCCTTCCAGAGTCAAGCGATAGTCATAACGGGCAATTCGAGAACTATTGACAAGGTTGAAGATGTTTTTGCTGGAGACTCTCTCGGTTTCAACCTGGAAAAGGTGACGGGAGTGGTTGTCAAAAATAACAGATCTGGCGAAGTGAAAGTAACCGTCAAAACAGAATGTGAAAATTCCATTAAGGTAGAGCAGTGTGCGGTAACGTACAACGAGGCCTCCAATCAGTGGAATCTGACCGTTACTGTCGGTGGCAATGGTGATAACCCTCGTTCCCGCGTAACGACAACTCAAATAGAAGCTAAGAAAAATACTACCGATGGTGAGACGATATTTGCATATGGCAATTCTAATGTGGAGTGTACGAATAGTGGTAACGGGAATGACATTCTCTGCACCTATCCCGATAATGCTTATGCAACAAACCCCGGAGTGAAATATGTGTTTAATGCAAAAATTGTTGGAAATGGTGGGGCTTCGACGGACATAAAGGAAAATTGCGCATCGAAGGATATTGGACAAGCCGAAGTGTCGTGTGCAATCAGCTCGGAGGAATATGTCTATGGAACGACACTGCTGCCAAAGTTTACGCCTACCATTACTTGCCCGAAAACAAGTGGTTGTGGATTTGATATTTTGTATCGGGGTGAGTCTATTTTGGACAATCCGCAGAAAACCCCTGTCAATGCCAACGGATATCGAGCATCCAAGAGCGATGAGGCAATTGACAATGAATACACATATGTTGTTCATAGTACAGATGGTTCCTTTGAAGATTGCTCAAAAAAATTCAAAGTTGTGGCGCCAGGCGCCATTAAGGCTGACTGCGCCTTTGATCCTGCTGTAGTGGCAATAGGCGGAAAAACAAAGCTCGTAATGTCGAATATTCAGAACTTGACAACAACAACGGAGTTTAAGCTTAGTGAAAACGGAGCTAATGTCACGCAGAATATTATCGCTGGACAATCTGGTGAAATAAAACTTGAGAATGTTCCCTCGACGGCAAATAGTTATACATATAAGGTGTCCTACGTCAATGCGAAAAATCAAACTACATATGTTTGTAATGAAAACCCGGTGCTAACGGTTGTTGATGGATTGACGTGCTCTTTGAAGGATCATACGATAGCCTTAAACGGAAGTACTACATTTGAAGCTGTTGGCGGTGGTTCCTGTGAGAGTTCTTCACTTGACGGTTCGCCAGATGGTGCGGGAACTCCGACTGACGACAATTGCAAACAATATACGATTACACCGACGGCTCCGGGCACCTATACATATACCTACACGTATAGCGGCAATTTGGGTACAGATTTGCGTTGTCCGTCCACGTCTAATCTCACTCTAACCGTGAATCCGCCGGCACCTACGTTTGATTGCTCTGCGGATCCGGTTACTATTGGAAGTGGTAATCCCTCCATAAATTTGACGAATATTCAATGGTGTGACAACAACTGCACGGTTGTTCTTAATAAGGGAAATTCAACATTGTCCGAAAGCGGAAGTACAAGTGGAAATAATGATTATACCATCAATTTCACAGATAACGTTACAGAGGCTGGTACTGTAGATTATACAGTCACTTTGACGAGCGACAAACCTTCCGAAGAGAAGACGTGTTCTGTGGTTTATAATGCGGCTCCGACTTGTGCGGAGATTACTTGGAATATCACAGGAAGTAATGGAAGCTTGAAAGGAAAATCTTTAAGCAATGGTTGTGCGATAATAACAACAAATAGAATATGTAAAGACGAGGTCCAAATAAAATTCGATGATTGTCAAGGAAAATCGGGGAAATGGAATGGTGTCGATTTTGCGTTTGATGGATCAACGCCTGCATATTACCGATTTGCGCCTAATCCCGTCGTCCAAATGACAAATGTTTTAAACGTTCCGGATTGCTCTAAAATAAATGAAATTTACGTTTCTGGATGTATCGATGTGAGTGCCGCAACAAACGCTCCATCAATATCAAATTGTCCGGGAACATCGACATATACGACCTATAAACCCTATGCTGAGGTGTCCTTGCCAATAACAGTGAGCAATTGTGACGTTATTGGAGGCTGTAATTATACGATTTCTGCAACAGGTGCTACGACCAAGCAAGGCAATACTTACGACAATAAAATTTCCTTTACTGGTGATGCCGAAGGAATGTATACCTATGCATTAACCATTAGCAATACGAAAGGAAGTGCTTCATGTAGTTTCAAGATTAATTATGATTCTAATGCGGCAACAATTGCATCGATTGGAATTCCGTACGAAGGAGCGGACAAAATCAGCTTTACAAATTCTAAGACTTGCGGTGTGAGTACCTCATCGAGTAGCTGGAACACGTGGGTTACAGGGAACATTGCCGGCTATTGGGGTGGCACTGGTGGTCAAATTAGCGGATCTATAATCGTTGATATTCCTGCAGGCGAGTGGTTTAAAATCGATAATTGCTGGTAATTAAACAATTTCGTCTTTAAATATTTGACAAGGCTTCCCACTTCAAAACGAGGAGCCTTTCCTTTACCCAGGCCACATAGAAACAAAGCCCCAGGACACATGAACTGAACCCAAAAAGTTGGACAGTTTAAAGTTAGGATAAAACTGCGTTATGA
>CALATK010000040.1 GCA_937891805.1 uncultured Fibrobacter sp. | reverse complement strand
CAAAAGGTTCGTAATTGTCCATGCACTTGGCGAAGAAATCGCCCTGCGGCTCGGCGGCATTCCCGTCCAAATTTCCGGCGGCGGTTCCATCCAACAAACAACCGTCCACCGTCACGGAGAACAAGTGACCGGCCACCTTGTAACAACGGGTCTCGTTCACAGCCCAATCCTCCGGCGCTTCACCCGCAAGGGCATCAAGTAAAGGGTGTGTCGCCAATACTTCAGTTCCTTGAAAAAGGCGTTCATGGGGTCAAAGGGCAGCCAACTCAGGGCCTGCCTGCGGTCCCTGAACCACCGGACAAAAACGTTGCGGGGTTTCTGACGGTACTTTCCGAAGTTTCCGCCCACCAGGGCCAGACGAAGCAGCCGCCTCCCCCGCCAGGCACAAGGAGCGCAGAGCAGCAAGTCCCGTTCCAAGCCAAGCACCTGCTGCAACACCCACATCACTGCGCTGCAGGCGTGCAACATGCCGAGCCCGCGAATAGCCTGCGCCACCTCGCGACGCACCTCCCCCGTAGAATTTTTCAGCAAGATATAATAGTCGATATATTGCCGGAGTCCGAGGCCGCCGCTGTAGAAATGTTGTTGCAGGTGGGAAAGCTGCATCACCAGGGCAAACTTGATGCTGGGGGCGTAAAAACCTTCGGGCACCATCTGGGCGCTCAAAATTTCCCGGTTCAAGAAATCCTGGAGTTCCTTCCCCTTGTATGGATTGCCGGAAGCGGGCCTGTAATGCACTTCCGCCATGATTCCGTCCTTGGTCCGTTCCAGGTGGGCATGGTGCCAGAAACGGCCGAACTCGAGATCTTTCTCGGAGAGCAGCCCCATTTCCACCAGCAGATTGTTGATGCTGTCGCGACCGCCTTCCACCCAGATGTCGATATCTCCCGACTGGCGGAGGCCCGGGTCCGGGTACAGCCTGGCGTTGGCCTGTCCCTTCAAGATGGCGTTCCTGCGGCCGGCCTCCGTAAACAACCGGGTAAGGCGAGCCGCCTCCTTGTTCATGAGGGCGTTCATGCCGCGGATGGCCTCTACCTCGGTGGCCCAGCTAAGCAGGAGCTGCACGGGCGGGCGGCTCTCCTTGGGGAGCTTCTCGACACCCGCAAATGCGATACCCAGCACCGACTGCTGCTTGGCGAGTGTGTAGATTTTTTTCCACTGTTCCGTATCAGGTGCGATAGACATGTCCGAACACCCACTAGAATTATCCAGCGCCAGCCGCAGGATTTCAAAAAACATACGGTGTTCGTGCTTTACGGTCAAACTCATACCTTCAATATATAAAAAGAGGGAGCGACACGCCCCCTCTGCAAAAACTAAAGACAGAACTTAGGCCAGCGGATTTTGCTGCCGAGGAGCAAGGCTAAATTCGCCGTCATAATCTGAACCATCAAGCAAAGCAGCCTGGCGTTCCAAACGGAACTCCATCATCTCGGGAGCAATATAGACCTTTTTCTGTTCCATTTCCATAATTTCCTCTTTACGCGCCGTAATTTAGAAAACAAATTAGGCGATGTCATCCTTGGGAGTGCCGATTAATCAAAATTACCACAATGTACATCCAGCTGCTCACATGACTCGCTAAGTAACTCACTCTGATACTGAAGATCAATTATCTCCATCTCGGGGGCACTGTATTCCTTTTTTACTTCTTGTTGCATTTCCAACACCTACCTACGGGACAACTATAACATGCATATTGTCTGACAAGTCACTTTCATCCAGCAATGGCTTCGTGTATTGCAACTCCACCACTTGGATTTCTGGTGCAACATAGACCTTCTTCATAAGCGCTATTTCACAATGACACGTTCACCATTATGATAATAGGTTCCCTGAACAGTCGGCTTAGCATTCAGCTTGCGGCCCTGCAAATCGTACCAACGATCCATCTTGAATTCGCCAGTAACCGTGTTCAAGGATCCAGTTTCAGTCACGTTACCCTGGGCATCCAGAACTTGCACATGAATCGTTTCAGGGATGTCGGCAAGGGACGGCATTGCACCCACACCCGTGGATTTGCCCATTGAATTTCCAGAGTCGTATACCAGGTAAGCTCTCATAGGCTTCAGCCACGCACCGACACCGGCCTTGGCAAACTGACCGGCATAGAATTTGTCTGTCGCTTTGGCAACAAAACCATAGGCACGGCCAAGTTCGGCATCACCATCTTCAAATGTTTTCTTAGAGAAGACGCCTTTCAAAGTCCATGTGCTTCCGTCACCATTATCGACAACATCATCGACCTTGGATGAAGAATTCTTCAATGTCACAGCGCCGGTGAATGTCAACACACCTTCTTTAGATTTAAACAAGTAAGGCTTGTTGGCTACCGTAGTTCCTCCAGTTATCAGAGAGACCTTAACCGTATCCCACTTGCCTGTAGGACCTTTTACAACAGTATTCAAACTGTACAAGGATCCTCCGGAAATATTCGAAGTGTCAATAGGGAACGGCAAAACAATAGTCGAGAACTGGTTTTTCGTAAACTGCCTGTCATAAGTTACCGAAGAAACCTCAATGTCACCCGGAATAGTGATTGTTTCCTCGGAAGATCCGTCAATCACAGCTTCCTTACGACCGTCATCATTTTCATAGGTGTAGACCGTCACAGCACCATAAGATGTTGCCTTCACCCAATGGGGGAAGAGGATTTCATCCTCGTTTTTATCGTAAGTATCGCCAAAGTCATAAGCAAGGGGTCCATTTTCAGTGGTGCTCCAACCTTTATGGACATAGCCCTCACGCACAAGAGCAAACGCCTCACCCTTCAACGTCAGGCTTTCGTTCCAATACTTTTTATCACCCACGATCGTTGCCGAAACATCATTACCAGAAAGGTATTCAATGGTGTAAACAATTCGAGTCCACCTTGCATACAAGGTCTTGTCGCCTGTGGTGCTGTTCGTAGCAATTCCTGTAGCAGGTTCAGTAAAGTCAGCATCATAGAACCACCCTTCAAAGGTGTACCCCGCATAGGTCGGGGCGGCAAAGGTAATGGGGTCAGATTCAACGGTGTATGTTGACAGATTGCTGCCATTATTCGTACCACCATTCATCTCATAGGAAATCGTGTATTCTTCAAGGTCCCATTCGGCATACAGAGTAAGATTACTATCTAACGAACTAGCAAAATCATACTTACTTCCTTCTGTACAATTTTCATTAGTGCACCAGTCAACGATCTTGTATCCCGGATCTGTGAAAATATCTCGCACATCCGGTTCTTCAACCGCATCGCCCTGATTTACCTTCTTGACAAACCGGACATAAGTCTTTCCATGTAGGGTCGCATCAAATGTCACAGAATATGTTTCCGCTCTGGTCCAAACAGGGTACAAAGCAGTATCCTGAACGACATCGATATTGGCCAAATGCAGGGTGTCGGAGGATGTAGGATCTTGATTCACTTCCAACCATTTCGCTTCAAAAGCCCATCCCGTAAAGTAATACTTTATGGAATCACCTTCGCTTTCAGGGTCGGGAATCTTATAAGAACTAGGAACGGTTAAGCCTTCTACCGCAACGACTCCATGCTTAGGAACCTGAATCGTAAAGGGATCAGAATTTGTATTGAAGGTAACCGTATAAATGTCGTACCAAACGGCATAAATAGTCGTATTTGCACTGGCAACACCTAGGGTGGTCGGTTCTTTAGCACCTGTCGTTGTGGCCCAACCAGCGAATTTTTTATTGGCAAGCGTTGGCACAGTAATTTCATCAGCCGTAATCGTAGCGCCGTTGGCAACGATCTTGAAGGTCTTTGCTCCAGAGGCAAAAGTTCCACCGTTGGCATTGAAAGAAACCTTGTAGCCGTCGGAACCGTTCATAGAAATACCGGTCACACCTTCTGACCAGACATCGCTCGTATCACCGGAACAGGATTGAGAGGAATCAATCCAAGAACCTCTATTCAATTCACACACGACTTTTTCTGTATTTAGGTCTTTTTCGTTATGGGTTGTAATCGAAGATCCTTTACCCACTCCCGGATAATTGCCGGTATAGTACAGAGCATTCTGAGTATTCACTGTAGATTTTTCATAATTTCCTACAATTCCTCCAACTTTTCCTCCGGTACTGATAAGGGTATCGCCTTCAAATACACAGGAAGATAAATTTACCGTACCGCCATTTCTGAGTGCTCCAACAACACCACCCACATGCGTATCTTTACCACTCGATGATATAGATACATTACTTACACAATCAGAAATGGTTGCACTTTTCACATTTCCTACAAGACCTCCAACTCGGTTTTTATCTCCACTTGTGGTAATGTTGCCTTCAACAATGCAGTTTGCGATTTCACCATCTTCCATCCATCCCACAAGAGTACCCACGGAAATTGGATTGCTTGTTCCAACCGTACCATCGTCACCCGCAGAGTTCGACGCATAGATATCAGAAACTTCCAAAACAAGGTTCTTGATTTTTCCACCCGTACTAAGGACAGCAACCAGACCGATATTCTGCGTATAGGCTTTTGCCCCATTCTTTGATTCACCTGTAATTTTTGATTTTGAATTATCTGCAATTTCAGAACCCTTGATGTAAAGACCGCGAATAGTGTGCCCCTGACCATCTATGGTCCCTGTAAACTTTGGTGTTCCCGTTCCTGCAGAAATCGGTATGAAAAGTTTTCCATCTAAATTGATATTGTCAGTTATTAGAACCTTGACACTTCCATAAGTCGACGAATTATGAACAGTCACACAGGAAAACCACGCCAATTTCTCCGGCGTATTAATCCTATAGTAGCCACTATCATCCGGAGTAACTGATTCCGTCAGAAAATCACCCCAACCTGTGCCCGTGGCACAGTCAAGAGCAAACCCCTGGCTTGCCAAAACCAGGCCGGCAATTAGAACAAATTTGTTCAAAAATGACCAATTTTTCATATATTCTACACCTTGTTTTTTTTTCTTTACATAGTACAATTTAGAATATTTTACTTTGTCAGTCAAGAGTAAATCGCACAAAATACTTACGAAAATATTACAACAAGAAAAACATGTGACGGTAGTCACCACAGTAAACCTATAAAATGGGTGGGAAAATGCCGATGATGGGATTCTAGATGGCGGGTCGGGG
>CALATK010000039.1 GCA_937891805.1 uncultured Fibrobacter sp. | reverse complement strand
CCGCACCGAAGAGGCCATCGACCCCGTGCGCTACATCTCTAACAGGAGCAGCGGCAAGACGGCGGTGGCTCTCGCCTCCGTGTTTCTCGCCAACGGATATTCCGTAGAGGTGGTGGCGGGTCCCATGGAAGCGGAATTTCCGGGCGGCGCCGCGGTCCACCGCGTTCGCAGTGCCTGCGAAATGCACCGGGCAGTGATGGAACGCCTCTCCGGTGCAGATGTCCTGGTGCATTGCGCCGCCGTGGCCGACTACCGCCCGAAAGACCCTGCCGAAAGCAAGATCAAGGACAGCAGGAGCCAGCTGGTGCTGGAACTGGTGCCCAACCCGAACATTCTGCGGGACAGCGTCGCCGCCAAGAAGCCAAACCAGGTGGTGGTGGGATTCGCCTTGGAAACGGACCATTTTGAAGAACACGCCCAGGAAAAATTGCGCAAGAGCGGCGCCGACGCCCTGTTGTTGAACGCCCCGGTGGCCAAGGACAGCGGGTTCGGCTTCGACAATGTGAACTACGCCCTGGTGACGCCGGGCAAAGATATTCCCGAAATGCAGATGGGTTCCAAGCTGGAGCTGTCGGAAACTATTGTAGATTTTGTGAACCGCAAGTTGGAAGAACGCCATGGCTGAGGAATTCGATTTTAGTGCACTCCGCAGTTACCTTCAGGGACAGATGGACCTGGGGGATTCCGAGGTGTACCTGGACGAACCCTGGACGCCCAAGAAACGCGTGGCCACTCCCGCTGCTCCGGCAGCGGCACCGTCTAGACCTGCCGCTTCCGCTGTGCCGCCTCCGCGTCCTGCGACCAGGCCGCAAGTGGTGCAGCCATCGCAACCCCAGGCACCTGTATTCATGTCCGATGCGATGCCTGCCCCCCGTTCCGTTTCCCGGACTGCAAGCCCCTTCGAATCGGCCGCTTCCCTCCAGGATTTTTACACACAAATTAACAATGAAAAGATTTATGCGGGCAAAACCCTCTACCGTTATGAGGGCCCTGAGCATCCGGCGGTATTGCTTCTGTTCCAGGCCCCTCACGCCGAAATCCCGGCGGGCCATTTCTTCGAAAGCTCCGTGGCGGAAATGCTCAGGCGCATGTTCGCTAGCCTGAATGTCGCTCCCGAATCCATCGGGGTCACCTTCCTCTACAAACTGCCGGAATCCAGGAATTTTCCGCCCCTACTGGAGGCGGCGCTCCGCAAGATGCTTGCCAAGGAACTCTCCCTGCTCGCGCCTTCCACCATGGTGACCTTCGGGGAGCCCCTGTTCCATCAGGTCTTTGGCAAGGGCAAGAACTTCATGGAGTCCGCTGGTACCGACCTGGAATTCGCAGGCGTCAAGACTTGCGCGCTGGTAGATGCCTTCGCCATGGAAGGCGACAAGCAGCTCAAGCTGCTGACCTGGAAAACGCACCTGCCCAAGTGCTCATACTTTAAGCGTTAAGTAAAGACACTAATTGTCGTGGGGCCATTCTATATTCCTGATAGTCAACAGGGATTTTTATATGGCTATCATCGACATGATCATGTTGAAAAAAGCTGTTTTTGTCGCCCAAAAGGGCAACTGGCACATAATGGACGAAAAATGCGGCCATTCCCACTTGAAAAATCATTGACATACTAAAATGTTCTATATTCGCGCCCCCTTTTTGAAGCTCTTAAGGGGCACTCACCGCATAACGCAAAAGCTCCAAAAAATATCTGGTTGGTAAAAAGGAAAGGCACCCGCAAATGCGGGAGCCTTTCTCGAATAGCAGTTTCGCAGATTAGCGCTTGCTGAACTGGAAGTGCTTACGAGCCTTCTTGCGGCCGAATTTCTTACGTTCGACAGCACGGGAGTCGCGAGTCATGAGTCCTTCCTTCTTGAGGGCGGGCTTGTCTTCGGCGTTGTTAGCGACGAGAGCGCGAGCGATGCCCAGACGGACAGCACCCATCTGACCGGCGATTCCACCGCCACGGGCGGTGACTTCCACGTCCCATTCTTCGGCGTTGCCGAGAATAGAGAACGGAAGGTTAGCAATCATGTTCTGCACTTCGGAATGGAAGTAATCCTTGAAATCACGACCATTGATAGTGCGCTTGCCGGAACCCGGCTTCAGGATCACAGCGGCGATGGCGTTCTTGCGGCGGCCCGTGCCACGGTAGATCTTCTTGTTCTTTGCGGTAGCGATAGAGGTATCCTCCGTTCTAAAGATTAGAAGTCAACGACTTCGGGGTTTTGTGCCGCGTGCGGATGTTCGGCGCCGGCATAGATTTTGAGTTTCTTGACCATCTTGTGGCCCAGAGCGCTGTGAGGGAGCATGCCCCAGATGGCAGCTTCCAGCGGAGCGGTGGGGTGCTTTGCCAAAAGGTCGGCAAAGTTGATCCAACGTTCGCCAGCGATGTGACCGGTGTGGTGGAAGTACTGCTTCTGAAGGTTCTTGTTACCGGTAACGGCAACCTTTTCAGCGTTGATGACAACCACGTAATCGCCGGTATCGACGTTGGGGGAATAGATGGCCTTGTGCTTACCCATGAGGAGGCGGGCAACTTCGCTTGCGACGCGACCCATAGGCTTGCCCGCTGCATCCACAAGCTTCCACTTGCGGGTGACGGACTTGGGGTTTACCGTAATGGTCTTCATGTAAATCCTCTAGTTAGATGATTCTGGGACAAAGGCGTCCCGAGAAATGCGAGCTAAATATAGAAGGATTTGATCCGGCCCACAAGGGTCAAAAACACCTTTTTTCACAAAAAATGTTGATATATAAGGGTTTTGGACTCTATCAATTAATATAATCATATCAATTGTATTATCGTTTTGCAAAAATTTTGGCGATTTTCCCATGGGCAGTCACCAAACGAACCACGTACACCCCTCCATGCAAACGCGACACATCCAGGGACGCATTGGAGGCATTCCCCCGCCAAGAAAGCACCTTCCGGTTCTGCAAATCCAGCAGGTGGATTTCACGAATGGAGGTTCCCACACCCACCTGCAAGGTTTCGCCCACGAGATTCAAAACTATAGACTGCGGCAGTTCCCCTTTTTGAGCAACAATCGCCGACGGATCCTTGCTTGGCTCTATCGCCTCGCCAATATCCACGCCACGTTCTTCCACAAAGCGGGAAATCAGCCTAATGTATGCCGTCTGGTAACCGAGGCTGGGTTCGGTAAGTTCCCAGGAATCCAGAGGCCAGCCGTTGTTGATATTCGCATACATCTTTTCGTGAGGTTCCCCCACGGGGATACTTATAGCATAGCAAAGGGCATTGTTGGCCGCACTTCCGCAACCCTTGGCGCTGTTGTTGGTGGCGTATTCCTTGCAGCAGTCCGCCCACGTGTAGCGGGAGTTTGCACCGCCCGTCACATATCCGGGAGCCGGATTGTCATCTGTGAACCAGGCATGGTAAAAAGTGGTGACGCTCTTGCTTGCGCCATAGCCGCCCATGTTGGAAAGATACACCATGCCAAAGGGGTTCACCCCATGCAAATAGTGCAGGTAGTCCTCCGCCGCATTGTGCCAGACGGTGCTATTGCCACCGGCAGAAGATTGTTCCGACATCTTGTCATAGAACAGCCCGGTAGTGGCCTTTGCGGAATTGGAGCCCCAGTTGTAGTCGCGGATGTAGGAACGGTAGCCGTCTTTTCCCAGGCCCGCCACAATGTATTGGCTGGTGGGGAACCTGTCCGTAAAACGCTCCTTCACAAGGGCCTTGACATCGCTAGACGCATCCTTGTATTGCAGGTAAAGGATGTAGAGCATGTGATGGGCGTTGCGGTACTGGTCCATGGCCCAGCTGCCGTACTGACGCATAAGCGGGAGACTGTCGGGAGTCGCTTCGAACCGCTTTAGGTACTTGGCATCCCCTGTCAGTTCGTAAAGGGCAAAGTCCGCGGCGACCTTGACTACAAAACGGGCTCCAGTGTCGTAGTTGGCATCAATTTCTTGTTGGCCCGCGGCCAGGCCCTTGGTGCCATACTCCGCCTTGTTGTTGTAGAACATGGAATCCGGATGGGACTCGGCCCAGGCAAAGGCTTTCAGTGCCGCGGTCTTCAAGGTTGTCGCATATTCTGTATTTTTACGCTTGGTTGCCACAATGGAACCCAACGCAAAGGCCTTGGCCGCCGAGTATGCGGACATGGCATTGGGGGCGCCGTAATAACTGCGTCCCTTGGCAGCCGACAGCGGCGAGGCGTGGTCCTCGTCCACCACGGAAAGCACGGAACCATCGGCATTCTGCATACGGAGCAGGTGGTCCATGCCCCACTTGACCTCGTCCAGAATGTCTGGAATTCCATTACCGGATTCGGGAATGTTATAGTCGTCAGTAAAAGCCCTTGGCCTGTCCATATAGGCACGCAAAAGGGTCTCGATGTAGTTGCCGTTCCATATAGTGTACTTATTGAGGTCCCCCGCATCGAACCAGCCTCCGCTCACGTCACGCTCCGTAGCGGAATTGGTGCTGTCCGTGAACAGGCGGGCCCTTTTGTCTTGCTCGTGGTTCATGCCATCGGACCATTCTCCGGCATAGGCGGCTTCCTTGGCCATACCCACCCGCTGGTAATACATCATGCGCATGGCGGCCTTGAGAATGTCATTATAGACCCCGTCGCCGATATGGAAATAGAAGGACTGTTTCAAGTTGTCGGACTTGTCGCGGATGTAATATGTGCCCGGGGTAGAGACGTTTGAAAAGTCGAACCACCAGATTTTATCGCCCGAAGAGGTATCTACCGCCCCCTCCTGGAAAGCCACCGGCGTTCCCGAATACACCACCTGGGCCGTGGCACTGTCCACCACTTCCATGACACTGCCCGGAGTGTAAGAAAGGTTCTTGTCAAAGCCTTGTTCGGGACTTCGCAGCACGGCAAACTTTTGTGCATTTGGCCTATAGCCAAACTGGTCTACCGTAATGAACACGTCTTGTGCAAGCAGCGGCGCCGCTAAAACTGCGGTTACCAGAACCGCCAAAATCTTTACACCTTTAAACATCCTCTCACCCCTTTTGGGTAAATATATACTCAAAAAAAAGGAAAAAGACTACATCGATGCTTTTTTTCTCATAAAAGCCAGGGCCTTGCTCCGGCGGCGGGCGGTTTCCTGCAGGTTCACGGACTCGTCGTACTCGTCCACAATCTCGCGGCCGAGGATTTCTTCCAGCACGTCTTCCAAGGAAACAATTCCCGCGATGGCGCCGAACTCGTCCACCACGCCCACCATGTGGCCCCGCTGTTTCAAGAACCGGAGCAGCAACTTTTCAAGAGTCACGCTGTCTGGGATCAGCTGCAAGGGGCGCATCAGCTTGCGGAGCTTGATATCGCGCTTACCTTCGGCCAGGTAATTGTAGGCATCCCGGCGAAGCACGATGCCAATCCATTCGTCCTTCTTTTCACCATAAAGCGGAATCCTGGAAAAGGGCCAGTTGCCCCGTTCGTCCAGGGTCTCCCCGATGGTCTTGTCGGCCGGGAGGCTAAACACCACGTGCCTGGGCGTCATCACCTTGCGGGCTACCACGGATTTCAGGGCCAGAATGTTCTTGATGACCGCCGCCTGATGGTTGTCAATCACCTCTTCCCTGAGGCCGAGACTTACCAGGCTGTTGATATCCTCGATACTCACCTCTTTCTTTTCTTCGTCTTCGTGAGTCCAGTGCTTGGTGAGGGTGAGGCAGAGCCAGATGATTCCCGTACAGCTCAAGACCTTGGTAATGTAATAGAACGGTACCGCTACAATGGGGGCTATCACCTTGGCCTGTTTCACGCCCAGAGTCTTGGGAGTGATTTCGCCAAAAAGCAAGATGAGGATAGTGAGCGCGATGGGCAGCGCAAACTGTCCCGATTCCGGCAGGCGACGCACGGCGAGGGCTGTCGCCAGGGAAGCTCCGATGGTATTCGCGATGGTGTTCACCACCAGCACCGAGGCAATGTATCGGTCAATGTTTTCTTTGACGTGAGTCAGGTACTTGGCGGTAAAACTCTTGCGGCGCTGCAGGGATTCTACCGTGCTGGGAGGCACGCTGTAAAACGACGCTTCCGTTACCGAACAGAAGGCCGAAAAGAAAAGGCAGCAAAGAACGGTGATGACTATAGAGAGCATAATTTACGGTTCAAAATTCAGCAGGTCGGGTTCCACGGCCCAGAACTGGGTGCGTTCTGCCTCCCTGAAAAAGTCCATAACAGCCTTGGAGCTGGGCACCGGCACCAGATAAGATTTCTCGGTAGCGAACTGCACCAGTTCCACGTCGGTAGATTCCCCGATATCGGCGAGGCGCTTGGCCTCAGCAATGGCCACGTCCAACCCGCCCAGCTTGTGAACCAGTCCCGCCTCCAAAGCCTTCCAGCCCACAAAGACCCGGCCCCCGCCGTAAGCGGTATCGATTTTCGCCTTGTCTACGCCGGTGGCCTGGGAGACCACCCCGACGAACCTGTCGTAGAATTCGTCCATGTAATCCTGCAGTGCCTTTTTCTCCTCGTCGGTCCAGGGCCTGGTAAAAGTTTCGGCATCGGCGTAGTCGTGGGTCTTGACGGTTTCTGCCTTGAGCCCAAGCTTTGAAAGCAAGTCGGATGCGTCCACCTTGCCGCCGTAGATGCCGATGCTCCCTACGAAGGAGAAGGGTTCGGCCACAATCTCGTCGGCGCCACAGGCGATGTAATACCCGCCAGAGGCGCCCATGTTCCCGATGCTCGCCACAATAGGCAGCCCCTGCTTGTGCAGGTTCTTCAGCGCCGCCCAGATCTTGTCGGAAGCGATAGCGGAACCGCCCGGCGAAGAAATGCGGACCACCAAAGCCGACACGCCCCCGCCACTGGCAAGCCTGTTCAATGTGGCAGACACGGACTTTTCCATAGCGCCGTCGATAGTTCCGTCGATATTCAACAGGCCGATGCGAGCCCGGTGAGACCAGCTTTCGTTAAAGATTTTTCGGTCCGTCGGTTTCCAGGTGACATAGCCCGCATAGGGAGCGTCCAGTCCAAAGAAGGTCTTCAAGGCGTAAGACGGCACCTGGTCTATATAAAGAATGGAATCGATGACACCCGCCTGCAGGGCAGCCCTGGCGCTCACCACAGGAACCTTCGCCAAAGAATCCAAAGACGCGGCGGCCTTTTCCACAGGCATCTGCTTGCGGAAAGCCATGCGGCCTGCCACGTAGGCGTTCATCATCTTCCAGAAATCGCTGTAGAGTTCAAGCCGGTTTTCGCGGGACTCCGCCGACATGGAATCCGCAATGTAGGGCTCCACAGCGGACTTGTAGGCGCCATGCCGCAAGAACTCCACCTTCACGCCAAGCTTGTCCAGCAGGCCCTTGTAAAAAAGCGTATTCCCGCCTACGCCACGCCAAGAGAAATGGGCAGAAGGCTCCACCACGATTCGGTCCACAGAGGAAGCCGCCAACAAAACGGAAGGCCGCACGTCGTCCATGTAGGCGATGACCTTCGCACCGCGGGCCTTCAGCTTCATGACACCACGGTTGATTTCGTTGGAAACACCTACGTTCCCCTTGTAGCCTGAAAAGTCCAACAGCACGATACTTGCCGAGGGATCACGGAGCAGGTGTTCAAACAAGGTCCGCACCTTCATGAGGGCGATGGACTGTGGCCGTATAAAGGAGAAGGGGCTTTCCACTTCGGAGACTTCCATGTCCAAAGGCACACGAACAATCTGGGCGAACATGGTGGCGTTCGGATTCCGTGCGGAATGGTAACCCCAGGTCACACCCTTGGGCAGGTAGTCGTCGTAGAACTTTACCGCCAAGTTGTTGGAACCGCCGAAGGGCATGGACATGGTAAGGGTGTATTCGTCATCGTCACCGTAGACAGGCATCTTGAAACCATAGCGGGTGCCGTACAGTTCCAGCTCAAAAAGCAGGCGGGGTTCCTCCCAGTCCTCCACATCGTAGCTCACACTCAAGTTCCGCCCAAGCCGAAGGGTGGCGCCTGCGTTGTGAATGCGGTCCATCGATTTCGGACCCGCGTACAGCAGGTTGTCGCAGGAATACCCGAGGGACAAGAACCTGAAAGGCCTGAGCATCACGCCTTGAGTGTAGGACCATTCCGTGCCTTCGAAGGCGGAGCTCCTGAAGGCCGTCAGTCGGCTACCCCAGAAAAAGTAGCGCCGGAGAATGTCGGTGGAATACGTCAAGCTCCAGCGGGATTCATCCAGCCACTTGTCCGCATAGCGGTACTCGAAGCCCGCGCCAAAGTGGTCCAGATTACCGCCCACGCGGAACTGGGAAATCTCGTCATCGTACTGATAGTCCAGCAAGGTTCCCCAAGAATCAAAAGCCGTGAGGCCGGCGGGGTTCCCGAAAACGCCGTGGGCCCCCTCCAAAGACACAAAGCCGGATTCCCCCGGCAGGTAGGCGAATGCGGGAGCGAGAAGGAACAGGCAAAGACGAAAGAACGGACCTACGGCCTTACAGACGAAAGACGAGAGATGCCGCAGGAAAAAACACTTCTGGTAACCTTGTCGCATTCGTGACCGTCCTGTGGTTTACGGGAATTCTGCCCTTAAATATAGTTCCACTTTGTGGCCCGTCTCAAAACCAAACAAGTTTCCGCGATTCATTTCATAGGCCATGCCTATACCGAAGGGGAACGGGAACCAGCCCACATAGCGGGCGATATCGCCCCGCATCCTGAATCCACGGTACAGGTCGTCCATCTTCTGATAGTCTTTTGCCAGATTGTGGTTTTCGGATTCCTGGATACGCCAGCGGAAAAGGAACACGTAACCCACTTGCCAACCCGTGCGCGCGTACTTATCCCAGAAGACGTTCCAGACAAAGGAGGTTTTCACCCCCAGTTCGTCACCGGGTTGGTAGTTCCTGTCTTCGATGAAAGAGTAATACTGCCCCGAAAGCCCCCAAAGCATGTTCGGGCTAAAACGATACACGCCCATGGGCTCGATTCCCAAGCGTTCAAAACGTTCTACCTGGCTTCCGTCGCCAGGCTTAAAGCGCCAGCTCACATTCAGGCCGAAATACTGTATCGGGAAAAACTTCATGCCAACAAAGGATTCGTTCAGCCCGTTCACCTGCAGGTTCACCATTTCGTGAATCTGGTCATGGAGCATGGTCTGCCACTCGTAACTGATGAAACGATAAGACATGTCGGTGTAAAAACTAAGGCAATTACAGGGCGCCACTTCTACAGACCATTTCAGGTCTGCACTGTAAACATCGTCACGGAGTTCGCCGACCCCGCCTACCATAATGGCATTCTGCGGGGGCAGAACCGGCTTTAGAGGCTCAGTGGCAAATGCGAAAGCAATGAGCGCAAAAACAAAAAACGGAACGAGCCGCAGGTTAAGCCCTGCAGCTCGCAGTTTCACAAACAAATCAGTACTTTCCGTACTTGTAGCCGTATCCATCCTGGCTGCCATGTTCGTACTTGTTGATGACAATGGAGGCATGGGCGTTGGGGTTACCCTTGAGAATCTGGTTCATACCATCCTGGATGGCCTCGATGGAATGCTTATTGTACTCGATGACCATTACAATCTGAGCAGCCACACGGCAAGCAAGAGCGGCGTCCGTCACCAGCATAATGGGCGGGGTGTCGATGATAATCAGGTCGTACTGCTGTTTGAACTGTTCAATCAGTTCAAGGTAATGCTTGGAGCCCAACAATTCCGCAGGATTTGCCGGGACATTGCCACAGGGCAAAACGAAGAGGTTTTCTACTTCAGTAGAAGAAATCACCTGTTCCGGTTCAACTTCGCGCAAAAGTACCTGAGAGAAGCCGTTGCCGCGCTTGATACCGAACTCCTTATGCAAGCGTCCTTTACGCAAGTCTGCATCTATCAGCAAAACCTTCTTGCCAAGACCTGCGTACAAGGCAGCCAGGTTCACGGAGATAAAGCTCTTGCCCACTCCCGGAATGAGACCACTTACGCCGATTACCGGCTGGTCCGATTCCATCATGGAGAACTCCAATGAAGAACGTAGTGCGCGCAGGGATTCCACAGCCACATCGTCGGGTTCCACCACGGCCAACGGTCTGGTACCCTTGGTACCCTTGGGATTGCCCTTGGGCACCTTGGCATAGACGGTAAAGCCTGTTTCCTTTTCGATGAAGGTGGCACTTTTTACACCGCCACTGAGTTTTTCACGCAATGACACAATAGCAGCACCAAGCAACAATCCAAGGAAAAGAAAAATGGCCAAAATTACCTTCTTCTTGGGCTTGACCGGTTTTGTTGTCTGTTCAGCAAAATCTACAATACGCACAGAACCAACCTCACCAGCCGACACCAAGCGTAGCTGCTGAACACTATTCAGCATATTGGTGTAAAGGACCTTGTTCAATTCCACTTCGCTGGTCAGCTTAAGCACTTCTTGTTGCGTTTCTGGCAAGTCCTTCACATCCCTTGTCGTGGTGGCCAGTTCACGACGTAAAGTTCTTTCCTGGTCCTCAAGGGTCTTGACCGTGGGGTGTTCTGCGTGGAATAACCGAATGGCCTCTTGCTTTTTCTGCTGGATTTCCAGAATGCTTTGCTCTAGTTTCATGCGTTTCTGCAACACGATCTGAGTTTCCGCCGCCACATCCACGGAACCAACACGATTCTGGTAGGCATTCATGTTCATCAGAGATGAGTCCAACCGGGCCTTTAGGTCAGGTAACTGCTTTTCCAGAAATTCTAGAGTCTGCTGAGCCTCGGCATTGCGTTCTTCTACATTCTGGCGCAGGTAAGAAGTCGCAACTTCGTTCAAAACCTCTACGGCACGATCGGGATAGATATCCTGATAAGAGAACTCTAAAATGCCTGTACGCTTTCCTTTCTCCTTAACTTCAAAGGCACTGCGAAACACTTCTACCGCATCCAAGTATTCCATTTTGCCCACGGCAAAACGCTGGCCCTTTCTAGCATCCATCCTATAGATTCCAAACGAGGCAGAATCCCCCGCATACGGGAAATGGTATGTCTGTCCCACCAACCCGACTAGGACTCGCTGGTCATTATGATCATAAAGCGCAAAACTCACAGAATCAAGGGCACGAGCCACCCACGATTTATTCCTTTCTTCTAAAGGAAGATTTTCCCATGGCACATCAAAATTCATCAGCTCCATGCGTCCTTCGCGATGGAACAATCTGTCCCATTTCCCCTTAGGTACAGCATAGTACTGCAGCCGTTTAGATTCGATCGTAGAACCGAGTACCTTACGACTCTTAATGAGTTCTATTTCCGTCTCAGCGGGGCTTGTAGTGGCAAAAAGCGCCGCCATATCCCCCATCATGGAAGGACCCTTGCCATTCTTGGTCTCAATCTGCAATAATGCATCTACCTGGTATACTGGGCGAATCCACAAAGCCACTATTACACCCACAAAACCAGCAAAAAGGATGCATGGTAAAACAATGTACCAATTTTTCAGCAAATTTTGCAGCAACTCGAATAAATCTTTTTCTTCTGTCTTTTTGGTAGCCATAGTTACCCTTCTTTGCGTGAAAAAATAAAAAAAAAACACAAATCCAACCACGTATTTCCAACAATTTCCACAAACCTTGACATCATAGAGCAATCCAATGTATATTTCGGAATATTTATAGTCTACAAGGATAGCAGGATTGATTAATGCGACCTATCTTTTTGATTGCCTTTTTGGGGATAATGACTTGCCTCTGTGGGTGCATTTGGGTTGATTCTACAGAAGAACCTGATTTTTTACCCCTAGACGATTCCGAATACCCATACGCTGACTTACCAAGAGTTGTTATAGAGACAGAAAACTTCGCACAAATTAGAGACAAGGAAACAGAAATTCCCGCAAAAATGCAAATCTGGGGCAAGAACGCTCCCGAAAGCGATGTAATGAACTTGACGGTAAGGGGAAGGGGGAATTCGAGTTTCAAAATGCCTAAATTCGGATTCAAGTTAGAGCTCGAAAAAAAAACTGCGATTTTAGGCATGCCCAAGGATAAAGACTGGATCCTTGTAGCAAATTTTCGGGATAAAACCCAAATAAAAAACACCATTTCTTTTTTGCTGGCTAAAAAATTGGGAGCAAAGCACTCTATAAGAAATCAATATGTAGAAGTGTTTCTCAATAGGGAATATATTGGTTTGTTTCTAATCACAGAATCAGTAAAAGTTGATAAAAACAGAATAAAAATATCAGACAATGATTTTTTGATAGAAAAAACAACAACAACAAGTAATCATCCTTATTTCATTTCAGAAAAAAATAATTTGTTCGAAATAAAATATCCATCTCCCCAAAATATTACTTTAGCGAAAATAGACTCTTTAAAAGAAAAAATAAATGCATTTGAAAAAAAATTATACAGCAATCAATTTAACGGTAATTATTTAGATTCAATATTAGATGTAAATAGTTTCATAATCTATTACTGGGTGCAGGAATTTTCCCGTAACTTAGATGGAAAATTTCAGCGCAGTGTTTTTATAGAATGCACACATGATGGTTTTGTGAGAATGGGTCCTGTCTGGGATTTTGATCTTTCTTATGGAATCGGAATGGTTGGAGTGACAACCGAGCCCTCTGGATGGGAAATAAAAAAAACAGGCTGGTTTAAATATTTGTGGCAAAATGAAATTTTTTCTAAAAAAGCGGTAGATTTTTGGGAAGAAAATAAAGGCGTTTTTGCAAAAATGCCAGAATATGCAGACAGCATTTCCCTGTTTATTCAAAAAGCAGTATTAAACGATAATAAGCGCTGGCCGGTTTTGCAGACGGACGATAATCTTTATCATGAAGTAAAATTTGAGGATTATACGGAAGCTATAGACTCATTAAAAGAGTGGATGAACCAAAGATTAAACTGGATTTCCCATAACATATAGGCCCTTCTCTTTATTATTTGCTATTTTTCCAAAAAAAGATGTCTATGAAGAGTACACACTGCCAGCATACGTCTAATCAAAGAAGACCTCGTGTTCTTTTTGTGTCTTCATCTGGAGGACACTGGGAACAACTAAAAAAATTTAATGTTTTGGCTTCAAAATACGACATATTCTTTGTAACTGAAAAGACTCAGTTTAAAGCGAGTGAGGCAAAGTATATTCTTGCGCAAACAGACTTGAAAGACATTCTTATGCCTATAAAGATGCTTTGGAATACCCTATTTTCCTTAAGAATATGGTTTAAGGAAAAGCCTGATTTCGTAGTAACTACAGGAACGATGATTGCTTATCCGTTCTACCTGCTGTCTATACTCTTCAAAAAGAAGTTCGTCTTTATTGAAACCTATGGCCGTGCGGATATGCCAACTGTCGCGGGCCGCATGATGGAAAAGCACAGTGACCTCTTCATCGTCCAGTGGGAAAAACAAAAAAAGCACTTTAAGAAGGCCATTTACGGGGGGTGTCTCTATTGATTTTTGTAACTGTCGGGTCTAGATACTACCCCTTTGACCGGCTGTTCAAGAAACTGGACGAGCTGTGTGAATCGGGAGTCCTAAAGGAACCGGTCTTTGCGCAGATTGGCCTGTCGAATTACGAACCCAAGCATTATGAGTTCGTAAAGTACTTGTCTCCAGAAGAGTTTGACCAAAAGATTGCCGAGGCGAATATCATCGTCTGTCATGGGGCTTCCGGCTCTATAGTTAAGGCGCTGAAGGCGAAAAAGACTGTAATTGGCGTCTCTAGGTTACGCAAGTACAAGGAGCACATCAATGACCATCAGGTGCAGTGTAACGAGGCTTTTGCCGACGGCCATTACATTGTGATGGCTAGTCCGGAACTGGATAATCTGGGCGAATGCTTCGAACGAATCTACAACGGTGACGCAAATCTCATTCCTTGGGTTAATAAGGACCCGATGTCTATTATTAACCTAGTAGATAACTTCATTCAAGAAAACTGGTACAAGTAGAAAGGTTTTGAATGGGCTTTGTCGAGTTAGAGAACTTCGGGAAACAGATGCTAGAAAGCTTCCCCATAGTGAAACGCTCTGCCAAGAGGGTTTATCAAGTTCTAAGCTATATCGTTTCTAGGGAAAAATTCAAGGTCGAAGGAGAGCTTACCCGACTGACTCCTGATGACGGCTGCGAGTACTATTACGGCTATTACGACAAGTCTCCGTGGGGTGCCAACAACCGCTTTCTTATTGCCCTCAAGGTAAGGCAGGCTTACAAGAGTGTTGCTCCGAAGGAAGAAGGAACGCTTGTCCTTATCGATACGCAGGACGGAAACAAGGCAATAGAGATTGCGAAGACGCATTCCTGGAACGTGCAGCAGGGCTGTATGGCACAGTGGATGGGGCCCGACTTTGAAAGCCGCATCATCTACAACGATTTTCGCGATGGGCACTACTGCTCCGTTATTTATGACGTAAAGAACCGCAGGGAAGAACGTTCGCTCCCGATGCCCATCTATGACATTTCTCGCGATGGTAAGGTTGCGCTGAGCCTTGACTTTTCGCGCCTGCACCGCATGCGCCCGGGGTACGGCTATTCCAATCTGCCCGATGCTTTTACGAAGATCAACTGCCCGGACGAAACTTGCATCTGGAAGATCGATGTGGAATCCGGTGCGGTGACGGACCTGCTGAAGTACACGGACTTTGCTGCCTTTGAACCTGACCCTTCGATGGAAGGGGCAAGCCACAAGGTCAATCATCTGATGATAAGCCCGAATGGCAAACGATTTATGGTGCTTCACCGCTGGTTTCAGAAGGGGCACAAGCATACGCGCCTGGTGACCGTCAATATGGATTGTACGGAAATGTTCAACCTGAGCGACGATGTGTTTGTTTCGCACTGCTACTGGAAAAACGACGGTGAGATTCTTTCGTTCCTGAGGAAGAAGGAGACGGGCAATCACTATTACCTAATGAAGGACAAAACACGTGAATATCGCATGTTCTGGCCGAACTTGAATACGGATGGCCATTGCAGCTACTCTCCGGATGGAAGCCTTATCATTACGGATACCTATCCGAACCGCAAGAGGATTGCCTCTGTGTATTTGTGTAAGGAAGACGGTAGCGAATATGGTGTAAGTCAGCGTATTGCCCGCGTATTCTCTCCCTTCCGTTATGATAATGATTGCCGCTGCGACTTGCACCCGAGATGGAACCGCACGGGAGACCGCATCTGCATTGATTCTGTGCATGAAGGTCGCCGCGGGATTTACGAGATTAAAATCCCCGTAAAAAAAACATGTGCAGAAGTTGGGACGACAATACCCAAGATAATACATAGTGTCTGGCTTGGTGGTGGTAAACAATCCAAGATTGCGATACAGAGCCAAAATAGTTGGCGGGCTTTATTGCCAGACTTTGAAGTCAAGGAATGGAACGAGAATAATTTCGATCTTGAAAGTTGCTGTCAGTATGTTAAGGATGCCGCCAAGGCGAAAAAATGGGCTTTTGTTTCGGATTATGTTCGTCTGAAGGTCTTATATGAATATGGTGGCATTTATATGGATTCTGATTTTGAGGTCCTTAGGGATTTTAGCGAGTTTTTGCACTACGATGGATTCTTTTGTACAGAAAGCCATTACACTGTTTGTACGGCCATTATTGCGGCAAGGCCCCGTGCTGCATGGATAAAGGACTTGTTGGAAAAATACGAAAGTTTAAGTTTTGTTAAGCCTAACGGCAAGTTTAATGTTTTACCGAACACAAAGCGCGTTCAGGCGTATCTTCAGCAAAAGTATGGCTATTCATGGTCTAATGATGTCCAAAAATTTGATGATGGCCTAGTGGTTTTCCCGGCAGAATATTTCAGCCCGTTGAATTGCTTTACGGGTGTTAAAAAGATGACTTCTAATACTTATGGCATTCATCATTATGACAATACCTGGAAAAGCCGAAAAGAAAAAATAAAAAAGAAGATGATGCAAATCGGTACTCGTGTTATTGGAGAGGATCTTCGCGCAAAATTGGTTTGCCTTTGTCATCCGAAGGAGGCGTAGGAATGGAACCGATAGATATTGTTGTTCTTTGGGTAGATGGAGCTGATGAAAAATGGCAAGAGGAAAAGGCCAAGTATCAGTATCTTGCTACCGGGAAGAAAGTTGACAGTAATGCCAACCGCTATCGGGATTGGGGCGTTATGCCATACTGGTTCCGCTCCATAGAAAAGTGCGCTCCCTGGGTACGGAAGGTGCATTTTGTGACTTGCGGACAAAAGCCCGAGTGGCTGAATACGGACTGCCCTAAGCTGAACTGCGTCAATCATTCGGATTATATTCCTGTAGAAAACCTTCCTGTATTTAATGCAAATCCAATTGAAATTGGACTGCATAAAATTAAGGGCTTGTCTGATAAGTTTGTTTTTTTTAATGACGATACATTTTTGCTTAGACCGGTAAGTCCTTCGTTCTTTTTCAAGAATGGACTTCCGGTTCAGTACGCCGCGCTGCATCCGATTGTGCCCCAGAGTGTCCATGCAAATACGATTATGACTCATGTCATAGCAAATTCTGTTACGATTATAAACAAGTATTTCGATGCAAGGACTCAAATTCGTAAGAATTGGAAAAAATGGTTTATGCCGAATAGGGTTGGGCTTAAGACGGCTCTTTTGAATTTCCTTTATTCTCGGCATTCCGCATTTATTGGCTTTGGAAATGCACATCTCCCTGTACCTATGCTCAAGAAGACTGTTGAGGAAGTGTGGGCGAAAGAACCTGAAATCCTAGGTGAAACTCGCAAGAGTCGCTTTAGATCTGTTAATGACGTATCTCAGTATCTTTTCCGCTACTGGGACTTGGCAAGCGGAAATTTTTACCCGACTTCTATGAAAAAACTGGGAAGGAGATATGAATTAGGTTTGAACAGCCCGGCTTTTGATGTTGTCAGGAACCGGTCTTGCAATATGGTCTGTTTGCAAGATGCCGAGGAATGCGATTCGAAAGATGTTTTCAATCAGGTGCAGTCGAGTTTGATAAACGCCTTTGAAGCGATATTTCCTAAAAAGTCGTCGTTCGAAAAATGATTCGTACCGGTTTGTTTTTTTTTCTGGTTGCTATTGCTTTGGCACCTTCTGTTTTTGCGGATGGCCTCTCCATAGCTTCGTGGAACATCAAGACTATAGAAGTGAAACGGGTTTATCAGGTGGATGAGTGGAGCGACCGCGTTCCTCACACAGTTGAATTCATCGAGATGATGGACAACGATGTGATCGGAATGCAGGAAGCAACTTTTATCCAAATAGATTCGTTGCTCAATAGAATGCCACAGTATCGTTATGTAGGCCTAGCCTCGCGTGACGGTAAAAAGAGTGGCAATTATAATCCCATTTTCTACAAGCACGAAAAGCTAGATTTGGTAGAGTCTCACACATTCTGGCTTTCTGAAACGCCGAACAAGCCCAGTATGGGCTGGGATACGGACAGTAAGCGAGTTTGCACGTGGGCCCTATTCCGGGAAAAAGCCTCTGGATCTACATTTGCTGTATACAATACCCATCTGGACCATATTGGTGAAAATGCCCGGATAAATGGGGCTAGACTTATCTTGGATTCTCTCGCCCACCGTAGTAGCACTCCAGTATTTTTGATGGGCGATTTCAATTCAGAAAGGGGCGGAGACGTGTATAATCTATTGAATAATAGCGGCATCGTCACAGATTCGTATACCGGCGCTCAGAAAAAACTTGCCTCTGGCGGGACATTCAATGCTTTCAACATGAGCAAGGAACCCCAGAAAATTATAGATTTTGTATTTGTGAACGAAAAGGTCAAGGTCATGCAATATAATATCCTGAACAATTTCTATTGGAAATCAGGCAAACCCCGCTACTACTCAGACCATTTTCCGGTCCGTCTTTTGGTAAAATTGAAAAAGTAATTTATTATTAAGAAGAATGACTGCAATAGTACTCCTGGTCTATTTTGGCTTTTTAGCGACAATCTTCGTGGGTAATACCGCCAAGGGATTTATTGCTTTGCTTTTGGGAACAATTTTATTTCCTTGTTGTGCGTTATTTAATGACAGTCCAGCAATATCAGGGCAAATAGTTCTTCTGTACGCCTTTATAGGCAAAGAATTCGTGATGAATTCAACCGACTTCAAGCGGGCTATCTTTGAAAGCCCCTTGAAGTACTTTCTGATACTTATTGCTTTTAGCTACGCATTGACAACGGCGTTCAATTTTAGTGGAATGAACGTCTACTATGCCATAAGGGATATGGTTGATCTCTATTGCTATTTCTTTGCCGCCCTTATCGCTTCCAAACAGCTAACATTAAAGGATGTTTCAAAGACTATTTATTGGTTCGTTTTTTTCATGTGCATTTATGGCCTTTACGAAGCAGCAACCAATAGCAACATCTTGTACAAAGTCATAAATTTGGCATTCCCCGCACATGATGGTTGGTATAACCTAAATGGAAATATTAGCGCTAGTGAAGGGTGGCGCATAAGAACAATCATAACAACAAAGCACCCTACCACACTAGGTACTTTATTAACGATTCTATTCGTTTTTTACTGGAATACGTACCAAAGCAAATCAATGCACTACATAAAAAACATCTGCATTCTTGTCTTATTGGGAATAAACGTGATATTGTGTGGCTCTCGAACTGCATTTGCTTGTACGGCAATCGCCTTGATTTATTCCTACGTGAAAACCAAGGGCTTTCTAATGAAGATATTTTTTGTGGGGATGCTCGTTTTTAGTGCGTCGTACATGGTAAACTATGCGGTGGAGCACCTAATGGACACGAAAGACGGGTCTTCCATAATGCTTCGCCTAACCCAAATGGCTTATTCTTTCGAAAAGATCAAAAATTCACCTATTTGGGGTAACGGAAGTAATTACACAGCTCATCAAATCAAGGATGAAGACGTGCGCTTCAATGACGATGACGAATTTATTGGAGGCCTAGAATCGGTCGCCTTTATCTACCTAATTGATAGGGGAATTTTAGGTGTACTGACATTCTATCTTTTTTGGCTAATGGTATTCTTGTATCTGAGGAAAAACGACACGTTATTCGAGGATCGAAAAATTACGCTGGAACTCATGCCCATGTCCATAATTTTATTCCTAACGATGTCCGGGCTAATTGGCAACAATACGTCATTCTGCTTCCTATTTACCGGCTTGTATGTGGGTTGCATTGAAAAGCAGCGTCTCATGAACAAGGAACAGCAGAAGAAGGAAGATTCGGCGAATGAGGCTGCAGACACCAGACAGATTATGCTTCCGGAATAGCACAAAGTGCCTGACATCGCTTTTTATTGCTTGTACCTTAAAGAGTAGTAAATCCTAAGCAACAAGAAAGTAACGGGATTGGAATGGAGCGCCGCAAGTATCTTGTACTTGCTGTTTTTGTGAGGAATAAGCTTATATTCCTCGTATGCTTTTTTGCGGTCGTGTAGTCTTACGGAATACAGCCGTGCTCGCTCGTGATGCTCTTCAAAAGGAGGAAGCTCTTTGTTCAGGTATCGTTTTGAAAAGAAATTCGCACAATTTCGACCGGACACATGAAAACTAATTTGTTTTTCTATATCGGTGGAATGAGCCGCTGAATTATTTAGTATTCTATACACCCCGAAAATTTCAGGGAAAAATTTAAGTTTAGAATGCACAGAAAACCAAAGCCATTGTGGATAATCTCCCATTTTCCAGCTTTGATTAAATGATTCCTTTTCTTGTAAATACTGAAGAAGTAATTCCTTTCGATAGCAAACAGTTAATGTTGGAATGCAATTGGAGCATAACAAATAATTTTCAAAGGACACATAATCTTTACCACGGGTGGTTGAAAACTTCTTTTTTGCCTGAACATACTGTTTTGCCATTCCATAACAAAGACCATAATCTAAATGCTTTTCTAAAAAATCTACTTGCTTTTGTAGTTTGTTCGGGTCGCACCAGTAATCGTCACCTTCGCATTCGGCGATGTATTTGCCTTTGGCAATGGGATAAATGAATCTAGCCCCGATTTTGCCGCCCTTACTATATTGGTTTTCTTCCTGAAGGATCGCTTTTACGATAAAAGGGTATTTTTGCTGGTATTCACGGATGATGTTTGCCGTATTGTCCGAAGAAGCGTCATCGTGAACGATTAACTCGAAACGGAAGGTTGTTTTCTGTGAAACGATGCCTTCTAGACACTGACGGATATATTTTTCTTGGTTGAAGGCTAAGGTGACAACCGTAACTAAAATATCATTTTCGCTCATTGATATTCCTTAAAGATAGTCCTGCCAGTTTATTTTTTGGGGGGCGCAGTAAATGAGAAAACCATTCCTGTCGCTGTTGCCAGTGGCCGTACTTAATGACTTGATATTGAAGTCGCTTCTTACTAGCCAGTCTTTTTCTGCACTATTGACAAAAAACGGGATTCTGGATTTTGTCTGTTCGCACAAGAAATAAATGCCGGTGTTTTGACTCTTGCTTATTGATGGCTGCGTGAATGTACCTAAGGCAACTTCTATCATACCCTTAATATAGTCGTAGCCAGTGCTTAGTTCTACAAGAGTATTCGAAATTTCATCTCCACCGCCACGAGGGTTTATTTCAATCAAATAGACATCCCCGTTGGCGTCAATTTTCATCTCTGTATGGGAAGCGCCGTTTGTAAAGCCTACTGCAGTCAAGAGGTTTGGAATAATTCTCTTGATTTTTTCAATAACTTCCGGGTTTAAGGATGATGGCTGGTGATGAGAAAGTTCTACAAAGTGTGGAGGGCCACTGTTTTCCTTGTCTGTAACCTGTAAAACGTAGTGCTGGCCTTCGAAAGAAATTGATTCAACAGATACTTCTGCCCCTTCAATGTATTCCTCAACAATTATTTCTGAATCTGTGGTTCCGTTAATGTAGTTGATGGCTGCCTTAAATTCGTCTTCGCTGTGGACAAATGAAACACCCTGTTTCCCAGCACCAGAAATGGGCTTGACGACGCAGGGAATGAAGGGAGCTTGCTGCCCATCGGTGTATTTAACGCATTGAATGGTGCGGAGTTCTGGAATATTTCTGGTTTTTTGCCGAGTACTAAATTTATTCTTTATGGAAAGAATGGCGTCATAGGGTGTGGCGTGTAGAGCCAGTTTACCTGCGACATAAGACACTACGCTGGCAATTTTTTCAGATGCGTTAGAAACAACTCCGTCGACATGCATTTCTTTGCAGATGTCGACAATTTTGTCCATCTCGAAGATTGAGATGGGGTAAAACTTATTTACGAAATCCTTGCAGACGGCACCTTCGCTCCATGCGAAGCAAATTGTTTCAATACCCATTTCCCTAGCCTTGAGACAAATGGGCAATTGTCCGCGAGAAGCTCCGATAACGGCTAATTTCATTAATTGGTCTCTGTGTAGTAATCGCTTTCCTTACCCCATAAAAGCGCAAACGGCTGCTGTTCCATTTCTTTCTTGAAGTCTAGCAGATAGTCCTTCCAAGAACATTGAGGCTGGTACCCGAGTTCGTCGACCGTTTTTCGAATGTCCAGGACGAATTGTCGTGCGCTAGGTTTTTCGGGGCAGTAAATGATTTTGGATTTCTTGTTGGGCGGGTTAAATACGTCGGCAATTGCTTGGACGCGCTCTTGCAGCGTACTTCCTCCGCTTCCGATGTTGTAAAGGCCGCCATCGTGGTTTGCTTCAAGGGACTTTTCTACGATTTGCAGGAAATCCCTCATGGCGCAGGTTTCAAGAAGCTTATGCGGGTCGCCCCAGATTTCCAAATCCTTTCCTTGCATGGCCTGGTAGATAAAGAATCTGTCGGAAACAAGAATCTTTTTACCGTCGCGATAGGTGTATGGATTGGGATGGTAGGTATAAACGCGAGAAAGTCTCAGAATGAATCTTTTCAGGCCATAAACTTCGTAGTAATGCTGAATCAGGTCGACAGCCGCATTCTTGGCAATGACATAGACTGCGTGGTCGCCTTTCAGGGGGGCTTTGCGGATAGAATCTGCCGGGATAGGGACCTTCGACCCAAAAAGGTAGCTTACATCAAAAAGGGATTGAGGGAAGACGATCCTGTCCGCCTTAATCTGTCTTGCGTATTCAAGAACGTTCATGGTTCCTTGAATGATTGAGGAAATATACAGATTTGCGTTATATCCCTTCATGACAGCGGGCAGCATCCCCGCAAAATGGAGTACCGCATATACGCCGGATTGGGGAAGTTTTGCGAAATCATCCGGGTTGGTTACATCAATTGCAAGATAAGGAACGCCCTGAAGGGCGTAAAAACCATTGTCGTTGGGACGATGTCCTACGGCAACAACGTCATAACCTTGTTTTTTTAGATAAACGGCGATATTTGTACCAAGGGTGCCAGTTGCACCGAGAACAACAACTTTCTTATTGTTTCCCATAAAGTCTCTCTAGATTGATGTTTACCTTCTTAATATACCTTTTTTTTCTCTATGTATAATAGAGAAATTGCGATAATACTCAATTATTACGCAAGTTGAATAGATATATATCGGTCTATTTGTGAGAGTATGTTTTCTACGTCTTCTCTGTTCTTGAATTGTAAGAACAGTGTTCCTAGCGAGTTGTTTGCGCCTGTGAAGGGGACGATTTTGTCACCCGGCTTTACAATTAAGCCGATATCGCGAACATACTTTTTTTCAAAATCCGGATTGATGTCTACTGAGACGAATGTGCCGGGCTTGTTGGAGTGCAAAATGTAGTTGCACCAGACACCGTCATATTTTGGAGCGGTGATGTCGTCGAGCGGCATGCCGAGAGCCTTCCTGATTTCGTTTCGGATAAGGCTTTGCCCTGTAGCCATGTCCTGGAGTTCCGCAATGCGGTTGCCTCCGCCACGGGGAGAAACTTCCATGATGTAAGTCTTCCCGTCGGAACACACTCGACTTTCTACGTTGTAGATGCCAGATTTGACATTCAGGAGCGTAAAGAGCTTCTGAAGTTGTTCTGTGAGGTTGTCCTGGAATTTCTGCTCCATTGATGCCGGCCAAATTTCGATGGCTGGCGTGTAGGGGTTTGCCGCATCCGGGTCGAACAGTTGGTCGGAGTAGGTTGGGTAGACGAGCTTGCCGTCTATGGTAAAGATGTCTGCGCTGGATTGAGCCCCGACTTTGTCTAGAAAATCTTCAATGACGAAATGCTTGGAAAGAGATGACTGCAGTGCGGTTTCGATGGCGTCTCGCAAATCGGCCTTGTTTTCAACTTTGGTAACGCCCTTGCTGCCTGCCGAATCCACCGGTTTCACAATGACTGGCCAGTTGAAGTAATCGATATCTTTTATGGCCTCTTCGGAATTGTTGTATCCCTTTGCTTTGGGACAATTGAACCCGTGTTCTGCAAGAAAGGCTCGAAACTTGGACTTGTCCTGCAATATGCATGCTGCCTCGTAGCTGCATTGGAATGGGAGTCCCATTTGTTCTGCGACATAGGCTGCAGAAACGACTCCCGGATCAACTGCGTGCGAGAGAATTCCGTCAATCTTTAGTTCTAGTGCAGCCTTGAGAACGGCTTCCTTGTCGATTATGCTTACATTGCAGTATTCGTCGGAATACTTGTGCGCAATATTATCAGGTAGATAATCTGCTGTAATCACATAAACACCCAACTTGTGGGCTTCTTCAATTACAGGAAGCAGGTATCTGAGCCCGCCTAAAAGCATCAACTTTTTCATCGTGCAACGCTATTTCTTTAATACGACATCGATGACTTTATTTACGGATTCCTCGTCGAGACCCGAGAACATGGGTAGGCATAGCACCTGGTCGGCGAGCTTGTGGGCAATAGGCAGGTTCTTGGGATTGGCTGATTCAAGCCCCTTGTAGGCACTGAATGTGCTGATAAGCGGATAGAAGTAGCGACGCCCGAATATGTTGCGCTCTTGAAGTTTCGCATACAGGGCATCGCGGCTCATGCCGTATGACTTTTCATCAATGAATATTGGAAAGTAGGCGTAATTGTGGTGGACTCCTTCGACATCATTTAACATACGAATGCCGGGAACTTCTTTAAAGGCTGCGCGATATTTTTCGGCAATGTCCTTACGGCTTGCAATGGCACTGTCGACCTGTTTCAGGTTCAATAGCCCGTAAGCAGCACGAATTTCGTCCATTTTGCTGTTGATGCCCGGAGCAACAACAGTGGTTTCACCTGCAAAGCCGAAATTCTTAAGATAATCAATACGTTTTTTTGTCGCCTCATCATGACAAATGAGCGCGCCACCTTCTACGGTGTTGTATACTTTGGTCGCGTGGAAGCTAAGCGTGCTTATGTCTCCTGCATTAAGTACGGAATCTCCGTTCACCTTCACGCCGAAAGCATGGGCCGCATCGTAAATGACCTTAAGGCCGTATACATCTGCGATTTCTTGGATTCGTTTCGTGTTACAGGGCGTACCATAGACATGTACGGGCATGATTGCTGTTGTGTGCGGTGTTATGGCGGCCTCAATTTTTTCAGGGTCAATGTTGCCCGAATTTTCTTCAACATCCACAAATACTGGCTTGAGTCCGTTCCACCAGATGGAGTGGGTGGTTGCCACAAAGCTGTAGGGCGTCGTTATGACTTCACCCGTGATGCGCAAAGCTTGCAATGCGGTAATTAGCGGCAAAGTGCCATTAGTAAACAGGCTGAGGTACTCAACACCGAGGTATTCCGCCAAGGCTTTTTCAAGTTCCTTATGATAGTGGCCGTTATTGGTAAGCCACTTGCGGTCCCAGATGTCCTTGAGCATCGGAATCAGGTCATCCAGGTTGGGCAATAAGGGAGATGTAACGGTTATTGGCTTGTCTGTCATAAAAACCTTCTTATGTCTGCTAATATAGCTAAATTTTTTTATTTAATTTCGAATTAATTATTTTAAACAGGAGCTTTTCTAATAGTTGAATCCTAACATAATCAATTAAATTGCACATCACATAAACTATAAGAATACTTATGATTGCGTGGTTTTGCCAATTGTAGGGAATTTGATTGGCATTTTTAATTTATTTTTTTTGATTAAAAAGTTTTACGATTGTATCAATAATGTATTTGAAACTTTCTATTTGAAACAGTTTAGAAAGGGAAATGTACATCGTAAAGCCTGCAACAATCTGCAGAATTATGGTAGTCAAATCATCAAAACCAACGAATTTGATGCTATAGACGGCAGCTCCCATAATGCAAGAAAAAACAATTTGCGGAAGCATATCTTTTAATTGAGCTAGATAATGATAATCTAATAATTTTTTATTTGGCCAACTATTGATGATTTGGCTTAAAACGCTAACTACAAGCATGCTATATGCCATTGCCATTACACTGATATTCATCGTTATTAAAATTGCCGTCAGCCCGACTACCTTTTTTGCTATTTCCAACTTGAGAAAGATATCGCTTCGTCCCAGAGCTTTTATAGCATTAAGGTTCGCTGTATGTATAGGGAAGAAAGCGTATGTAATACAAAATATTCTCAAAAAGGGAACACAGGACATCCATTTTTCAGTAAGAACCAATCGAACCAAAGGCTCTGCACAGACAGCTAACCCTATCATCATGGGCATCATAATGTAAGTACTAACACGGATTGCTCTTCGTGTCATCTCCCGCACACGTTTACGATTGTCTTGTTCTGCAGACATGGCAGGCAACAATACACTATCAATAGAGGTGTTAATATTTACGGCAACCACATGAGGAAAGTGATATCCTTGATTATAAAACGCCAAATCTTTAGCGGTATAGATTTTTCCTATGATTAATTGACGAAGTTGATTATATCCCGTATCAAGCAATGCAGACACAAGCATTTTCCATCCAAAATTGAACAATTTTTTTAAGCGTTCTAAGGAAAAAATAAGTTCTGGACGCCATTTGACAGTCATCCATAGAATTATTGTTCCAACGATTACATTGGTAAGCTGTTGCCCAACAAGAGCCCATATTCCAAAACCCAAACAAGCCATTGTAATACCAACAATAGCAGCACTTATTGTCCCGCCAATGGTCGCAAAAAAGAATTTTTTAAATATGAGATTTTTGGAAACATACGCTTGTTGTACATTACGGACAGCCGATACAATTAGTACAAGCCCAAGTACACGTATAACCGGTGTAAGATGATCCAAATGATAAAATGTAGATATATAAGGAGCTGCAAAAAAAATCAGCCCATATAAAATAGCACATGAAAAAATGTTAAAATAAAAGACAGAGGAAAAGTCAAGGTTGTCCGCATTCTTTTTTTGAATGAGAGCAACACCAAATCCGCTATCAACAAAAACCTGCAGTAAAGTTGTAAAAACCAATACAAGAGCAATCTCTCCATAAACAGAAGGTTCAAGGAGCCTTGCCAAAATTATGGAGACAAGAAACGTTACTAACTGAGCCCCACTTCGCTCAAAGAATCTCCAAAAAAAATTAGTTGTTACAGTCTTGGCAGATGGCATTTGTTGGTTATCAATATTACCTGTTTAACAAAATATATCATTTTTTTCAAGTAGTTGCACTGCTCTCTCTTTTATTTTTTTGATAAAATTATAGTATTTTTCCTGCTAACTGGCGCACCCTAAAATACTAAGCTGCCCAATGTCCCAGAAAATCGCTTTCTACAGTAGAAAACGCCACGCCACGGCTGTAGAAAAACACTCACATTTTTCTACAACTTACAGCATGTAAATTTTTGTCATTGCTTTACCGCGGAGAGGCTACGTAACGACACAACAAGGCGGTCAAAAATTCCTATTCCGCCTTCCCCTTACCAATGCTGGACACCTCGAAACCAATCTTACGGAGAGCGTCAGCATCCAGGATGTTGCGACCATCGAACACGAAGGCGGGCTTGGCCATGGAGCTGTATATTCGTTTCCAATCCAGCTCGGCAAAGCATTTCCATTCGGTGCAGACCACCACAGCATGAGCGCCTTCGGCAGCCTTGTAGGGGTCTTCTTCGAATGTCACCTGGTCAAGCACGTCCTTCAGGTCGCGCTTGGCGTCGGGAATGGCCTTGGGGTCGGTCACCACCGGCACCGCATGTTCATTGAGCAGGTCCCGAACCACCAGGTTCGCCGGGCTTTCGCGGGTGTCACCGGTATTGGCCTTGAAGGCGAAACCGAACACTGCAATCTTCTTACCGGCGATGGTATTGAACATGGTTTCCAGCATGCGGTCCACCACGCGGTGGGTCTGCCATTCGTTAATCTTAACCACGGATTCCCAGTAGGCGGCCACCTCAGGGAGACCATAATAGCCGCAAAGGTACACCAGGTTCAATATGTCCTTCTTGAAGCAACTGCCGCCAAAACCGATGGAAGCCTTGAGGAACTTGGGGCCTATGCGGGTGTCCTTGCCCATCACAAAAGCCACCTCGTCCACATCGGCACCGGTCTTTTCGCAAAGGGCGCTGATGGAGTTGATGGAACTGATACGCTGAGCCAAGAAGGCGTTGGCGGTAAGCTTGGTCAGCTCGGAACTCCAGAGGTTGGTGGTGAGGATTCGGTCACGGGGAACCCAGTGGGCATACACGTCCACCAGTTTCTGGCAAGCGGCAAGTCCCGATTCCGTCTGGTGGGACCCGATAAGCACGCGGTCCGGTTCAAACAGGTCCTTGATGGCGGTTCCTTCGGCCAGGAACTCGGGGTTCGACAGAACCTCAAAGTGCAGGCCCTTGTCGTTGCTGTTCAAAATTCGTTCCATAGCGGCAGCAGTACGAACCGGCAGGGTGGACTTTTCCACGATAATCTTGCCTTCATCGGCAATTTCCAAAATGTTGCGGGCGGTCTTTTCCCAGTACTGCAGGTCAGATGCCTTTCCGGCGCCATGACCAAATGTCTTTGTGGGAGTGTTCACAGACACGAAGATAATGTCCGCTTCCTTGATAGCTGCGGGAATGTCGGTGCTAAAGAAGAGATTGCGGCCACGGGCACGCTTTACCACGTCGTCTAGGCCGGGTTCAAAAATCGGGAGGTTTTCGCTATTCCAGGCATCGATACGAGCCTGGTTGATATCCACCACGGTCACCTTCACATCGGGGCACTTGTCGGCGATAACGGTCATGGTGGGGCCACCGACGTAGCCCGCACCAATACAAAGAATCTTGGTATTGAAACTCATAGTAATTACAATGTAGAAAAAAGCCCTGTCGTAGGCACAAACGCAGCACAGGATTCTTCGTGCATCGCACTCAGAATGGCGATAATGAGCGCTAAACAGCTATTCCCCGACAGCCTTGAAGCTTTTGGGGATATTCAGGCGCCAGGTGCCCAGGCTGAAGGATTTTCCGTGGGTCACTTTCTTGATGAAAATTTCCAGAAAGACTTTTCCGTCCCGCTCAAAACGGATGTTCCTGGGCATGGCGCGGCCTTCGAGGGTCCCTTCGTCCAAAAAGACGGTTTTTTCCGGCTTGCCGTCGCGGCCCGTACGCAAGAGCCACTGGACGCGTCCGTCTTTTTCGCCGTAGCTGAACAGGCGTCCGGTGGATTCCTTCGCGCTCACGACGGTCACGCCCGACGAATCCTTTGACCCGGTTTTCTCGAAGCGCTCTGGAAGAAGCTTGCCTTCAAAGAGGGCCGCGACCTGATGGATATGCACCAGCGGGAGCGTGTTGTCGTTCAAGAGGCCCACCATGTAGCCGTTCCCCTTTACGTAGAGCTTTTCTGTCGGGAACACCATCTGCCAGCCGGATTCTGTCCACAGCATAGAGGCGACGCCGATTCCCAAGGGGCCCGTCAGTTCAAGCCTGTACCGTTTTCCCGGTACAGAGAAAAGCACGGCGTCGAACTCCTGGATCTTGCCGTCTTCTTGGGTGATGTTCAGCTGGAATTTAGCCCGCAAGCTGTCGGGGCGTGCCTGCTCCTGGGCGCATTCCACAGAACCTTCGCAGGCGCCTGCGGTGCCACGGCTTCCGGCGCAGCCTGCCAGAAGGAGGGCAGCAAAAAAAATGAGTATGAATGTTGATGCTTTTTTCAAGCGATGGCAAGAACTGTATGGATCCCATCGCTGCGCTCCAGGATGACGCTGGGAGAAATCCGTGGCTGACGCAGTTGCTCCTGAATGACGCCGTTGTGAAAAGACCCGAAAAGACATAGCGCCTTACTTCTTGTGCTGTTTCAAAAATTCCTTGGCGGCCTTGTTGTTGGGCCTGAGCTTGAGCACCAGCTTGTAAGACTTGACCGCATCGGCGGTCTTGCCGAGCCCTGCCTGTATGGCGCCCATGTGTTCCCAGTAAACGTAGTCTTCCTTGAAATTTTCAGACTTTATCTGCTGCATCACGGCGTAGGCTTCTTCGAATTTTCCCTTGCGGTAGAGCCCCCAGGCCTTTGAATCCAAGAACGCTTCCGACGGAGCCTTGCCCTTTTCGAGTGCAAGAGCCTTGTCCACCAGCGCAATCCCCTTGTCCACTTCTTCGGGAGAGCGGTTCAGGTCGATAAGGGAGTATCCGTAGTAGTTGTACACTTCGGGCCTGTCCAGCTCGCCCCTGTCCGGGGCGGTCAGCAGGTATTCGAACAGCTTGAAGGATTCGTCAAATTCTTCCATGCGTTCCAGATTCATGGCCATGTTGAAACGGATGAGCAGGCTGGTGGAATCTCCCATCAGCATGCTTTCCCAGAACAGGTTCGCCTTGGACCGCGCCTCGTGCGCCTGGAAAAGCTTGAGGGAATCGGCCTTGCCGTCGGATTCAATTTCTTGCGCCTGCGCTACCAGAATTTTGGCGTAGGTATGCTGCAAGTGCCTGTAAGTTTTTTGGGCTTCATGATTCACCTGGGCAACCGACGCGGAATCGGCGATGCCCGCCATGGGCGTCCAGTTGGTCCAGACTCCAAGCAGGGAGTCCAGCAGATAATAGGCCTGCTGGTACTTGCCCGCATAGCCATAGGTCATGGCCAAGAAATCCTTGTCGTTACCGTCCAGAATGGAGTCCGCACGCACGGCGTAGGCAACGGCATCGTCCTTCTTTTTTTCGGTGAGGGCGATTCCGGCCAGAGCCCTGCAGGCCTGGGCCGCAAAGGGCTTGCTCGTGAGACCCTCCAGGGCCTTGTTGTAATGAACCTTCGCGCTGTCCACCTCGTTCTGGGCATATTCGTAGTTGGCCAAGAAATAAATCAGCACGGGAGATTCCAGATGGTCGGTGTAGATCTTTTTCCGCAAAAAGGCGAGGGCGTCGGCACGACTGTCTTTTGCAATCACCAGGAGCACCAAGTTAATCATGTTCTCTTCGTATTCCGACACGGTGCTGAGGGTATCCACGATGGCACGGGCCTCGGCATTGCGCTTCTGGATGATAAGCCCCTGCACCTGCTGGAGCAACATTTTCTTGTCGCCGGTAGCCTCGTAGCCCTTGGCAAAAAGCTCCACCACGGCGGAATCCTTGTGCATGTCGATGAGCAAGTTCAGCTGCCGCTGGAATAGCGAAGAGATGTAGTTCACCTGGGGGAGCAGCAGGTCATAGACCCGCACTAGTTCCTTTTTGTCTTGCACCGCTTCCAGAAACAGGCTGTAATCGTACAGGAGCGTCATGTCCTGATAGCGGGAAGAATCCAGCGCCAGATTGAAATACCGACGGGCAGAATCGGCGATTCCCGCTTTTACATACAACTTAGCAAGCAGTTCGAACTGACCGGGGTTCGTCTTGCCTTTCAGCTGGTTGGCGCGCTGGGCTAGTGCCAGCGCGGCAGAATCTTCGCCGTGGGCGGCAATCCGTTCGGCCACGGCGAAGGAGAGGTAGCGGCTTTCAGGGTCCGCCTCGAAAGCCCGCTGCCAGAAAATTTCGGCCAGGGCCTTTTCGCCCCGGAGTTCCATTTCCATAGCCCGGATGAACGATTCGTGAGCCACGTCCAGATTCTGGACCGTTGCCGGCTGTTTTGTTTCGGCCTTCTGTGCAACGGCTTTTGCGATGGCGGCAGAATCCGCCGCCGTCAGGGTCGCCTGGCCGCCAGCGTCCTTGCGGGGTGCAGAACTGCACGCCGCCAAGAGCGCCACCAGCGCTATCGTCCAGAAAAATGTCAGACCTCTACGGAACATAGCTAGTCGGCAATCACAAAGTCAATCTTGGTGTCGGGCAACAGGTAGTCGCCCTCCTTGGGAGAGGTTTCTATGACGGTGTTCGGGGCTTCGCCATTTTCGGCCTTGACGCGCTTCACGTTGCCTACCTTGAACCCAAGCTGTTCCACTTTCACGAACACGTCGTCGATGACTTCGCCTGCAAAGGAGGGCAGCAGCACGCGCCCGAGAGTTTCACCTGCAGAGATGATGACGTTGACGGTATCGCCCACGCGGGCGGTGTCGCCGGCCATAGGGTCTGTGCGGATAACCACTCCGCGGGGAATGCTCTTGTGGGCGCCCTTGATGATCTGGCCCTGCACAAGGCCTGCGCGGGTCAGCGTTATGGTGGCCTGCTTCTGGCTCTTTCCGCGAAGGTCCGGAATTTCCACCTGACGGAGTCCAAGGCTTCTCGTGATCTGGACGGTGCGGCCTACCTTGGCCATGCGACCGGCGGCAGGCATCTGCACCAGCGCGCGGCCCGCGGGCACCTGGGCGTTGTAGCGGCCCTCTTCCAGCCACTTGGCCTTGAAGCCCACCGCCGAAAGCGCAGCGTCCGCCTCGGCTTCGGTCATGCCTTCCAGGTCGGGCACCTCGGCGGTGCTGGTGAACTGTCCGGAGAAAATAGGCAGCGCAATCTTATCTACCGCAAGCGCGAGAATCACCAGGAACACCACCCAGAGGATGAACGCCCTGATGAACGGGGATGTCTTGAACCACTTAAAAAAATTCTTTATCTTACTCATTTCCTTTTTTCACCTTGTCGTCCGGATTCACAATCCGAACTTCAAACTTTTCATTCCTTCGAACCGGCGCTCCCTATCCCCTAAATCCTAACCCCTAAATCCTAGCCTCTAGATCCTAGCCCCTAATCTTAGATCCTAGCCCCTATCCAGCTTCCCGGGGTTTTAGGGGTGCCCCCTAGGAGAGGGGGTAGCTGCTGATGCGGCCAGGTGGCGGGTTCCTTCGATTGCCGCTCTAGGCAAGTTGCCCGCCATGACGCAGCAGCGGCGAGGGGGAGGCTTCCCCCCTTATCCCTTGGCGGCTTTTTCCTGTAGCGACTCCTCGTCAAAGATTACGATGTCCTTGCCCGTGATGGCGATGGCGCCGGCTTTCACCAGGATGGAACTGATGCGGCTCACGGTTTCGCGGGTGGTGCCCGACATGTCCGCCAGCTGCTGCTGGGTGGGACGGTTGTGGATGACGGTGACCATCTTGCCGTTGTCGGTGTGGATTCGCACGCCGCGTTCTTCCATGAGGTTCAGCAGGGTGCCGGCCACGCGGCCGCTGACCGACATGGTGGAGAGGGAGCCGATTTGCTTGTTGGCCTTGCGGAGCCGCTTGCTCATTTCGGAGAGGAGCGACATGGCGAGTTCGGGGTATTGCTTGATGAGCGAGAGGAAGGCGTCGCGGTAGATGATCATCAGCTGGGAGTCGCTGACGGTGCGGACCGAGGCGGAGCGGGGCTCGCCGTCGATGAGGGACATTTCGCCGAAGAAGTCGCCGGTCAGGGCGTCGGCCTGGAAATCGGAGAATTCGGCGGCTTCAAGCACCCCAACGCGCTGCGATATGAGTGTGCGCTGTCGGTTGCCAACGGTGCGAAGTGCTCTGTGGGAGATCAA
>CALATK010000038.1 GCA_937891805.1 uncultured Fibrobacter sp. | reverse complement strand
CCTTTGGGAAACCCCGCTTTTCCCGCCCGAAGTCGTGGAAAAACTCAGCAAGCCAAACGAATACGGCATGGTGGGGGTGTTCCGCACAGTTGACGACCCGCAAAAATCCTGCGCGGGCCGCCTCGTCCTTGAAAACAATTACCGTACCGCCGACCCCGAAGAAGAAGTTCCCTGCACTTTCCTGAACCCGCAAAAAGGCTGCATCCTGAAGCCCGAAGACAAGCCCTTCGACTGCTCCATCTGGCCACTCCGCATTATGAATAAAGACGGCGAACTCGTCATCGCGCTTACGCCCACATGCCCGAGCATCGGTGCGGTTCCAAGCCAAGCTCTTACCGAACTCGTAAAATCTGGTCTCGGCGAAAAGATTCTTGAATACGCAAAAGAGCATCCTTACATCATAAAGGAATACCGGGCCGGTTTCCCGATTATTTATCTTTAGCTCGTGAACAACAATCCCTTCGAACTTCTGGCAAAGTCGCCGCGCAGCAAAGCCCGCCGCGGACGAATCCGCACGGCCCACGGCGACATCGAAACGCCGATTTTTATGCCGGTAGGTACCGAAGCCACCGTCAAGGCGGTAACCCCCGCCCAGCTGAAGGACATCAAGGCAGAAATCATCCTCGCCAACACCTACCACCTGTACCTGCGCCCCACCACGCCCCGCATCGCAAAGGCAGGGGGCATCCACAAGTTCATGGCCTGGGACGGCCCGGTACTTACCGACAGCGGCGGATTCCAGGTATGGAGCCTGAAGGATTTGCGCAAGATTACCCCCGAAGGCGTGGAATTCAGGAGCATCCTGGACGGCTCGAAACACTTCTTTAGCCCCGCAAGCGTCATGAACGCCCAGCGCGAAATCGGCGCCGACATCATCATGGCCCTGGACGAGTGCACTCCCTTCCCCAGCACCGCGAAGGAGGCGGAACACAGCCTGAATTACACCCTCAAGTGGACTGCGGAAGCCATGCAATGGCTCAAGGAACACCCGCCCATCCACGGCTATGACCAGCAGTTCTTCGGGATTATCCAGGGGGGCATGCACAAGAACTTGCGCCAGCAGGCCATCGAACGCATCGCGGAACTCGGGCCCGACGGATTTGCCATGGGAGGCCTCTCCGTAGGCGAGCCCACCGAGACCATGTACGAAATAGCGGATTTTTGCACCGACATTTTGCCCCAGGACCATGCCCGCTACGTGATGGGCGTGGGCACGCCCTGGAACCTGCTGGAACTCATTGAGCGGGGTGTGGACATGTGCGACTGCGTAATGCCTACCCGCAACGCCCGCAACGGTATGCTGTTTACCAGCGAAGGCGTGTTGCGCTACAAGGCGGCCCGCCATGCCGAGGAATTCGACAAGCCCGTGGACCCCAACTGCGACTGCTACTGCTGCCGTAATTTTAGCCGGGCGTACCTGCGCCACCTGCACCACGCCGGGGAATCCCTGGGCTTTACGCTGGCCAGCATCCACAACCTGCATTTTTACTTGCACCTGATGCGGGAGGCCAAACGGCACATCGCCGACGACACCTTCGAGGAGTGGAAAAAGGAACAGTGCGAGATTCTGCAGCGGGACTTGCAGTAACCACCAGCCAGGCCCAGTCTTGCTCAACTCCGTCTACATCGAGATTACCGACGCCTGCAACCTGAACTGCAGTTTTTGCCCCTGCGGAAAATCGTCGCCTGCGTCGTGTGAGAGAGCTGTCGCAAAAAGTGCGCCAACAAGTTCTGGCGCCCACCGCAACTTCATGGATTCCGCCCTTTTCGAACGGTGTATCCAGCAGGCGGCGCTCCATGCCGAAAACGTCTATTTCCATATTTTGGGAGAGCCCACGCTCCACCCCGGATTCGTACATTACCTGAAGGCGCTGGAATCTACGCCGCTGAAACTGAACCTGACCACCAACGGCTCCACAATCGCCCGGGTGGGCAAGCACCTGCTGCAAAGCGGGGCACTCCGGCAGGTGAACTTTTCCACCCACGCCTACGGGGAACTCGGGCCAGACCAGGCTCAGCCCTACCTTCAAGACGTGCTGGACTTTTGCCAGATGGCCCTTGCAGAGCGCCCCGACCTGTACCTCAATCTAAGGCTCTGGAACGCGGGAGACTTTCCCGACGCAGACCGCCAGCGGGGCTGGAACCGCCTGATGCTTGCCCGAGTCGCACAGACCTTCGGCCTCGACGGCAAAGACGTTCTAGACCTGGAACATTTCTGCAGCCGCCACAAGAGCTTTCCCGTCCAGGGCAGGCTCTACCTGCACCAGGATTCCCGCTTTGAATGGCCTAGTTTAGACGAAAGACGTGGTTCGACAGGCTCACCAACCTTGGTACAGGGAACCTGCCACGGCCTGGAAACCCATGTAGGGATGCTCCACGACGGGCGGGTTGTGCCCTGCTGTCTGGATTACCAGGGGCAAATCACCCTGGGAAACATTCAGGACCAGCCCCTGGCCGACATACTAAAAAGCCCCCTCGCCCAAAATCTGCGAGAAGGCTTCCAAAAGCACGAACTGCGCCACCCGTTGTGTCAAAACTGCTCTTTTTGCAGGCGTTTTAAATAAGGGCACGACCCGCGCCCCCTCCCGCTGTCATGCCCGGCTTGCACAAGTGCGATGCTCTTCGGCTCAGATATACAAAAACAAGTTTTTGCATATCGTTCGCCTCATTCGCATCTGACCGGGCACCTCCTATCCCTACCATCGTCATCCTCGCCCTCTCTTCGTCATCCCCGCTGTCATTCTGGAGCCCTGGAGCGTAGCGATAGGGCGATAGAATCACGGGGATCCCCTTTCATTTGTAAAATCCGCACGTAAACAAAATTTTCAGGCATATTTCGCCCCAAAAAAACGTCTTATACATAGATGGGGCCCTTCCCTGTCCGCGACACGGGCGCGTTCCCGCTATAAAACGAAAAATGGAAACAAAAAACATTCCCTTTGATCAACTCACCATCACCAACAGGTTCATGTTCGCCATGGTATTCAGCC
>CALATK010000037.1 GCA_937891805.1 uncultured Fibrobacter sp. | reverse complement strand
CATGATTTTGCTTGCTTTGCTCAACGTGCGCGCATTGTGGCGAAAGGCTAGCGAAGTGCGACGTTCACTTGTCCGCATTCTGCTGTTGGCGGTGTTCCTCGTATTCTCCCACATCGCTATGATTTTCGGCATGGTGGATCCGGGCATTGCCGGCTATTCCCCCGACAAGGCGGCCTCTGCGGTATCAGCCCCTGCGGTAGAGATGGACCACCATCATCATCACCACCATCACTAAACGCATTTATACACGACAAAGAAAATGTCCGAAGTCAAAAAATTCCTTGCAAATGATTTCTACAAAATCGATTCCCAAAATTCGACACTGCTCGATGTTCGCGAACCGAGCGAATCCATCGTCCGCCCTGTGAACGGCGCGCTGCAGGTTCCGTTCTTTGAACTGTCCAAGAAGATAGACAGCATCCCGAAAGACAAGCCCGTTTACGTGTTCTGCTCCACGGGAGACCGATCCGAAGAGGTTGCCGAAATCCTCGCCGACCGCGATTACGACGTGTACAATGTAGAAGGCGGGCTTGACGCCGTCCCGAAAATTCACTATGTGGATGCTAAGGGCCTCAAGTGCCCAGGCCCAATTGTGAAGGTGGACGAAGCGGTCAAAAGCGTGGCCGTCGGCGAAGAAGTCCAGGTGGAAGCGACCGAGAAAGCGTTCTTTTCGGATGTGGATGTCTGGTGCCAGCGAACCGGCAATGAATTGAAATCGCTTACCGAAAAGGACGGAGTCATTTTTGCGACCATCGTAAAGCGCGATGCTCCCCAGTCTCTCGAGAAAAGGGATTTTGAGCACGGCAAGACCTTTGTCGTTTTTAGCGGCGATCTGGACAAGGCCATCGCTTCGTTCATCATGGCTAATGGCGCTGCCGCAATGGGACGCCCGGTTACCATGTTCTTCACCTTCTGGGGAGTAAGCATCTTGCGCAGGCCCGAAAAAGTCCGCGTCAAGAAATCGCTCATCGGAAAAATGTTTGGATTCATGATGCCCCGCGGTTCCAAGAAACTCGGACTTTCGCGCATGAACTTTGGCGGAATCGGCGCCAAGATGATTCGCACGGTCATGAAGCAGAACGGAGTTTCTTCGCTAGAAGAACTGATTGAAAGCGCAAGGCAGAAGGGCGTGAAGTTTGTCGCCTGCCAGATGTCGATGGAGCTCATGGGAATCACAGCCGAAGAGTTGATTGACGGCGTGGAACTTGGCGGTGTTGCGACCATGCTCGGTTCCACTGAAAAATCCGACTTGACCTATTTTATTTAGGCGAAGCATGCATTATGTATGATTTCGATACCGTCATAGACCGTCGAAATGACGATTCTATAAAATGGAAAGTCGCCGAAAACGAACTCCCCATGTGGGTGGCGGATATAGATTTCCAGACGGCGCCCGAAATTCTGGAAGCTCTCCAAAACCGCCTGGAACTCGGCATCTTCGGCTATACGGACGTTTCCGATTCCTGGTACAAGGCCTACATTGACTGGTGGGAAAGACGACATTGCCTTAAAATAGAAAAGGAAAACCTGTTCTTTTCAACGGGAGTCGTCTATTCCATCTCGGCAATTCTCAAGCATCTGGCGACCGCAAACGAAAAGATCGTGGTGCAGTCGCCCGTCTACAACAACTTCTATAACTGCATAGAAGATGCTGGCCTTCGCGTTGCGGAAAATCGCCTTTTGTATAAGGACGGAACTTACTCCATCGATTTTTCGGACTTGGAAGAAAAGTTCTCAGACCCGCAAACAAGCCTGATGATTCTTTGCAATCCCCATAATCCGATTAATAAAATTTGGAACGCTGAGGACCTGGCAAGAATTGGTGAACTTGCAAAAAAATATAGCGTGACAGTCATCGCAGACGAAATTCATTGCGACATCACGAGACCGGGAACACGCTATACGCCTTTTGCCGCCGTGTCGGAGGCATGCCGCGAGGTGAGCATAACCTGCATCGCCCCGACAAAGACTTTCAACTTGGCCGGGCTCCATACATCGGCAGTGTATGTGCTGAATCCCGCTTTGCGGAGAAAGGTTCGACATGCGCTGCACGCAGATAAGTTCAGCGCGCCCAATTCTTTTGCGACAGTGGCTACCGTCGCCGCCTTTGAGCAAGGCGAAAAATGGCTTGATAGCCTGCGTGCGTACGTTTTTGAAAACCGGAAACTCGTCGAAAACTTTTTAGCGGAAGAACTTACGGAAATTTCTGCCGTGAAGGGCGACGCCACCTATCTCGTGTGGCTAGATATTTCTACACTAAAAGAAACGGGAAGGAATTTCGCTGCCTATTTAAGGCGAAAAACAGGCCTGTTCCTTATCGGAGGCGATGCCTATGGTTCTGGCGGAGAACATTTTTTGAGAATGAACATCGCCTGCCCCAGAAGCATTTGCCTTGACGGGTTGAATCGTCTTAAGCAGGGTGTAAAATCCTTTGAAACCGAAAATTTAGGATAAATTATGTCTTTGAATCGACAAACCGCTCTTGAAATTTTGAACGCGAACGCGGATTCCTTACCAAACTTGATTGAACAGGCGTACCAGTTGCGTACAAAGTACAAGGGAAACCGCGTAAGCATCCAGTTGCTCACCAATGTCCGCAGCGGAAACTGCACGCAGAACTGCGCCTATTGCGCCCAGTCCCGCGATTCCGAGGCTCCTATTGAAAAGTACCGCTATGTAGAAGACAAGAAACTCTATGGCGATAACGATCTCGTCGACGAAATGCATTTGGCGAGGCACTGCATCGGGCTCAGCGGCATCCGTTTTGCAGACGATGACATCGAAAAACTGGCTGAACGCGTCCGCAAGATGAAAAAGAACGGCACGCAAATTTGCTGTTCCATCGGGTTCCTTACCGAAAAGCAGGCTTTGATTCTTAAGGAAGCGGGCCTCAACCGCATCAACCACAATCTGAACAGCAGCCGTCGTTTTTACCCGAGCATTTGCACCACGCACACTTACCAAGAACGAATTGACAACTTGAAAATGCTGAAGGGCCTCGGCTTTGAAATTTGCTCCGGCGGCATTATCGGCATGGGCGAAACGCCCGAAGACGTGGTGGACATGCTTTTTGAACTGCTGGAAATCAATCCCGATTCGGTGCCCATCAATTTCTTGCTGCCGGTAGAAGGCACGCGCCTAGCGAAGCGTGATATTTCGGCGCTGACGCCCGAATACTGCATCAAGGTGCTTTGCCTGGCGCGCCTAATGCTCCCGAAATCGGACATCCGCTGCGCCGCCGGCCGCGAAGTGTATTTCAAGGGTCACGAAAAGACGCTCTTCAAGGTGGCCGACTCTATTTTTGCGTCGGGTTACCTCACCGAAGGCGGCCAGAGCCTCGAAGAAACGTTTCGCACCATCGAGGCGGCAGGCTTCACCTGGCAAGTAGAAAGCGAAGCGTCTCATTAGAATAAAAAAAAGACCCCCGGCGCGGGTTACGCCAGGGGCAGGTTTTTGGAGATGTAATTACTGGATGCTTGCGGTAAAGCGGGCGGCAATGGCAACATCGGCGATTTCATTTTCGCTGTAGGCGCTCAACTGAATCTTGCTGTGCTTGCCGAATTTCTTGATGAGGCTTACCGTCCAGGCGAGTTCGTCGGCATCCTTGTTCAGTTCGTCGCGGTCCTTGAAGTATTCAAGTTCCGCGTAAAAACTGTTCAAGATACCTGCGGTCGGAATTTCGAGACCGACGAAAAACGGAGTGTAATCGGTGCCCTGGGCATATTCAGGCTTGATGGCGTTTGCGGCCGTTAAATCTTCGCCATCACCCGTGGTGATGTAGGCGACTTCACCATAAACGCCAAGGTTCTTGAGGAGGTAGTAGCTTGCGCGACCCGCAATGCGGTGCGTCACTTCGGCAGTGTGCTGGATTGGGTCAAGAACGTTTCCACGGTAGGCAGCGCTGATTTTTGCATCACCGAGCTTGAGGGTTTCTTCGGCGCGGAGGTAGCCGGTGTCGAACTTGCTGTCGTATGTACCGAGCAACAAGCTGAAGCTGGAAACGCCTACATCATAGCCGATGCCGAGGGCATCATGCTGGTAATCGCGGGCAAGGAATCCGCGCTTGCTCAGATGCACGTCCACGTAGGTACCGAAGTTACCTGCAACGGTCCAGTCCGTACGGAAACGACCGAACTGCGTGCTGAAATTACCGAAATCAGAGTTCCACTTGTACTTGGCGTAGTAGGTATCGGCGCTAATCTTGTCCTGTGCCGTTTTCGTAGCCTTGACATTGCCATCCTGATCAACGGTCACGTCGGTCACGTTCTTGTTGCCAAAGGCCGGAGAGAAGATGCGAATGTTGATTACCGCTTCAAAGTCATCGGAAGAATACTTTCCACCGATGTTTGCACGCAAGAAGGAATTGTCGAGCGTGTTGTCGGCATCGTTATCGTAAACGGCCTTAATGGCCTGGGCCTGCACGTTTCCGGTGAGTTTGAAAGCGGGTTCCTCTTTCGGTTTTTCAGGCGCGGCAGTTTCTGCCTTCGGCGCTTCCGCTACGGGCGCTGTAGCTGCGGGAGCAACTTCTGCAGAAGTTTCATTTGCAGAGGCAACGGGTGCTTCGGCAGGTGCTTCCGCAACAGGGGTTTCAGCGACGGGAGTTTCGGCAGGGGCTTCTTCCACGGGTGCGCTTGCGGCCTGAGTTTCCGGAGCAGTAGTTGCTTCGGGAGCGGCGGTTGCTGAGCCTGTCGAAGCATCGGCAACCGGACTTTCTGCTGCCGGGGCCTCAGCGGCAGGGGCCGCGGCCACAGGAGCTTCTGCTGCGGGGGCAACATCCTGTGCGAAAACGTTGGAGGCGAAAAGGGAAGTCGTAATGGCCGCAGCGGTGGCGAACTTTGCAAAATTATGATTCATTCTTAAACTCCTTGGTTATGGTTATTTTTTTTAGTTCTTCTTTTGTGCGCACAAATATAGAAGGCACTTTTTATTTTGTCCAATACTTTAATTTTATGCGGAGTTATCGTTTTTTGCTATAAAAAAAGGCCCCCGCTAGGGGACCTTATATTTTACTTTATCACAACTTTTCGATACGTGTCGAAAGCGGTCCACTTGCGGAAGAATTCCTCTCGTCCAAATTCACCTGCTTCGGCATATTCGCGCAGAAGCCTTGAAACATCTTCGTCGGAGAACACCTTGATTTCAAAGCCTCGCCCGTTGATGACGGGGAATCCGTCGTAAAGATATTTTGCCGCTTCCGTAATTTCGGCAATTCGCTTGCCGCGCACCTTCACGGCGACGCTGTCGCGCAAGATGATGATGTCGAAATCGTCGGGATAGTGGTAGCTTTCGCCTACGGTCGGGATTTCATCGCCTACGGTGTAGTGCTGCTTTACGGGTTGTTGCTTCACCACGGAGAGTGTCGCCGTATCGTAGAAAAACTCTTCGAAGATTTCTCCACGACCATGGCGTTCGCCCTGCACGAATTCAGCCTTTTCGCCTGCGGCAATCTGACGCTCAAAAAGATCTTCCACGACGCCACAAGCCGATGTCGCATGGGTCACGCGGTCGATCAAAATCAGTTCGCCCAAGGTCTTGTGCTTTTCGAAAAGGTCCACGACAATTCCTTCGGCAAATACAATTTCAACAACGGCGATGCCATTCTTGTTGAGCATTTCGGTAGCCTGGTGTGCGCCCGTATTCACGTCAATCGCATACTCGATTTTAGTGAGTATTCCGGGAATCATTTTCGTCCCGAGTTTTACAAGGTAGTCCTTGCCGAGTGAAAGTGGCTCGTCATCCATCCACAGGAGCGAAGCCTTGATTTTCTTGTAGCTTCCGATGTCAGTGTCTTTGGCGAGCACGCAACCTCTAGAAACATCCACTTCGCGGTCCAGTGAAATGGTGACGGGTTCACCGGCGTGAGCCTCTTCCACATTCTTGTCGCCACGCAGGATTCCCTTGACGGTCGCCTTCTCGTTGCTCGGGAGGCTCGTAACCGTATCGCCCACGCGGATTGCGCCCGCTTCGATTTGTCCCTGGAACCCGCGGAAGGTGCGGTCCGGGCGGCAAACGCGCTGCACGGGCAGGAAAAATCCCGCTTCGGTTTGTGCATCGTCGATATCAATGGTTTCGAGATAATCCAGGAGGGCCTTGCCCTGGTACCAGGCGATGTTCTTGGATTTCACCGTCACGTTGTCGCCTTCGGTAGCCGAAAGCGGAATCACGTAAACGCTGTGGAGCGAAAGTTCAGTTGCAAGTTCGTTGATTTGCGCGAGAATCTCTTCGAAACGTTCCTTGCTGTAGCCCACAAGATCCATCTTGTTCACGGCAAACACGAAATAACGGATACCCATGAGCTTGCAGATGCGGGCGTGACGGCGTGTCTGCACCAGAACGCCCTGCGAGGCATCCACGAGAATCACGGAGAGGTCCGCAAAAGAGGCTCCCACCGCCATATTGCGGGTATATTCCTCGTGCCCCGGCGTATCTGCCACGATAAAACTGCGACGGTCCGTCGTGAAATAGCGATATGCCACGTCGATGGTGATGCCCTGCTCGCGTTCGGCCATCAGGCCGTCCAGTAAAAGGGAATAGTCGATTTTTCCGCTACGGCTGCCGACTTTACTGTCAAGCTCCAAAGCTTTTTCCTGGTCGGCGTAAAGTAGCTTGGAATCGTAGAGGATATGCCCGATGAGCGTAGATTTTCCGTCGTCCACCGAGCCGCACGTAATAAACTTCAACAAACCTTTCATTAGAAATATCCCTCCCTCTTGCGGCGTTCCATGCTGCCTGCGGCTTCGTTGTCGATGACGCGGGATGTGCGTTCCGAAGAAACGGCGCTCAATGTTTCGTCGATGATTTCGTCAAGCGTCGTGGCGGTCGATTCAATGCCACCCGTGAGCGGGTAACAGCCCAGTGTACGGAAACGCACCGACTTGATTTCGGGCGTTTCGCCTTCGCGAAGCGGAAAACGTTCGTCGTCCACCATGATGATGTTGCCATCGCGCACCACGACTGGGCGCGGGGCTGCAAAGTACAGCGGAACGATGTCTATCTTTTCGCGCTTGATGTACTGCCAGATGTCCTTTTCGGTCCAGTTCGAAATCGGAAACACGCGGATGCTTTCGCCCTTGTTAATCTTGGTGTTGTAAAGTTTCCACATTTCGGGGCGCTGGTTTTTCGGGTCCCAAGCGTGTGCAGAATTACGGAAAGAGAAAATCCTCTCCTTGGCGCGGGATTTTTCTTCGTCACGGCGGCCACCGCCAAAGGCAGCGGTAAAGCCGTACTTGTTGAGCGCCTGCTTCAAGGCCTGCGTCTTCATGATATCGGTATAGGCAGCGCCATGGTCAAACGGGTTGATGCCCTGCTTGACGCCGTCTTGGTTGATGTATTCCAGCATTTCGATGCCGAGTTTTTTTGCGATATTGTCGCGGAACTCGATCATTTCGCGGAACTTCCACGTGGTGTTCACGTGCAGGAACGGGAAAGGCGGTTTTTCGGGGTAAAAGGCCTTCATGGCCAAATGCAACATGACGGAACTGTCCTTGCCGATAGAATAAAGCATCACCGGCTTTTCGCATTCGGCAGCGACTTCGCGGATGATGTAGATGGCTTCGGCTTCCAGTTCGTCGAGATGTGAATATTCGCTCAAGTTAAATCTCCATTAAGATTCCGGGTCAAGCCCGGAATGACGATTTGTGAAATTCCTAGTATTTGTTCGATTCCTTGGGGTCAATGTCGATAGTCTTGACACTTCCGTCGTTCAACTCAAAAATCCAACGCACGATATCGTTCTTTTGGCCCTTGACCTTTTCGGTGTGCACCTTGCAGCCCTTGCCGCCAATGTCTTCGCCGAGGAAGAATCGGATAGCGTGAACGGGGCATTCCTTGATGCACGAGGTGCAACCCCAGCAGTCCTTGGGGTACTTGATAAACGCTTTTTTGCCTTCGTTTATCTTGATTAACGTGCCGGGGCAAACGTCGTGGCAGCGCCCGCAACCGATGCACTTGCCTTGATCAATGCTGATGCTCATAGTTCCTTTGCCCTTCTGCAGTAAGTTCGCGCAAGATGATTTTAATTTGTCCGTTTTCGAGACGGGAATTCACGTACTTGCGGAAGTTGATGTTGTCTTTTTCGGGATAGTCGAGGTTCTCAGCAAAACCGTGCCAACGTGTTTCATGGCGTGCGGCCAAGTGCGCAATCACGCTCTTGCAGACCGTCAGGCGTTCCCTGAGTTCGTAGATGTACATCACCTCTTGTAGGTCGGCGGCACGCAGGGAATCCGTGCGGGCCTCAATCTTCTTGATTTCTTCAAGAGCAACTGCTAACTGATTTTCGCTATAACGATAGCCTGTCTTGATGCCACCTGCAAAAGCGTCCATAATTGTTTGCATTTCTTCTTCAAGGTGTTCGACGGTGTCTCCGCCTTCGTCACGGGCTTTTTCGAAGGTGTTATTGACTCGTTTGCCAAGGAATTTCTCGATTTCTGCGACATGTTCTGCAACCTCCCCTTCCGAAATTTTTTCCAACAGATTCACGCTCGATATGTCAGGTCCATGAGCTTGTTGAAGGGCCGACAAACTCTCTATGTACTCCACGGCACTTTTCGCGGCAATCTCGCCTTCGGCAAGGGCCCCCGTCACATACTTTTGCGGGGCACCACCGGCAACGTCACCAGCGGCATAGAGCCCTTCGATAGTCGTTGCGCGTTTGGTATCCACCCAGTAACCGCTTGCGGTGTGGCCGCCCACGATGTAGGGCTCCGTACCTTCGATTTCCACATTCGCTTTCGACGGAGTGCCGTTTTCAATCCAGCGAATCGTCTGCGACGGAGCCATGTTCAGGTAAGCCTTCAAAAGCGATTCTTCCTGTTCGGGCGTAATCCCGACGGTGCGCAAGTAGCACGGCCCGCGACCTTCCAGATTTTCGGCCACCGTACCGTACACGCGTTCCGAAGTAGAAATTCCGTACTTGGTCTCGTAAACTTCTCCGAGCGCATTCACCTGCTTGGCGCCAACGCCCTGCGCAAGCGTTCCCGTTGGGGCAATCGTATCCTTGCAACGGAGCGCAATAAAACGCATCTCGAATGTGGTCATCTCGGCACCGTGACGGATTCCCATGGCGTAACCCGCGCCCGTATTGAACGGCGGGTACCACATCTTGTGGCGCGAAAATCCCGGATTGTTCGGTTGGTAAAGTCCGGCGGCACCGCCCGTCGCGATAATCACCGCTCCCGCCTCGATGGCGTAAAAAGTATCGTTCTCGATTCCGAAACCGAACGCCCCGTCAATCCTGTTGTCGTGAACGGAAAAATCGAAAATGTTCACGTGGTTCAGCACCTGAACGTTCGGAGCCTTCGCGACTGCCGCAGCCAAAATCGGCTTGATGTTCTCGCCGTTGATTTTGATGTTGCGGTTCCCGCGGGTCACATACTTGCCGTCCTTGTCCTTCAAGATGACCAGGCCCAGCTTTTCCAGGTGCGCCGTGACTTCGTTAAACCTCTCCGAAATGGAATAGAGCAAATCCTCGCGCACGATTCCGTCGGCGTCCTTCTTCGCGTATTCCACATAATCCCTGGGCGTGCGGCCTTCGGTAATGTAGGCGTTCAGGGCGTTTACGCCAGCGGCAAGACAACCGCTCCGCTTGATGTTCGCCTTTTCTACGACGAGTATCTTGAGGCAGGCGCCTTTATTTTCCGCGGCATCCTGTACCCCGTCGGCATTACTTGCAGCAGTAATAGCGGCATAACAGCCGGCCGTCCCGCCGCCTATAATCAGCAAATCCGTTTTAAGCCGTTCTATCTTCACAGCATCTCCGTACAACTTTTGGTGCTGCCAAATATAGAACGGGATTTTCACCCCGTCCAATATTATATTTTTATGGTGTTTTATAGAATTTTGCTATAACGCAAAAAGAAAAAAGGCGCTCCCGAAAAAGGACTTCGAATCTCCCGGGAGCGCCAGCTTGTACGGAGAGTACAAACTTATTTGATGTCTTTTCTCCAGGTGGCGGGCTTGAATTCGCCTACGATGGGGAGAAGACGCTGGTCCACGTCGATTTTCAGCACCGAGTTGAAGTTGTTGGTGGCTATCATCTGGGCGGCAAAGCCCACGATGGCCACAATCTCGGAATCGTTGTAGAACTTGCGCAGTTCCTCGAAGTAGCTGTCCGGAACGGCGGTGGGGTTCTTCACGATTTGCCTTGCGAGCTTCACGAGAATCTCTTCGTTCTTCTCGTATTCAAAGCCGTTGGGGTCGATACCGAGAGCCTTCAGGTCGCTGATAAAAAACAGCGAGCAGAGCTGGCAACTGTTGGTGGTAGAAACCGCGTGGGCGTAAACGGTGGCGGCGCGCTGCCCGATGATTTCTACGAGTCGGGCCCAGCTGGTGTACCAACCCATGAAGGCGTCGAATGTGGCGTAGTCCTGCAGCAGCGCACGCTTCATGTTGGTAATCTTGCCTGTAGAGACGAGCTTTTCGTAGGCCTCCTTTGCCTTGCCCTGGGCTTCGTCAACGGATTCAATAAATTTTACTCTTGCCATATTTTGCACTCTCCTTTGGTGCGTCTGCACCGTTTTTTTGTTGCGCAAAATATAGAAGCGGTTTTTTACGTTGTCCAATACTAAATTTTTATGCGGAGTTATCAAAAAAAATTATAGAGCGGTTGCCAATGCCTTATTCCTTTTTTGTAAATTTTACCCTATGAAGCTGAATGCGGTTTTCTTTGCATTTGTTGTAGGTCTTTTGTCTTTTGCGCAGGCGGCGGACACCCTGGAAGTGTTCGTGCTGCTGGTGGATTTCAAGGAAGAGCAACCGGATAATTCCCTCACCACGGGAAACGGCCAGTTCAATTCCGACACCAAGGTGAATTACAAGCTGGATCCCTCGGGAGTGCGTGCCAATCCGAACTACTGGATCCGCCATTTTGAATTCGTGAACGCCTACTACCAGGCGGCCAGCGGGGGCAAGTTGGCGGTGCGTGCACGGGTGTTTCCTGAAAATTCCCTGTACACTTTGGACAAGCCCATTATGGGCTATAACCGCACCGGCAAGAGCAAGGGCGAAAAGACGGCGGAATACGACGAGGACCGCAGTCGCCTTTACCTGAACTTTATTTACGATGCGGTGGCCAAGGCTCATTCCTCCAAGGATTCGCCCTTCAAGATACCCCTTTCCAAGAACCCGAACGTAAAACGCTCCTACATGATTGCCCACGCTGGGGCGAGCCGCCTGCTGGACGGTGGCAGCATGGGAACCCGCAATGCCGACACGCCGGGAGATTTTCTGGACATTTACGTGGATAAGGATGCCTGGATGTACCTGATGCCCGATTCCGCCAAGAACGAAAACGTGAAGCCCGTGATGGGTGTGGGCGAGAGCGGCGATACGGTGACGACGGCTCTTTTGCTGAAGGGTGTAGATGCGGGGACTGCGGATACCTTGCGTTCTATCATGGTGGTGTCTGAAACAGCCTCGCAAGATAGCCTGAACTGGGGCATCAACGGGATTATCACAAACCAGGTGGGTCGTGAACTGGGGCTCCCCAACACTTACGACGTGGTGAAGGGAATCAGCCGCCTGGGATATTTCGACCTGATGGATTTTGCTGGCTACAACGCGGGCAACGGATTCTTGCCGGCACTGCCTGCGGCCTGGGACAGGCTCTACATGGGCTGGGGAAAGGTGAGAGAGGTTCGGCCAACAGCAGGGAAGCCCGTGACGGTGGAAATCGCTGCCGCTGGTAGCGGCCTCGGCACCGAAATCGTGAAAGTGCCCCTGAGCGGGAGCGAATACCTGCTCATCGAAAACCGCCAGCGCAGTTGGAACAAGGACGGCACGGTAGAAGTGGGATACGTCCGGAATGCGGGCGAACAGACCGAAGAGGAAAAGGTTACGGTTCCTGTGGACAGCATCTCCAAACTTTTCGAGGACAACGTGTGCGTGAATGGCAAGTGCAGCCCGAACAAGAAACAGTTGAGCGGTTTCATTCTCGCGCCCAGTTCCTTTGATGCAGGGCTCCCGGCCAGCGGGATTGCCGTCTGGAAGGTGAACGAATGGCACCTGCGGGAATCCTTGCAGTATGGCATAGCGAACTTCTGGGGTGGCGACACCCTGCGGGACCACCAGTTCGGAATGTCCCTCGTAGAATCTGACGGGATTCTCAGCATAGGCAAGTCCTTCAAGAACGCCTTGGGCGAAGACACCTACGATTATGGCAGCGGTACAGACCTGTTGCCCCACCTGCGGGTGCCCGCGAAGGATTCCAAGCAGAAATTCGATACGGTCAAGACCATTGGCACTACGGGCTATGCCAACACCATGACGGCCCAGGGCGGCTACACCGGAATCAAGATTACGGTGAATGTGCCGAAGGATGCCCGCAAGGAGAAAACTTCTAACGCCTTCATGGGCGATAGCGTACTGAACTTTGCGGCACCTGTAATCAGCGTGACCATCAGCATTGACGACGGCAGTATCGAAGGGAGCAAGTTCCCCCGCAACGTGGGCCTGAATTCGGCGGTGCGTGGCGCCGTGTTCGTTGACGACCCGGAACACGAGGGAGGAAAAATCCTTGTGGTGGGCGCCGAGGACGGAACCCTGCAGGCGTTCAATGCTTTAGGCGACACGCTGTTCGTTGCCGATACCGCGATTGTGCAAAAGTCCCTGACCCGCGACAGTGCAAAGGTCGAGGTGCCGCTGTACCGCGTGGGCGCAAGCCATGGCCCGCTGGTGGGCATAACCAGCGACGGCAAGGATGTTTACAGCCTGCACAGGAACAAGCTGGTGAAGACCCGCTTTGTAGGTGGTCTCCCCATACAAGATGAACTTGCGGTGGATTCCGCGACGGCGGGGCCTGTCATTCACGACGGAAAAATCCGGATTGCCAGCCGCGAGGGAGCGCTGATTTATGACGCAAAGACCTTCGCTCCTGTTCAGGGATTCAAGATTTCGGAAAAGTCTTCGGCAAAGGTCTTTACGGATATGGCCTATTGCGGTAAATTGTCCAAGAGCGGCGACGACCTGTTTGCCTACGCGTCTGATGACGGCTCTGTGTTTACCTCTCGCGGGCCCAAGAAACTAGAGGGCAAGTCCGGTGAGACATTCCGCATTGCCTGTACCGACATGGACCGGGACGGCGCAAGCGAAATCATTGCCGTGGGCAGTCGCGGGACTGTGGCAAGCTTGAATTTTGACGAAAGCAAGGGCACCCTCAAAACTCTCTGGACCAAGAACTACAAGCGCGGCGCTGGCGGTACCAGCGGCTTGAAGGACGAGACCTCCGGTATTGCCATCGGTGACATCAACGGAGACAAGTATCCCGAAATCGTTTTCTTGGGGGACAACCTGGTGTACGCGCTGGACCGTTCGGGCCTCCCCATCGCAGGGTTCCCGGTGAAGGTGTCCCGCGGGTCTCCGATATACGGATTTTTCAGCGACCCTGTGCTTGTAGATGTGAACGGTGACGACGCTCCCGAAATTCTCGTGCCCAGTAACGACGGCTTGGTGTACGCCTACACAGGCAAAGGCAAGGCCCTTACAGAAAAAGACGGATTCCCCCTGGCGGCAGGAAGCTTCGAGTATGTGGAGTCTGTAAAGCAGCTGAAGCCCATGAGCATCTTCGTAGCTGACGCCATTCCCGACGCAAAGTCCGCAGGTCCTGAAATTTACGCCCTGCACAGGAACAGCCTTTCGGCGTTCCGTCTGAAAAAAGCTAGCGGCAAGGCGGTGGAATCTCCGGCGGCGTGGACGCTCCCTGCCGGCGGAAACGAAAGGACGGGCTACTTTGACGCTTCTCGGCTTGGCGAACCTGCGGCAGCCAAACTGAAGGACGAAATTCGGGAATTTTTCGTGTACCCGAATCCTGTGCGGGGCGGGAATGCCAAGGCCCGCTTTGAAATCGGGAATGCCGCCAAGACGGTAACGCTTGAAATCTACGACATTACGGGCTACTGCGTCTATCAGCAGAAAATGTCCGGCGTGGAGGCGGGTCGGAACCAGTTCGAGAACCTGGACCTGAAAGCTTTGGGCAGCGATGTCTATACGGTCCGGCTGCAGGTGAAGTTCAGCTCCGGCAAGACCAAGCAGAAATTATACCGCATCGGAGTGGTGAAGTGACACGTTGAAAGTGGTTAGGCCATAAGGCCGTGGTTGGTGTTTAGGTTTTAGGATTGAAGGTCTGAGGTTAGGATTATGAGATTAGTAACAAATTTTGTCTTTGAGGCGACATTCGCTTTTTTGATGGCCGCGTTCCTTGCGGCCTGTTCGGCAAGCGGTGGCGAAGAGACTTTCGCCCCCCAGTTCCCCGACGAGGACGCTGGCACGGTTAAGTCTTCGGGCAGCAACGGCTCTTCGGGTTCAGTCGCTCCGGAATCCTCCGACGGTGCGGATGAAGATTCCGCCTGGGCCTCCCTTGTGGAGTGGGCCGAAATTCCGGCCACAGACGTTACCCGTGGAACGGCCACCTATTCCATTTCGGGTTTTGAAATCACTACTACCGAAGTGACCCGTGACGCCTATTTCAAGGTCATGGGGAGTCTCCCCCAGCAGGCAAACGACAGTACAAATTTCCCGGTAGAAAACGTGAACTGGTACGAGGCGGTGCTTTTCTGTAACGCCTACTCCAAACTGTTGGGTCGTGACACGGCCTATGTTTACACCTCCGTGGGTGACGAGTCTTACCTGAAGGATTTGACCATCGATTATTCCGCCAAGGGTGCCGTTCGCCTGCCTACCGAAAACGAATGGGAAGTGGCTGCCCGTGGAGGCACGACTACCACCTATTATTGGGGTACGGATGAGGCAAAGAATTACGCCTATTACGCACAAAGTAAGGGCCCCGTGGCGGTAGGGCTATACACTCCCAACGAATACGGGCTTTTCGACATGGGCGGTAACGTGGCCGAATGGGTGAACGACTGGTATGGCACTTACGAGAACAAGGACCAGACAGACCCCACGGGGGCAGACTCCGGCACGAACCGTGTGGTGCGAGGTGGCGGCTGGAGCGAAAAAGCCTCGGCCATGGCTTCTAGCGAGCGCGACAAGAAAGCTCCGCTGTACAAGGGCCACGCTTTGGGCTTCCGAGTTGCCCGTTCCGCAAAATAATTTCCGTAAAATTTTTAGATTTTAGCCTATGAAGATTTCTAGCTGGATTCTCCTGTTAGGGCTGTTTGTGCTTTTGGGCTGTTCCAAAGAAGAACAGGCCCCGCTGCCGCCCCTGAAAAAGATTGAAGTCCCCGAAGGGGTTGTCGGTTTTTATTCCGGCAGGCTTCCTTGTGACAACTGCAAGGGCAATGTGGTCAAGGCGGAACTGAAAGAGGACAGCTCCGTCGTGTTCATCCAGAATATCGTCAGGGGCTCTACTCCCGATTCCGTGGAGACGGACACCCTTTCGGGCCGTTTCACTTTTGATGGCGACAAGCTGTCCATGGAACTTTCCGAAGGAAAAGTCCGTTACCGTTTCCAACAGGGCTCCTACGGCTCTCTGGCGCTGCTCACGGGAGCGGGTACGGTCTATAAAGACCAGGACGGATTCAAGGCGGAACTGATCCGCATTTACATCAACCCCCTGCGGAAAACGGCCGGCGCCGATACATCCAAAATTGCCGACACCGCCCTGACCAAAGAAACCGACACCTCCACCGCTCAAGGAGAAAACTGATGCAGTGCAAGGCCCTGATTGTAGATGATGAACCACTGGCCCGCGTGCGCATGCGTTCCCTGCTGGAGCCATACGCCTCAGAAATCGAAATTGCAGGCGAGGCGTCGTCTGGCGCCGAGGCCATCGAAAAAATAGAGGAACTTTTGCCCGACGTGGTGTTCCTGGATATCCAGCTTACGGACATGGATGCATTCCAGGCACTGAAATCCCTGGAAGAGGACATGCCCCTGATCGTGTTCACCACGGCCTACGACAATTTTGCCCTGCGGGCCTACGAAGAGAATACGGTGGATTACCTGCTGAAACCCGTAGAAGCCTCCCGGCTAGAAAAGACCGTCGAGAAACTGCGGAAACGCCTCGCCCAGACGGCCAGCGAAAACCAGCTTCCCGAAAATTTCTCCTGGGATGCCTTCAGGCAGATGATGGGTTCGGCAAACAATTACCTGCAGCGCCTCCAGGTGAAAATCGGCGACAGGATTTTGCTGGTGAACGTAGACGAAATCATCCGTTTCCACAGCGAAGAAAAATACACTACGGTCTATACTCCCACCAACCAGTATGTCATTGACACTCCGCTGGTGGATTTGGAAAAGAAACTGGACCCTGCCCAGTTCGTGCGGATTCACCGTGCCCACCTGGTGGCCATCGACTACATCGCTGAAATCCGCAAGTCGGACATGAGCCGCTTGAACGTCATTTTGCGGGACAAGGAACGCACCCAGCTGCTGGTGAGCAGGAATTTTGTGAGGAGGGTCCGCAGCCTCTAGCGCCCCTGTCAAGAATTATATGGACAATACACCGAAACAGTTTTCGCCGAAAAAGTTTTTGAAGGGCCTCACGCGGGAAATTATCGTCCCGGTAGTGCTTGCGCTGATTGTAATCCAGTACGTGATTCAGGCGTTCCAGATTCCCAGCGGTTCTATGGAAGATTCCCTGCGCACCGGGGATTTTCTGCTGGGCCTCAAGTTCACCTACGGCTCTCCCATTCCCTTTAGCAACCAGCATTTCCCGGGATATACCCTGCCCAAGAAAGGTGACGTGGTGATTTTCCGCTACCCGGGCGAGCCCGAATACCCCGACAACAATCCCGGGCGTTACACCCATCTGTTTAACGCCCTCATGTTCGGCAACTTCTACTGGGATCACGAACCCGAAGAAGGCCAGCCCCATCTGGTTCACTATGCGGATGGCCCCAAAGACTACATCAAGCGTTGCGTGGGCGTAAGCGGAGACACCCTGGCGGTTCACCAGGGCGTGCTTTACCTGAACGGAGTCCGGCAAGACACGCTCCCGGGTCACGGCAAGTACACTTCTACCTTCCGGACCAAGTCTCCCAAGGATGAGCGGGAAACCTTCGTGGTGCCCTCGGTAGGCGACGTGTTCTACGTAGATTCCTTGCCGCTTGAAAAACTCTGGTGGCTCCGTTCCCTGATTCTGCAAGAAAATCCCGACAGCCACGTGGAGCTGGACATTTCCCTCTGGCAGGACAGCGTCGAAAACAACAACTACGAATTCAAGAATTTCTTTATTCCGGTAGAAAACGACCGCAGCCTCTTGATAAACGACATGTTGCGTTACAATCGCACCGTGTTGCAGCATCATCTGGTGCAGGGCGACACGATTTACGGAGCCATGAGTTTTGCCTATTTCAAGGAACTTTCGAGAATCGGGTTTCTACCCATGCTGGACCCCCACGCCAAGGGCGGCATGACCCGCCAGGTAAGCTACATCGGGTTTGACGCGTCGGTGCTTCGCGACTTGGAAGGAAACGTGGCCCTTGAGAACCGCACCGCCGAAGATACCGCCGGCGTGGTAGAAACCCTGGAAGTGGACGCTCCCCAGGACGGAGCCTCTACGGTGGAAGGAATCGCCGGAGACACTCTGTCTGCCCCAGCTCCGCAGCTTTCGATTCACCGCCGCCTGCTGGTAGATGGTAATCCCATCGAAAGCTATACCGTCAAGACGCCCCAGTTCTTTATGATGGGCGACAACCGTGACAATTCCGCCGACAGCCGCTACTGGGGTTTTGTGTCCCTCCGGAATGTCCGGGCCAAGGCTTTCGTGATTTACTTCTCCTTCGAAAACGAAGACCAAAAATTTGCTCTGGGCAATCCCTTTACCTGGTGGCGCATTCCCTTCAGCATCCGCTGGAGCCGTATCGGCAAGGTGATACCCCTGATTTGATTTTGAGATGAAAAAGTTTGTCGGGACATATTCTTGGATGCTTGCGCTGGCCATTGCCTGTGCGGTTATGGGCGTGTCCCTTGTGTCCTGTGCCACCCAGGTGGCGCCCGGCGGCGGGCCCGAAGACAAGCTCCCGCCGAGAATTGCAGCGGTTTACCCGGCTCCTGGAACCACGAACCACCCCAACGAACTTTACATCAAGCTGGAATTTGACGAATGGATTAACCCCAGCATTCCGAGAAACGCCGTGTCCATCTCGCCGCCTATCGAAAAGAAGATGCGTTTCGAGGTCAGCGGCAAGACTCTGGAACTCACGTCCCGCGGGCTTTTGGATACGGGCACTACCTATACGGTGACCTTTGCAGGGGGCATCAAGGATTTGCGAGGGAATTCTCTGGCGAAGCCTTTCCAGGTGGTGTTCTCTACGGGCGCTCACATCGATTCGCTGAAACTCTCCGGTCGCATCATGGTGAACGATTCCATGATGAAAAAGAAGCTGTACCCGAGTATCGGGCTTTTCTTGATGGGCGCAGAGCGCGAAGGAATCCGCTACCTGCAGAAGTTCAGGGACTCCACCACGAAACAGCTGGATTCGCTCCCCATGCTTGCGAAGGAGCCGCCCCTCTTTGCCACTCTGGCGGACAGCGCCGGAAACTTTGAGCTGACGGGCCTCAAGCCCGGCCGTTACCGCGTAGCGGCATTCTTGGACGCCAACGGCAACCAGAAAATCGAACCGTCGGCGGAACTGGTGGGCTTCTGGATTCAGGACCTGGTCTTGACGGAAACATCGGCCGATACCCTCTGGATTCCCCTGGGCGACCAGGACACGAGTTATCTGGAGTTGGAGTCGGTCACCCAGCCTTTTGCAAACGTGCTGGAGGCGACTTTTACCCGGCCCGTCTATTTTGATTCTGCCTTTACGGATACCGCCAACTGTTCTATAACCTCCAATACCGACGGCAAAAAGCTGTACCCCTCCAAGGTTTACTTGGGAGCTTCTTCCAAAAAACCACAGTTCTACTTTAACGAAAAGCCCAAGAAAGAAACGGTTTACAAGTTTGCCTGCAACAGCGCGAAAGATTCCCTGTTCCGCCCCCTGGACACGCTCCGTAACTATGTGGAATGGGAATGGCAGGAGATGGCGAAGGACACTCTCGCTCCAAGCATCGTATCGGCAAAGTTTACCTCCAGGACCAAGGCGGTGTTCCCTCACGACTCGCTGATTATTTCTTACGACAAGCCCTTTGGAGATTCCCTGGCCCAGACGTTCTACACCGCCATCAACAAGGATACGGTGCAGTTGAACGTGGTGGCCCTGGATCCTGTCCGCCTGCTTGCAAAACGCGACGAGGAATGGCCTACCGACGTGGCTATCGAAGTTTTGCAGGGCTATAACGACACCACCCTTGCGGCCGCCGACAGCAACGGCGTGCGCGATACGGTGGTTACTCTCAAGTACAAGCGCCTTGCCCGCGTAGAGGCGGTGTCCAAGCTGAAGCTCGCGTCTCTCAAGGGAGCGGTCCCTGGCGGAAACGACCAGGTGGCGGTGCGGCTCACCTCCATAGAGACCAAGGCGGCGCAGATTGCCAAGTGCGACGCCGCAGGTAACTTTACCTTCCCGGATTTGGAAGAAGGCGCTTTCTTTATCGAATATTACTACCCCAAGGAAGGCCGCGACACGCCCGATGCGGGCGCGCTTTCGCCTTTCTCTTTCGGCAAGCCCTGGCGCGCGCCAAACGACACGCTCAAGATATCCAAGGGCGAAAACGACTTGAACAAGCTGATTCCCAATTTGCCGACATTGTCGAAAAAGTGAGATTCTCATGAACATTCCTACTTTTATTGCCATCGATTTGGAAACTACGGGCCTTGAATTTGACAAGGACGAAATCATCGAAGTCGCCCTGGTGCGTTTCGAAAACGGCAAGGCGACAGAATCCGTAGATTACCTGGTCCGCCCGGCAACGGTCAAGCTGCGCCCTTTTATCGAGAGCCTTACGGGAATCACCCAGAAGGAGTTGGACGAATCTGAGGACTTTGCGTCTTTGGCCGGAAAAATCCGGAGCTTTATCGGCGACAGCCCCATCGTGGCTCACAACGCGAGTTTCGACGCTCGGTTTCTCAAGAGCGCCTTTGCAAAGGTCGGAATCGATTTTGAGAATCACCCCGTATGGGATTCCTTGACCCTTTCGAGGATTGCGTTCCAGGACGTTCCCAACCATCGCCTGGATACGCTGGTGCAGGCCCTCGGGATTGAACAGAGCCGCGCCCATAGGGCGCTCCCCGACGCGGAGGCCTGCGGAAACCTGTTCGTAAAATCTTTCGAGAAAATTTCGTCCATGGACAGTTGGCTTATGGACGCTCTTGTGCGCGTGAGTGCCGGCAGTCATTGGGAAGCTCTTTTCGGGAGTGCTGCAAAGGCCGACAATTCCACAGCCGAAAACGCCGCCGCAGGTTCCAAGCCAAACTACAAGATTTCTGAAGTAGTTTCCGAGTCGGGCGCCGCAGTTCCTGCAAAGGGCCGTCGGGTCTCCGAATTTTTTGACGAGGGCGGGCTTCTTTCCAAGCAGATTCCGGAATTTGCCTACCGCAAGAACCAGGCGGAATACGCCGCCATCGCCGAACGCAACATGTACAAGGGCGGCCTCTGCGTCATAGAAGCCCCTACGGGCTCCGGAAAGTCCATGGCCTACCTGGTGGCCGCCGCCAACAAGGCGGTGGCGGGCGAACGTGTGGTCATCAGCACAGCTACTCGTGCCCTGCAGGAGCAGCTCTGGAATCACGACATCCCGCAGATCGAGCCGCTGTTCGATGGCCGTCTGAAGGTCTCCATGCTGAAAGGCCGGGACAACTACCTTTGCCTGCGCAAGTTCGAGCAGATGCTGGAATGTTCCGCTGGTCTTTTGCAGAGTGACGAGCGGGATTCCTTCATGGCGCTGCTCCCCTGGGTAGAGACGACCACTACTGGCGACATCAACGAATGCACCTCTTTCAACCACAACCGCAATCGAGTGCTCTGGTCCAAGCTTTCGAGCAGTGCCGCTACCTGCGAAGGCGAAAAGTGTCCCCATTATTCCCATTGCCCCGCCATGGTGGCCAAGCGCCGCGCGGCAGCATCTAACATGCTGTTGGTGAACCACGCCCTGTTCATGGCGGACCTGAAGCTGGATTTTGCCCTGCTTCCCGCCTACGAACACATCGTCTTTGACGAAGCCCACCGCCTCCCCGAAGTGAGCAACCAGGCCCAGGGCAGGCTGGTATCCTTCTTCGGTTTCAGGAACACCGTCAAGACTTTGGTGCCTTCCAGGCTCAACAAAGACGGACTCGTGGCCGAAATCGAGAACCGCATTCCTGCCGAGGAGACGGCTCTCCTTGCCGCTTGCGAAGAACTGATTGGCGCCCTGAACGAGACGGAAAAATGCCTGCACCGATTCTTCATGAAAATCGGCAAGCGTATAGGCAAGCTGAAAACGGACAAGACGGGACTTATCTACCGAAACGGGATTCTCGCCGAATACGACGCCGACCCGAAACCTTTTGTGGACCAGTTCCTGGTGGCCGCATCCCAGGCCGACAAGCTGTTCGACGCCCTTGCGGCAGTGCCTGCGACCAAGGGCCTGGTGAAGGACGCCCGCGGCGCCATGGAAGAACTGTCCCGCTTCATGACGGATTTTGAATTCTTGACCAAGGCGGGCCGAAATGATTGGGTGTTCTACCTGGAAGAACCCTTCAACCCCCACACCCTCAAGATGCACGCCTACCCGCTCCATTCCGGCGACACCTGGAAAGAAAAATTCTACCCATGGATAAAGTCTGCGCTGTTCACCTCCGCTACCTTGGCGGTGCAGGGCGACCTTTCTTACTTTGTCCAGAAAATGGGCATGTCAAGCGATGGCCCGGGCAAGCGGCCCTTCCTCAAGGTGTTCCCCGACGAACAGGCCCGCAACTCCCGCACCTCCGTCATCGTGACGAAATACCTGCCCAAGCCCTCTACGGCGGAATTCGGCGAAGCTCTGAACGAAACCCTTTTGCAGGTCTTGCCCAAGACCGATGAAAACGCCCTGGTGCTGTTCACCAGCGTCTCCACCATGCTAAAGGCCCAGGCGGCGCTGGCTCCTGCCTTTGCTGCCAGGAACAAGCTTTTGCTGTGCCAGCACGTAGATGGTTCCCTGGACGGTCTCGTGTCCATGTTCCGCAAGTCCCGCGGCGCCTGCCTGCTTGGCTGCCAGACCCTTTGGGAAGGCGTAGATTTCCCCGGCGACGCGCTGAAACTTTTGGTCATCACCAAGCTTCCGTTCCCCAACCCTTCGGACCCGCTGGTGGCGGGCATTTCCGCCGACATGAAATCCCGGGGCGAGAACACCTTCAAGAGCTACTTTGTGCCCGAGGCCTACATGGAACTGCGCCAGGGCCTTGGCCGCCTCATCCGCACGGAATCGGACTCCGGAAAAATCCTGATTCTCGACAACCGCGTGGTGAACGAGGCCTACGGCAAGACCTTCATGCGCATCTGGAACAACAAGCAACAGGTAGCCACCAGCTCCGAAGAACTGGACACGCTTCTGTAAAGTTTTCCCTCTTTACCTTGGTGGGGGAAGCCTCCCCCTCGGCAAAGCCTTGCCCCACCATGTCATGCCCGCCTTGTGCGGGCACCTCCGACCTTGACCAGCGTCATCCTGGAGCGCAGCGACGGGATCCATACTTTTCTTACCAACATTTTTCAGGGGCAAGTTTTTGCCTACCCCCTCTGCGGGGACACCCCGCAACGCCCCACCGCAAGACAAGCCATCGTC
>CALATK010000036.1 GCA_937891805.1 uncultured Fibrobacter sp. | reverse complement strand
AGGCTTCGGCCATGTGGTTGGCGGAATTTGCCGGGCTGTAGAAGGCAGAGCCGCGGCCGAGGAGGTTCACGATTTCACCACCGGCACCGGCGGTACGCTTGGCGAGTTCGGCGAACTTTTCCTTGCTCATGAGCTGAGAAACCGGGATACCGCCAACAGACACGCATTCCATGATGGAAACCATGGTGTCGCCGTGGCCGCCCATCACGAGGGCCTTCACGTCTTCGACAGACACGCCCAGTTCGTCGGCGACGAAGCAAGCGAGACGGGCAGAGTCAAGCACGCCAGCCATACCGATCACCTTGTTGGCCGGGAGACCGGACTGCTTCTGCATGTTGTAGACCATGGCGTCCAGCGGGTTGGTGATCACGATGACGAATGCATCCGGAGCGTTTTCCTTGATGGCTTCGGCAACGGTCTTGATCACGCCGCAGTTCTTGTCCAGGAGGTCGTCACGGCTCATGCCCGGCATACGCGGGAAACCGGCGGTCACGATCACGACGTCTGCGCCCTTGATGGCGGAGTAGTCGGTAGAGCCCTGAAGATCCACGGAAGAGTTGATGACAGAGCGGCCTTCCATAATGTCAAGAGCCTTGCCCTTCGGCATGCCCTGAGTCTGCGGAATATCGATAAGGACCACGTCGCCAAGATTCTTCTGGGCGAGCACGAGAGCCATTGTACCACCGATTTGACCAGCACCAACAAGTGCAATCTTCTTTCTAGCCATGATTTAACCTTCCTTTTAAGGTAATTAGATTTTTACGCATCAAATATAGCACTTTTTCGTGTTTCAGACAATGAAAAACCGCCCCAAAAAGCCGAAAAACGGAAAAAATAAGCATGGTTCGTCTTAAAACAAGTCCAGCGAGCTGTCGAGGTAGATTTCTTCGCGGACTTGGAGCTGGAATTCGGGTTTGGTCATGTAATAGAGCAGAAATTCCAGGATGACGGCGCTGCCGAGGCTGCGGCCTTCGATTTTAAAGTGACGGAACCCTTGCGGGGCGTACACGTTTTGAATGTCATTGATTCCGATGAATCCGGGATTTTTCATGGCGTCAGAGAAGCGGTAGCCGCGCCCCGCGTTCGGCGAGGCACAAACATGGTCTTCTTGAGTTTCGCCAAGGTTCTTTTGGCTCACGTTCTCGTAGCACTTTTTGCGGTCTTGGCAGCCGAACCAGCAGCATTCATTGCTCAGGAACTCGACTTTCTGCTTTTCTGCAGGCGTTAGCGCGTTGAGTTTGGCGAATTGCTTGTTGAGCCTGAAATCCGGCACCACGTAACTAAATTCGTCGCGGTTCAGTTCTGCTTCGAAGCGGCTAAATTCCGTCAGCACCTTCGTGGTCGAAGAAACGAAATAGAATCCCGGATACTTCGCCTTGATGTAATTGAGCAATAAATCTGAATGGACGATAACGCCGCTCGGAGCCGCTCCATTTTTTTCGAACAGGGCACACAGGGCATTAGATTTTTTGTCGGCAAGATGTTCTTCACGGAGCAAGGAATTGCTGAAGGTCAGGCGCGCCGAAATGCCGTATTCCTTGGTGAGTGCGGCAACGGCCTCGGGGTCTGCATCGCCAAATCCGACGCGGCCACCACCCCAAAGGCAATCGCTGGGCGCACCGTAAATGGAACCGATTTCACACCAGTCGTAAAAGTATTCCCGATGCTCGCGAAACAGCGGCAAGAACGCCTTATACAGGTCATAAAATTCGAACAGTCCGGGAAGGTGGTAGTAAACGCTCATTGCGTCAAATATACCTATTTATATTTCGCCCACCTACCCTATTTTAACTATATTACAATCATCTCCGAACTCCGAAATCCGAATTCTGAATTATCCATGCGCACTCTAGTTCTTTCTGATATTCACGGTTCTGCGTTCGCCTGCAAGATGGCGCTTTCTTACCTCGACAAGCTCAAATGCGACCGCATTTTCTTATTGGGCGACCTTCTTTATCACGGGCCGCGGAACCCGCTGCCGGGCGGACACGACCCGCAAGGAGTTGTCGAACTCTTGAGCCCGCTCAAGGAGAAAATTACCGCCGTCCGCGGCAACTGCGACGCCGAAGTGGACCAGATGGTGCTGGGATTTCCATGCCTCGCGGACTTTGCCGAATTCGAAGAAAACGGACTGCGCCTGTTTTTAAGCCACGGCCACCTCTACGACCCCTACCTGTTCAGCCACTACAAGGCCGACGCCTATTTCTCGGGCCACACCCACATTTTCACCGCCGAAACCAACGTGGACGGGGTCTATTGCCTGAACCCCGGCTCCACCAGCCTCCCCAAGGGCGGAAACCCTCCCACCTTCGGAATTTACGAGACCTTCGGCGAAGGCTCCACCACTCCCCCGCGATTCAGCGTACATCACCTGGAAACCGGCTCGGAACTGGCGGCTATTGAAATTAAGCGTGATTAGACAAATATATCGCTTGCTTTATTTCTAGCGAAAGACTATATTTAATACCAAATTCAGTCTTTCACGAGGTTTTATGCCGGACTATAAAAACATCAAGCCGATTTCTTACATCAAGGCAAACGCGGCAAAAGTACTAGACCATGTAAACGACACTCGTGCACCCTACATTGTCACGCAAAACGGCGAGGCTCGTGGCGTAATCCTCGATACCGAGACATTCCAAATGATGCAAGACGGCTTGAAGCTGTTCAAGCTTTTTGCCCAAAGCGAAGCCGAATTTTCAAAAGGAAAAGCAATCAATCAAAAAGACCTCTTTGATTCCTTGGAGAAAGAACTAAATGCCCTCTAAGAAAATCACTGTAGAATGGTCCGAATCGGCTTCTTTCGACTTGAAGTCCATCATTATGCACATTGCAGCGAGTAGCCCCAAAAACGCACAGGACGCTCTTGCAAGAATTAAAAAAGAATGCCAAGTTCTTGAAAAGTTTCCTGATTTAGGCAAAATTCCTGCAGAATTGGAATATTTGCAAATCAACGGCTTCCGGGAACTCGTTGTAAGTCCCTGGAGAATCTTTTACTGCAAAGAAGAAACCCGCGTCAAAGTCTTGGCCGTTGTTGATTCCAGACGCGATCTAGACGACGCCCTCTGGACACGCATGATGTTCCCTATTATATAAATGCTAATTTATAAAACATGCACAAACTGAATGCAATCGTTTTCTTTCTCGGAATCGCACTTTGGAGTGCGCCGTCTTTAGCGCAAGATGTTAATGTCTGTTCATTTGACTTAACCCTGATGGCTCATTTTGTCCGTGGAGATCTTTCCGAAGTTCCTGCAACACTGAACTTCATCAGGGAAAACGCCCCAAAAATCCGCAACGAACAGTGCAAATACGAATCTGTGCAAAAGAAACTCACCCACATGGCTGGCACGCTTTATTGGACGGAAAGACCCAGGTATTCGTCCGTTCCAGTCGCCTACACCAGGTACATGGATTTCTCTGACCAAGAAATAAACGGAAGAATTCTGACAGCCGAAGATAATGCCGTATATAACCTAGTCATGGACTACATGATTTCAAAATACGACATGCTCTATGCCCTTGCCAAAAAGACAAGTCTTCAAAAGAATTCAAAACTAAAAACCGGTGCGTTCGTGGAATACATGATTATGTATCGGCTAAAACCCGATGATCTTAAATCCGCTGCCAAAGAACTCGTCAAGACTCCAACTGGAGTCGCTGTTGACGCGGCAACATCCTGGGCAACCTTGTGGATTCAAAAAGAGAACCCCTACGAGCATGATTCCTACTACGATTTTGACTACAGTTGGCTCTTGATTGCCCGAGACAACTTTTTTGAACGTTACCCCAACACACCCTACAGAACCGCGTTACAAGCCCTGATCAATCAGGACATCGTCACCGAATTATACGAAGCCGACAAGAATAGCGGAATTCTAGGCCTCAGTATCGGAGTTTCCGTAGGAAAATCACTCATGACTTCCGGCCTGGAAACTGTCGACGAATATTTCACCTTAAGCGTTCCAAACGTGAGAATCCAGGTATTCCGATTCGTTTTCCAACTTCAAGTCGACCTGATGATTGCCAGCGGGATTTCTGCCGCAGGATTGGACGCCATGATTGGCCCCACTTTCGAATTTGACGAATACGGCTTCGATATATTGGCGGGACTCGGTTTCGATGAATTCTATGTGGGCCAAGACTCTATCATGAATCTTGCGTTCATGGGCGGAGTCCAGGCAATGAGGCGATTTCCATTAGGTAACATGGCAAACATCACCCCGAAGTTGCAGTGGATTTTAAAGACGGTCAATTTTGACGACCCGGTCAAGAACCGCAAGCGCCGAGCATTCATCAACCAACTCGGCATCGGCATAACGTTTGAAGCCAGACAGCCGCTTTCACGACTGAACGCGTTTAAGTAGGTATGAAAAAAGCCCCCTTCTGGGGGCTTTTTCGTACTCACGGCGGGAGTCGAACCCACGACCCGCTGCTTAGAAGGCAGCTGCTCTATCCAACTGAGCTACGCGAGCAAGTCGCGCCCCAATATAGAAAAATTTTCGTTCATCAACACCCCTTCCCTATTGCCATCCCGCCAAACTTTATCTAGATTTATGCACGTATTAAAATATTTGCATAAACCTGGGGTGCCAGTCCGGATACTGCGCCCCCGCCGGAGTTTCTATGAAGATTATCGACATCCTGAAGCAAGACAAGATGAGCCTCTCCTTCGAGGTGTTCCCGCCCAAAAAGGAAACCAGCTTCGAGAGCGTCAAGGCGGCAACGGAAGCCATCGCGGCCCTCGGCCCCGCCTTCATGAGCGTCACCTACGGCGCAGGCGGCGGCGTGAGCCACTTCACCCTGGACATCGCGAAAAACCTCAAGGAAAAATACAACATTCCCATGCTGGCCCACCTCACCTGCGTGTCCAGCAGCAAGGAGACGGTCCGCCAGCGCATCGCCGACATGAAGTCCGCAGGCATCAAGAACGTGATGGCCCTCCGCGGCGACTTGACCCCGGAGCTCATCGAAAAAGGCCGGGAAGGTTGCGACTACCACTACGCCGTAGAACTCATCCAGGAACTCAAGGCCGACGACGCGGACTTTTGCATCGGAGCGGCCTGCTACCCCGAAAAGCACCCCGAAAGCAAGACACAGGCCGAAGACATCAAGCACCTCAAAGAAAAGGTGGACGCCGGCGCCGACTTCTTAACCACCCAGATGGTATTCGACAACAACCTGTTCCTGAATTTCATGTACAAGCTCCGGGAAGCAGGAGTCACCTGCCCCGTACTCCCCGGCATCATGCCCATCACCAACGCCAACCAGGTGGAGCGGGCCATCAAGCTTTCGGGCTCCTTCATGCCCCAGCGGTTCAAGTCCCTGGTGGACAAGTTCGGAAGCGATCCCGAGGCCATGAAGCAGGCGGGCATCATCTACGCCAGCGACCAGATTATCGACCTGTACGCCAACGGCATCACCAACGTGCACGTCTATTCCATGAACAAGCCCGACGTGGCCGAAGGCATCCTGAAGAACGTCTCCGCCATTTTGGGCAAGAACTTCGCCTAGAAACTCAAAATAAGACAAAAACGTGACACTTTCCCCAGCATATTTTATATATATTGGGGGTAAGGCGCCAAACGCCCAAAGTTTTTAATATTCAAAGGAACATTATGCTCTCTTACCAAGAAGCCTACAAAATTGCCGCTGAAGTCCACAAAGGTCAAAAAGACAAGGCCGGCGGACCCTACATCGACTTTCTGCAGAACGTGGCGGACTACCTCAAGAACAAGGGCGAGTCCGAAGAGGTGCAGACCCTCGCCATCCTGCAGGACCTCATCACGGCTTCTACCAAGAAGACTCCCGAAGACGTCATCGCCATGGGCGTACCCGCCGACATGGTGGAACTCATCCAGAAGATGACCTACCACAAGAACCAGGGCTGGATCGACGAATACAGCTGCAACCTCATGGCCCAGGGCATGCCCGCCGAACAGGCCACCTACGAGGCCCGCGAAAAGGAATTCGTGAAATTCGTGGAGACCCTCAAGGACAATCCCATGGCCGCCAAGGCGAAGGCCGCCATCTTGACCATGCTCATGGACGACAAGTACATCCAGCGCCAGGAACGCCGGGAACTCAAGACCAAGTTCCGCCTCCACAAGTACAAGGCCGCCATCGAGGCCCTCGGGGTGTAGCCCTAAAAAAATTATTCGCCTTTACTTCCCGGGCTTTTCCTCGATCTTCACGATGGGTTCGTCCATCATGCGCTCGGCGATAACCTCGGGAGTCTCTTCGGCAACGGCAGCGTTGGATTCTTCGGGCATCCAGGGCTTGTCCAGACTCTTTTCCCAAGAAACGGTAGGCGCCTGCACCACCTCGTGGGACGTATCCACCACAGGGAGGCCCAAGATTTCGCGGGCCCGGTTCAGGGCGGCATCAATATTGCCAAGGGCGTTTTCTTCGCCCAGCTGCTTCAGCACCCCTGCGCGGGTCAGGGCCACCACAGGCTGGGCATGCACACCGCTCAAGAGCAGCTGGGTGCCTTCGCTATTGCAGCGGTTCAGCAGGTCCTCGATCATCTGGATACCGGCAGCGTCAATACTGGACACGCTACGCATACGCAAAATGAGAATCTTCGGCTTGTCGGAGATACGGGCCATGGTATCCTTGAACTTGTCCACGGCACCAAAGAACAGGGAACCGGCCAGTTCGTAAACGGCCACGCCCTTGGGCACCTGGCGGCTAAGCTCGTTGTGGGCCGCCTCTTCGTCGTCTTCCTTGAGGGCTTCGGTCACCGTTTCCACTTCGGCAACGTCGCTCATACGCTTGATGAACAACACTGCGGCCAAGAGCACTCCCACTTCGATGGCCACCGTCAAATCGATAATCACCGTGAGGAAAAACGCCACCAGCATCACGATCACGTCGCTCTTGGGGGCCTTGAACATCTTGATAAAGCTCCGGTAGCCGCACATGTTGAAAGCCACCTGGAAAAGCACGGCAGCAAGGGCCGCCATGGGAATCATCTCGGCGTACTTGCCAAGCACCAGCATAATAAGCAATAACACCACCGCATGCACCAGGCCCGAAACCGGGCTCACCGCACCGTTACGGATGTTTGTAGCCGTACGGGCAATAGCACCCGTTGCAGGAATACCGCCAAAGATGGGAGACAAAATGTTGGCGATACCCTGACCGAAAAGTTCCGTGTTGGAGCGGTGCTTGGTAGAGGTCATACCGTCGGCCACCACGGCACTGAGCAAGGACTCGATGGCACCCAGCATGGCGATGGTCAGGGCCGGCTGGAACACCTTCTGCATCATTTCGAGGCTAATGTTCGGCAGATGGGGCACCGGGAATCCGCTGGGGATATGGTTTTTCATGCCGATGGTCACCACGCCGTGGCCGTTCACCGGGTCGTCCCAGCCCAGCACCTTCACAAGGACCGTGGCCACCACGATGGCCACCAGGGAACCCGGAACCTTCGTCGTAATTTTCGGCCACAAGATACATACAGCCAGGGCCACAAGACCCACGATAACCGCATATATATTTACAGTGTCAAAGGAGGAGACGTAAAGCTTGATTTTCCCGACCGCGTCGGCAGGGTCCTTGGCCAAGAACCGCAGGCCAAAGAAGTTGGGCACCTGGCCCAAGGCGATGATGATGGCAATGCCCGCCGTAAAGCCCACGGTCACCGGGTAAGGGATAAACTTGATGATGGCGCCGAATTTCGCCAGCCCGAAAATCACCAGGAAGATACCGGCAAGCAAAGTAGCCGAAGCTAGACCGTCGTAGCCATACTGGCTCACGATGCCATAGACAATCACGATGAAGGCACCGGTGGGTCCGCCAATCTGGAAACGGGAGCCGCCCAAGAGGGAAATGGCAAAGCCCGCGATGATAGCGGTGTAAAGCCCCTGCTCGGGCCCCACGCCCGAAGCGATGGCGAAGGCGATTGCCAGCGGGAGCGCCAAGATGCCCACGATAATCCCGGACATCAGGTCACGGGTAAACTCCTTGCGGGTATAGCCCCGCTTTATGGTACGGGCAATTTCCGGGGTAATCGTCGTTTTGACGCCAGACAGGAAACTCTTGACAGATTCCTTGGCATGGATACTAGTCATCGGGCACTCCGTTCTAAAGAACGGCGCCAAATTTAGAAAACTTTACAAGCCCCGTTAAGGGGGAAAGGGGAAATAATCGCGCCCTTGGCGCCAAACTATATACTCACAACTCATCACTGACAACTGACGACTTTCTTCACACCGCACACCTATAAAAGCCCTTTCTTGGCGCTCCTCATCAGGTTCTTGACCTGCTTGTTGGTCAGCTGGGGCACGTCGGCGTCACGCTCGCGGCGGGACTTGGGGGCGCACTCTTCGCACAGGAGCCTGGTCACCGTACCGAAGCTGGTGGCGCCGTCCATCTTGTCGGCCTGGCGGGAGCGGTAAGGCCTCACCAGGGCTTCCTTGTGGCACTTGTCGCAGATGCCCATCTTGGGGGGAGCGGGTTCACGTTTCTCTTTTTTCTTCTTTTCTTCTTCGTCCATGGCCCAGGCGCGAGCGCTCGCGGCATTCTTTGCGGCAAAATGATCATCAAAAAGACTCATACTAACTCCTATTTCAACTCTTTTAATATACAATCTTCCAGGAACATAGAAAGCAGGGTGATGCACAAAGAGGTGGGTTTGGAGGCCTCCGAAAAGAGGCTACGGCCGAACTTTCCCCGTTCCTCCTGCTTTTCCAGGAACTTTCGCACATGGGATTCCCAGTCGAAGACCCCGATGCGTTCCGGTGCCAAGTCCACAAAGCCCCGTATGGACTGGTTCAGCAGTTCCACCTGGTCTGCCCCTTCCGGAAGCATTTCGGTAGGAATTGTAAGCAGGTCCAATTCGGACTGGGTCTTTTTCAAAAGTTCGTCCAGAAGCGTGCGGTAGTTTTCGGCTACGGCTTCGGCACTCCCCCGTTCCCGTTTCAGGTCAGAGAGCCCTAAGGCAAGCACGATACGCCCCGCCTTCTTGCCGATAACATCAGACGATGCCCGGGCAAAAAGCTGGGGAATCGACAGGGGCAAGGGAGCGTTGATGGAAAACTGCATGGGCCGGTTGGGCTCTGCGCACAGCAGCATCTCCGAACAGCGGAAGGCGGCTTCGCCCTCGCTCCCGAGCATTTCGTCCCCGATTATCAGAATCCTGTTTTCCACACTTCTAATCTACACATTCTCATCCGGCTTGACCACCGAAAGCACCCAATAATTTCCCGTTTTCTTCCGGGAAAGCACCTTTATGCCGTCGGCCACCAGGGAGCCCGGCACGTTTTCGATAGGGGAACCATCGTCCAGGTATATTTCCAGCGGCCGACCCGCGGGAAACCCCGCCATCACCAGGCGGGACCGAACCGAGTTCCCGGGGCAGGCCACGCCCCGCAAGTCCAGCACCTTCGGAAACTCCATCTTCAGGCTCTCCGGAATGGGCGCCGTCTTGGACAGCTCGCAAAAGTCCACGATGGCCTCCGCATGTTCTTCCGGACTCTGCACCCACTCCCCCATGGGGATTTCGGCAGGGGCCTTCGCCAAAAACCAGGCTAGACCATCGGTGCCGGTAAGACTTGCAGAACACTCCCTGCGGATCCAGTCCGTGCAGGCGTACCCCAAGAGCTGGACCAGAGACTTGCCGAAGCCCTCTTTTTTCCGGTTGTTTTCAACCCAAACTAAAAGCGGATTTTTGTCCATCTGGCAGTGCCTTGTCAAGGGGTAAAACCGATAAAATTTTCTTTTTTTTCAAAATTTCCCAAAGCGATAAAAAAACTATCAAAAAATTCGTAGAAAGTGTAGAAATGTTTTGTTAACCTTTCTATAATTGGCGTCAAGCATTCAAGTATGCAAAGGTTTTTGGAATTATGATAAACAGTGTCCTACTCTATGCGATGTTCGTGGTGTACGTCATCGCAGGCGTTGGCTTGGTCATTTACGGTTTTAGTTGCTATTACAGTATTTACCTGTTCCTGAAGAACAGCCGAAAGACCCGTCTTACCGACCGCAAGAACATTCTCCAGTTTTACCGTGAACATTCCATGGCGGACCTGCCCCAGGTTACCACCCAGCTGCCCGTGTTTAACGAGGCCAACTGCGTGGAGCGACTGCTGGAGGCGGTCTGCGCTATCGACTACCCCAAGGACAAGCACGAAATCCAGGTCCTGGACGACTCCACCGACGAATGCTACGAAGTAGCCAAGAAAAAGGTGGAAGAACTGGCCGCCAAGGGTTACGACATCAAACTCATCCACCGCACGAACCGTTCCGAATTCAAGGCCGGCGCCCTCAAGGAGGCCATGCAGGTTGCCAAGGGCGATTTCCTCGCCATATTCGACGCAGACTTCGTGCCCGAGAAGGACTTCCTCCTCAAGACCATCCCCTACCTGGTGATGGACGAAAAGATTGGACTTGTCCAGGGCCGCTGGGGCCACCTGAACCGCACCGAATCCGGTCTTACCCTCGCCCAGTCCATCGGTATCGACGGACACTTCGTGGTGGAACAATCCGCCCGTAGCTGGGGCAAGCTGTTCATGAACTTCAACGGCACCGCCGGCGTGTGGCGCAAGCAGGCCATCTACGGTGGTGGCGGCTGGGAAGGCGACACCCTGACCGAAGACATGGACCTTTCCTACCGGTCCCAGCTGGCCGGCTGGAAAATGAAGTTCGTCTTCGACGTGATCGTCCCCGCCGAACTCCCCAACGACATCAACGCCTTCAAGGCGCAGCAGTTCCGCTGGGCCAAGGGTTCTATCCAGACCGCCATCAAGATTCTGCCCCGTGTGCTCAAGGCGAAGGTTCCGCTCCGCGTAAAGATCGGCGCCATCCTCCACACGACCCACTACTCGATTCACCCCTGCATGTTGTTTACCGCCCTCTGCGCCTGGCCCCTGCTTGCCTTCTTTGAACCGGTGGCACACCTGCCGGGCTGGGCCTACACCATCGGTTTCAGCTTTATCTTCCTTGCCGCTATCGCTCCTTCTGTGCTTTACTTTGTGGCCCAGCGCTGCTCCGGCTATACCGGCTGGAAAATCCGCCTGCTGAGTCTGCCTATCTTGATGGCACTTGGCGTGGGCATCGCCGTGAGCAACTCCCGTGCCGTGTTCTCCGCCGTCATCGGAAGCAAGGGCAGTTTTGTCCGCACGCCCAAGAGCGGCGGCTCCAAGAAAAAGGCCAAGAGCCACTACGCCCAGAAGTTCCCCTGGCAGGCCGTTATCGAACTTGGCGTTGGCGTTTACTGCATCTTCGGTCTTCTGGAATACATCGGCGCCCAGAAGTTCATCATCGGACCGTTCCTCGCCCTCTATGCCGTCGGTTTCCTTTCCGTGAGCGTGCTCTCCTTTATGCACTACATCGGAAACATCATCGAGATGCATCGGGCTAAGAAGAATTCAGAATCCTGATTTCGGAGTTCGGAATTATCGAAGGACTCAAGAAGTTCTGAGAAATTCGAGAAAGTAATTAATAACGATTAGAGATTGATTTCGGGTCTGGGTTCACCACGACCCGATTTTTAGTTTGTATCAAGTCCTGCAAGAGCGCACCCGTGCTGGTCTGGTAATCCCTCTGCAGCCGCACGTAATCCCCGTGCATGCCTTTCCACACACCAAAGGCCACCAGTGCCACAATTCCCGCACAGGCCATGGTCACCACCAGTTCCATCAATGTGAATCCGTCTCTTCGCACCGCACAATCCTTTTCAAGGTCAAGTCGCTCCAGTATCCCGAAGTTTCGTGGACGGCCACCCACTGCAAGGGGGCTCCACCTGGAACACGTTCAAACGACAGTGAAAAATCAATCCCCTGCCTCGATACCGAAACCATGGTCAAGGCCGTGTCGGCCTGGTCGCGCCTAGGCTTTACGCAGGGGGCAGGCTTTGCCACATTCTCTTCTATCAGGGCCACCGCCTCCAGGAGGGCGTGTCCCTTTTTGGACTCCCTCTCCTTTATCTGCGAAAAACTGACGATGGTGTGCCCGATTCCCATGGCTCCGATAGAGAGCACCACCACGGCCACCATGACTTCCATCAAGGTAAAGCCCCGTTTCATAGGCGCCCCCAGATTTTGCGTTTGCCCTCTATAAAGGCGGGGAACAGAATCCCGCCAGGATCATCCTCAGAGTTCTGCGCAGTGTCATTCTCGTCACTTTCGGACCAGGTTGCCACTATAGCCGTCGGAAACAGACTCCGGGCACGGTCTTGCATCCGGAAACTTGAAGCAAGCACCACCCCCCGAAAACACGCATCCCCTTCGGCGCGAAAACCACCTCGAGTGAAGAGCTCTAGGTACCCGACAGAAATTTCTCCCTGAAACACGACATCGTCCAGGGAATATAACCGGAGGGTATCAAAATGGGCCCTTCCACGAATAAGGGCGGTTCCTTCCACCCAGAAGCTAGCCGAACGAACGCTATCGGAAAAATTCATCTCAAGATCGCCCTGATGAATAGCGCCCGACATAAACTGTTCGGCCTGAAAATAACGCTTGTTTCCGTACAGGTCTTTTTCCGCCGTCATCTCCTGCAGCCGCTTTTCCAAATCGGCCCTGTAGGCAGAAATCCCGTTCGACCATTCCCAAAAAGAAACGTCGTGGGGTTCCGTTCCCGCCACAAAGCAAAGCTCCCCCACGCCCGACGCCTTGCCGGAACTGTCCATGACAGCAGAAGCGCAAATCTTTTCCCAAGGGCCGAAGGGTTCCGCCTGCACGGGAGGCAGCTCTGGATAATACCCCGACGGAAACCCCTGCAAATGGAGCAGCACGGCGGATTCCGCCTTGTAGAAATTCTCGAAATCCGACTTGAACCGGGCATACACCGGATTCATGTGCCCCGCCGATTTCAGCAGGGTGGTAAAGAGCAGCGTCAGGCTCAGCAGCAGAACCGCCACCAGGGGCAGCACGAACCCTCGGGAACTAGGGCGCACCATTGAGCACCTCCCACTCGGCACCTCCACACTCCAGCACCACCCGGTCCCGGAGCACGGATTTCACCCGATACGACTCCAAAGAATCCCCCGCCCTTTTCATGACCCGCGTGCCAGCGAACATACCCGAAAACAGCCTGTCCCCTACGATTCCCTGAACGGAAATGGACGGCCTTGGGCACTCGGTAGCCGCCTCTCTGGCTTTCGGGCGCGAGCTTTTTGCAGTTTTTTGGATACGGGGTTCTTTTGACATGGGCCCTGTCGCGGGTGTGGATAGCACAGGGGCCTCCGGACCAGGCATCGCCACACCGCCAGCATCAAGATTTTCCCGCACAAGGATTCCCGCAAACATCATCAGGAAAAATAGAATTAAAGAAAGTCCCGCCGCCCTCCCCCGCTTCCTGGATTCAAGATGCAGGTCCTTCCAGAACGGATCCCGGGCGGCTTTTCCAAGCTGTACCACCCATACCGCCGCAGGGTCGCCGAAGTCCACTTCCAGGAATTCCAGCTCGCCCTGCCGGAAGTTTCCTGCCTTTGAAAACAACGGGTCCTGCCGCAAGAATTCGTCCATCCGCTGCAGGCGACCGACAGCCATTTCCTTCCCGCAAGCACCCCCGTAGCCCCGTTCTTCGGACCAGTGGCAAAGCCTGCCCTCGTAAAAGACCAGCACGTACAAGGTGCCGTTCACGATAGCGGCATAGCGAAAGTTCTCGTAACTCTCCCAGGATTCCATCTGGGCGTCGGCCCTGGCGTACAGGAACAGGGAGCGAGGCAGAGCGCGCCTCCCCCGCCAACAACGCTTGCCGAAACCTTTCACGCTACCGTCGCTTACCGCAGGCGAGCCGAGGATTACCAGGTATCGGTGCCTGCGGCCCTCCGGCGAATTGAAGGACACCATCTTCCAGAATTTTGGAATACCTTCCACTTCCGGAAAATCCCTTCGGAAATATTCCAGCAGGTTTTCGGGGGCAAGACTTTCTTCAAATCCCGTCACCAGCTCCCAGGTGCAAATCCGGGCGTCAACACCCTGAACGCTAGCCATCAGAACTTCACCTCCGGAGTGATGAAGATGGCAAGCTCGCTTTCTTCCTCTTCTTCACTCTCGTAGCTGAACAGCCTTCCGATGAACGGGATGCTCCCCAAGAAGGGTACGGCCGTGCGCACCTCGGTCTTGTTCTTGCGCACCAGTCCCCCGAGGCAAAGGGTTTCCCCGTTTTTCAAAAGCACCATGGTCTTTAGGTTCCGGGTGCTGATGTCCCGCGGGCCGTCACCGGAGCTGCGTCCCGCCGTCTTGATTTCGGGAGCCACATCCAGAGTGATTACGCCCTCCCGGGTTACCGATGGCGTAAGCTCCAGAGAAATGCCGTCGTTGAAGGAGCGGTAATCCGTAATGGGGTAACCTTCGGCGCTGACCTGGCTCACCAGGTAATAGACCGTATTAGTCACGTTCAGCTCCGCCTTGTTGCCGTTCAGGGTGGTAAGCCGCGGGCGGGCAAGGACCTTCGCCTGGTTATTTTCTTCCATAGAAGCTAGCTCCAGCTCGAAACGGTCCGGCAAGATGCCGATTTTACCGACGGCCCCCTTGCCCGAAGCATCCTTTCCCAAAAAATCCAGGAATCCTTTCAGTCCCAAATCGCCTTCCTTTGTGCGGCGGCCAGAGCCTCCCCGTAGCCCGATTTCAAAAGCGCTCCCCTTCCGGAATTCCACGATTACGCAAGAAAGAGTCACCTGCATCAGGGGAACGTCTATTTTCTGTAAAAGGGCCACCGCCGATTCAATCCGGTCGGTGGCTCCCGAAAGCAGCACGGCGTTCTGTTCCTTCACTTCCGAAACCGTCATCTCGTTTCCAGAGAAAATCTTTCCCAGCTGTTGCAGGGCGTGCTCGCCAGAGACGTGTTTCAGCGGGTAAAGTTTCGTCACCGAAAGGGGATTCCGGTTTCCGCCCTCCGATACCGATAAGGTACTGGAATCCAGCCGGAAGGTGTATCGGCTCCCCCGGAACAGGGCCTCCAAAAAATCCAGGAGCCTTACGTTTGAAAAATCCAGGCGGACCTTTTCGTCCAGGTTCCCGTACATGGCAAGGTTCAGCTCCGCAAGGGCGGCCAGTTCCTTCACGGCCTCCCCAACGGGGACGCCGTCCAGATGGGCTTCGTAGAGCGAATCCTCTTTCCAGATTCGTGCAGGCGATTCCGGTTGTGCGCCCGCGGCCTCCCTGCGGTCCCCCGCCTGCACCACCGCGCGAACCATCAGGCAGCCGTTCTTCTTTTCTACAGCAAAGCCGTTGACTTCTAGCAGGGAGCGAAACGCTCGCTCCGCAGGCAGGCTGCGGATACTTCCGGAGAGCCGTCCCTGCACATCCGGCTTCCACAAGATGTTCAGCCCTGTAGTGGCGCTGAACTCTTCCAGAAATTCAAGAACGTCCTTGTCCTGCACCTGAACCGACACCAGGGAATCCTGCAGGCGGATGTCGCTTTTCCCGCGAAGCTTTCGGGGCTGGATTACCAGCAGATTCTCCTTCTGGACCAGTTCCAGCCCGTTGGATTCACACAGGGCGGACAAGCCCTCCAATAAGGAAACTCCTTCCAGATGGAATGTGACCCGACGGTCCACGCCGGCATCCACCATCACGGGAACATCGTAGGCCAGCGACAAAGAACGGGCCACCTCCTGCACGGGAGTGTCCACAAAATCAAGGGTTACAGCGCCCGACGCAAGGGCGGCCAACAAAAGAACTAGGGGGAGGGCACGCACCGCAAGACCTCCATGAAAGACATATTCAAAAGAGATTCCTGCGGAATCCGCCGAAGAACGCTGCTAAAGAGACCCTTTAGGCATTCCGCGGGGTAAAATACAAAAAAGAATTCCCCGAGACTAGCCCGGGGAAGTAAAAAAATGACGATCCGAATAAAATTACATCCAGCCGCGCTCGGACGTGCCGGTAATACCGCGAATCTTCAGTTCGAAGTCGTCCCTGTTGGTAGCCGCATTCAGGGCCACGTCCAGAGAAATCTTTTCTTCGTTGTAGAGTTCCAGCAGGGACTGGTCGAAAGTCTGGCTGTGGTACTGCATGTGGCCTTCGGCAATGGCCGATTCCACCATGGCAAGCTTGTCCTTGTCCTTGATGTATTCCTTGATGGCCGCCGTATTCACCAGGATTTCGGCGGCAGGCACGCGGCCCTTGCCGTCCTTGGTGGGCAACAGGCGGAGCGAAATTATGCCGGCCAAGACTTCTGCCAGCAGCAAGCGGATTTCGTCGTGCTGGTGAGGCGGGTACATAGAAAGCACACGCTGGATTGTTTCAGTGGCGTTGGTGGTATGGATGGTGGCGAACACCATGTGACCCGTATCCGCTGCCGTAAGCGCAATGGCCATAGTCTCCAAGTCACGAATTTCACCCACCAGAAGCACATCCGGGTCCTGACGGAGAGCGGCGCGCAAGGCATTTGCGTAAGATAGAGTATCCACGCCAAGTTCACGCTGAGAAATAATGGCCTTGTTGTCGTTGTACAGGTATTCGATAGGGTCTTCTACCGTAATGATGTTCACCGACTCGTTCTGGTTGATGTAATCCAGCATAGAGGCGAGAGTCGTAGATTTACCGGAACCCGTCGTTCCTGTCACAAGAATAAGGCCACGGCGGGTCAAAGCCAAGTCCTTCACTACCTCGGGGAGTCCCAGCTCTTCGAAAGGAGGAATCTTCGCCTTGATGTGACGAATCACCACGGCAATGGTGCCGCGCTGACGGAACACGTTCACACGGAAACGGCCCATGTCGCGGGCGCCCACGGCAAAGTCGCATTCCTTGTTGGTTTCAAAGCGCTGTTTCTGGTCCCGGTTCATGATATCGTCCAAGAAGGAATCCATCATGGCGGGGTCGATGCGGGTATCAAAAATTTTTACCAGGGAGCCGTTGATGCGGAAAATAGGAGGAGTTCCGACGCGAATGTGCAAGTCAGAAGCCTTGCTCTTTACCATTTCGCGAAGTAACTGCTCAATCCTTAAATCAGCCATCTACTAGCCTCCAAACTTTTCATTGTAAATCTTGCGAACCTGTTCCAGGCGATTCTGAATTTCCTTGTTCTCGGGTTCCTTCTTGGCCAGGTCCTGGTAGATTTCCAGAGCCTTGTCGCAGATTCCCTGTTCCAAGTAGATTTCAGCCATGGTACGGGTATTCTGGCTTGCTTCCAGATCAGCATTGACACTGTCCAGAGAGGCCGAAGGATCCTTCACAAGGCCTGCAGAGACTTCGTCATCGGAATCGCCAGACATCAAAAAGTCAACGCCCTTGTTCGAAGGCTTTTCGACCGGAAGGTCATCGTCATCGCTTTCAAAAAGACCCTTGAAGGCGCCCGAAACTTCAGATTCCAAATTGTCGAAATCCGTCTTCGAAGAGGCAGCTTCGGCCTGAGGTTCGACAGGCTTTTCTTCGGCAGGGACATCAGCCGCCACATCGTCGCTTTCTCCGAACAAATTATCAAAGGACTTGTCCAGGCCTTCTTCCAGGGATTCTGTCGAGATGTTCTTTTCTTCGACAGCCGCACCGGTACTTTCTTCTTCGCTACCGAACAGGCTATCGAAGGCACCGCCCATTTCTTTCTCAAATTCGTTTGCGTTTTCGGAGAAAGATTCTGCGCTGGCGGAAGGTTCAACGGCAGGCTCTTCGGCAGGTACTTCTGCGACCGGTTCTGCAGCAGGCTGCTCTTCCGTAGTCGCTGTCTCACCGCCCACGGCAAGGCCTTCTTGCGGCAGGTCGTCGTCGCTTCCGAAAATGGAACTGAACGCATTGTCTACGCTGCTTTCCACTTCCTTGGTTTCTTCGGCAGGCATTTCCAATTCTGCAGCAGGCTCTTCGGGCAAGGTTTCGGCTGCAGGCTCGGTCGAATCAATCGAAGGGGCCGAAGTTTCAGCAGACTTCTGGAAAAGGCCAGACGACTCTTCGGGCAAGTCTTCGTCGGCACCGAAGAGAGAATCAAAGGCTCCGCCGACACTGTCAGAGGATTCTTCCTTGGCCGGTTCTGTCTCCGCAGACTTTTCGAACAGGGAATCTCCAGATGCAGGCGCCTCTTCAACAGGCGTTTCTTCAATCGTGGCTTCTGCGGATTTCTGGAACGGAGACCAGTCACTTGCGTCTACAGGAGTATCGTCAAGATTCAAAGAGTCATCGCCTGCAAGCGACAGTTCGTCTGCAGCGGGTTCAACCGTTTCAGCCGCTGCAGGAGCATCTCCCGTCAGGTTCATCGATTCATCTGCAGACTTCTGGAACGCGGCGGGTTCTTCGGGCAGTTCGTCTTCGCCAAAGATATCGCCGAAGGCATCGTCAATGCTCTGGGGTTTATCTGCTGCAGGAGCTGCAGGGGCCGACTCTGCCACGGCCGGTTCAACTTCGGCAGGGGGCTCCACTTCAGCTGACTTCTGGAACGCCGCCGGTTCTTCGGGTAATTCATCTTCACCAAAGATATCGCCAAAAGCATCATCAATGCTCTGGGGCTTATCTGCAGCAGGGGCTGCGGTCGCAGTAGGTTCTTCGGGCAGTTCGTCTTCGCCAAAGATGGAGCCGAAAGCATCATCCACGCTCTGAGGTTTATCTTCGGGAGCCGGAGTGCGGAACACCTTATTTGCGTTTTCCGCTGCCGCAGGTTCGTCGTCGATACCCGCCGAAAGGTTCAGATTGGAGAACGGAGACACAGGAGCAGCCGGTTCTTCGGGTTCCAGGTCGTCATCCACTCCAAAAAAGTTGGACATGGCAGAATTCACGTCGCCACCAGAAATGTCGTCGTCGGCAGGGAACACCTCCGGAGCCGACGGTTCATCGGCGTTGATGGATTCCATAGCGGAATCCAGGGACGCCTGCAGGCTATCCATGGCGGCCTCGTCACCGGCATCGGAGTCGGGAATCAAGGCGGACAGAGCGGCAAAGGGATCATCTGCATTGCCGGCTTCTGCTGCCAGGGATTCAAAAGCCGTTGTTTCCGGAGCAGACGCATCTACAGAACCCGATGTCTCCTCCGCCGGCTCCTGGTTCACGAATTCGAATCCACTACCAAACTTGGGACCCTTTTCTTCAGGCACTCCAGCATCTTCCGGGGATTTTTCCAAGAATGGAGCATCGTCTCCCATAGAGAATTCCGTAGACGAACCGGCATCCACCGTTTCCAGTCCGGGCATAGACAGGTCCATCTCGCCCAATTCTGCGCCTGCTGCTGCGGCGGTCGCAGCAGCTACGACATCGTACTCGTCTTTCCAGAACTGATCCAAGGGGTCCATGTCGTGAACCTTGCGGTAACACTGGTTACGCTCGCTGACCTTCTCCAGTTTATCGTAGGCATCGCCCATACGTTTCTGAGCAGACAAGCAGAAGGGGTCCATCTTGAGGACCTTGGCACATTCTTCAATACAACCTTCGTAATCCTCTTTTTCAAAAAGAATTTTAGTGCGGACAAGACGTGCAGCCAAATCCCCCGGATATAGGGTAAGTCCACCATCGATGCGCTCCAAGGAGGTTTCTAGATCACCAGACTGCCTCTCAAAATCGGCAAGCCAGGCAAAGGCCTGGGTGTTCACCTTCTTCTTACCGATGGACTTTCTCAAAGATTCCAGCGTTACCGTCATTTTTCCTCCAATGAGAGCAAAATCGCTTCGTCAGCCAACAGAACAGGGATTCCTTCACGGACGGGGTATACCCGTTTCCCGTCCATTGTGACCAGGGCCTCATCCAAAATTTCGGCCACTTTCTCACCACCAATGTTCCTTATCGTACCGGCAGCAATGGCACTATTCAGCGTAGAAAGGGTACTTTCATCCGCCATTTTGAGTTTACCCCTAGTTTCGGGGCAACATAGAATATCTAAAAGGGACTGATCGAACATAACACCTTAAAAATCAACAACTTACACAAGAGTAAAAATAACTCTATTTTGGCAAAAACGAAAAAAAGAAACTGTAATTATTGCAAATATTTAAGGTTTATTAAGGCAAAATTGCCGTTTTTGCCGTTTCCGATAAGCAAATAGACCCTCAAGCCGAGCTTGTCGAGCCAATTGATGTCAAAATCCTCGCGGTAACCCGAGAAATTGGACACTACCAAGAGTTCGCGACAACCCGTGCGGTTGCAGATGCTTTCCATGTCCGAAAGGGGCCCGAGCAGGTGCTTGCGGTTCTCTTCGGATAGCTTTTCGGGCTCCCCGCTCACGCAACCGAGAATCTCGATGCCGGGAATCACGTTGTAGCTGTCGAACCAGTTGTTCAGGGAATCCTCGCGACCGCCGAGCAGAATGGAGCGGTGGCGCTTTTTCGCAAAAATACGGTAGAAATAATTTGTCCAAAATGCGATGCGGCGCCAAGCAAGGAGTGCAAGCGGGATAAAGAGGCTGGAACAGACGACATAAACGCACCACCCAATACTGGGATAGATTGTAGACCTGTCTCCTGGGTTATAAGAAAATTGGGTAAAGTAACGGAATACCTCATACCCCCCAACAGCAAGAAGATTCAGTGGCACAAGGTACCGTAAGAACTTTTCGCCCTTGAGGCTGGATTCTGTGTATTCCCCACGGAAAATAAGAAAGACCATATTAACAATGGCGACCAAGCCGACAAGCCACCAGTCTTCAAACGTAGTTATTACCCCTATGGATTCCTTAATGGATGTAAAAATGCATCCGTCGTTTCCCAAACCGGGCAAAAATACAAGAGTCCATACAGCAATTACGCCCAAATCGAGGAACATCTTCCAGAACTTGGGAATCAGACGGGAAAACATGCCCACGAATGCAGCGAACATGATACCGAACGACACGAGAAAATTCGGGACAAAGTAAAGGTCCTTGTGCTTTTTAACAAAGATAAGCATCGCCTTGTAGAAGTCCAGGTAGGAATCCCAGCGGCGGGTACGGCAACTCTGGCCCTTGAAATGCAGAATATTCGTCGAAGGCGTGTAGTAGTTCTTGCAGCCGGCAACCTTCGCCCTGAAGCACAGGTCCAAATCCTCACCGTACATGAAAAAGTCTTCGTCGAAACCACCCAGCTTTTCGTACAGGTCGCGGCGCATGCAGAAGAACGAACCACTGATGGCATCGACCTCGGTCATTTCGTCCGGGTCAGCGTACGTCATGTTGTAGCTTGCAAGAGTTTTGTTCTTCGGGAAGAGGGCGGCTAGGCCAATCGTCTTGGAAACAGCGGAGACAATCGTCGGGAACGAACGGCGGCAAGCCCACTGGAGCGAGCCATCCTCGTTCAGAATGCGGCAGCCGACAGTACCTGCATCAGGATGCTCTTCCATAAACTGAAGCATTTCGTGAAAGGCGTTCTTCGAGATAATCGTGTCAGGATTGATAAAAAACAGGTACGGTTTGGTCGCCTGTTTTTCAGCAAGATTACAGCCCTTTCCAAAGCCCAAGTTTTCCTTGGAATCAATCCAAAGGACTTCCGGAAAAAATTTTTTGATTTCGGGAAGAATGGGCTCCGAGGACCCATTGTCCAAAACAATAATCTGCGATTCCACTCCTTCACACGCATCACGCACCGACTTCAAACATGCCGGCAAAAAGTCGCAGGAATTATAGGCAACGATGATAATGGAACAGGAGGGCATGAGATAGTTATCAGTTATCAGTTTTCAGTTGTGAGTACTGCGAATTTCAAGAAGCTACATTCAAAAAAGCACACAGCTCATAACGCGGTACTCAAGACTCATTAGGCGAGTCCGAGCCTTAGTTTTAAAACGAGGAAAAACGCCTCGGAAATGATACCGCCACTCATCTTGGATGTTCCGCGGGTGCGGTCCGTAAACACGATGGGGATTTCCTTAACCCGGAGGCCCTTCTTCCAGATCTTGAAGGTAGTCTCTATCTGGAAGCAATAGCCATCACTCTTCATCTTGTCAAGGTTCAGTGCCTGCAGGGCCTCGCGACGGAAACACTTGAATCCGCCGGTAGCGTCACTTACCGGAAGCCTGGTCACAAGTCTGGTATAAACATTGGCGCCATAGCTCAAAATCAAGCGGCGCAAATCCCAGTTCACTACGCTGATACGGCGATCCTGATAGCGGCTACCCAGCACCAGGTCGGCATTTTCTGCCGTTTCCAAAAAACGGGTCAAGTCCGCAGGGGAATGACTAAAGTCCGCATCCATCTCAAAGACGCGCTCATAGTCCCGCTCCAGAGCCCACTTAAAGCCTATCACGTATGCAGAACCGAGGCCCATCTTACCCTTGCGGCGAATCAAATGGATCCGCGGATTCTTTTCCGATTCCGCCTGCACCAGGTCACCCGTACCGTCAGGGCTCCCGTCGTCCACCACCAAAATTTCCAGGCAGGGGTCCTGTTCCAGGATTGCCGGCATAATGAGAAGGATGTTTTCCTTTTCGTTATAGGTGGGTATAATGACCAGGCTTTTCGGATAAGACATATATTTCCTCTACGTTCTCTATCAATCTACAAAATCAATCTTCGCCAAGAGTATCGGCTATGGGGAATGTCTGCTTGCGGTGGCCGTTTACCATCTCTCCAAGGAGTCCCAAGGAGAAAAACTGAACGCTCATGACCAGGGCAAAACCGCCAGCAAGTAGAAGCGGACGCACATGGAGCGCTCCCGTCTGGAGCCATTCATAGCCAAAGTAGCCACAAATGCCCAAGCCCACCAGCATAAACAAGAGTCCAATCAAACCAAAGAAATGGAGCGGCTTGGTTGAGAAGCTCCGCATGAACATCAGGGAAACTAGGTCAAG
>CALATK010000035.1 GCA_937891805.1 uncultured Fibrobacter sp. | reverse complement strand
CTATATAATAAGAAATGAAACTATTATAAATAACGAAAATTCAGAAAATTCAATTACAGCAGTAGTTGCTGAAGGGGAAAAAGTTTCGAAAAATGGGGTAAGAAGAGACTAATCTTAGTGAGATCCCGTAAAATTGTCCCCAGAAGGTTCCTGCGGATAATGCGAAAACCAACATATTTTACGCTCTATCAGCTAAATTTGCAAAAGCCGCCCTACGCTTCCCCAACATTTTAGCCAAAAGTCTAAAAAATCGCTCATTTTTTAGTAGTTTTTCGCAAAAATTTGCTCTTTTTTATAGAAAAATGTATGTTTAGGGCATGTACCTCAAACGCAAACTGGACGCTTTCCTGCAGGAATGGAAAAAAGACGCCGATAGGAAGTCCCTGATCGTCAAGGGGGCCCTGTACGAAAACATCGTTGCCGAAATTTTGAGTAAGCAGGGGTACGAACTGTTTTACTACAAAAAAGAGAATTCTACGCTGGAACAGGATTTTTTTGTACGTACGAAAAAGTCACTTGTGCCGGTGGAAGTCAAGGCGAAGGCCGGGACCGCGAAATCTCTATCGACACTGGTCAAGAGCGAAGCCTACCCGGATATAACGACAGGAATCAAGTTTACGGCTGGGAATATCGGCTTCCAGAATAATATATATACTTTTCCATATTTCTGCGCTTTTTTGCTGAAACGCTACCTTTCAGGAGTGGGGTATTGACCCAGCAACACAGATTCTTGTGGTATTTTATGTTTTTTTTTCAGACACAACTTGGAAACATTTTGGTAATTATTGTATACATATAAAACAACACGAATGACTTTCGAAAAATACGGCATTACACTTAAACGGCTTACAAAGGACAAAATAGAACTTGTCCGCAATTGGCGTAATGAACCTAAAATTTCGCAGTATATGGAGTTTAGGGACTATATCACTCCAGAAATGCAGGCCAAGTGGTTTGCAAAAATCGACAACGACCAGAATTACTATTTCATCATAGAATACAAGGGTAAAGAAATCGGCTTGACCAATGTCAAGGATATTGATTATGGTGCCAAAACGGGTGAAGGCGGAATTTTTATCTATGATGATTCGTTCCTGAATTCTGACATCCCATTCCGCGTGATTTTTGCATTGAACGATTTTTGCTTTGATGAACTACATCTTGAAAAAATGATTGCTCACATTATGAGCGATAACCAGCGCGCGATTGATTTCAACCTGATTCTTGGGTACAAGAAAGATGCTTCAAGCCCCGATACGGGCAAGATGATATATATTTTGACTAAGGAAGATTACCTAAAGCAGCGTAATCGTTTTGCGAAGCTTTTGAAATAAGGTGTTCTATGGATATTACGGAATTTGTATCGCAGTTTGCCGACCAGTTTATGAATCCGAACGAGACGAATTTTTCTCCCGAGACCCGTTTCCATGAATTGAGCGGATGGTCGTCCATGACCGCCTTGATGGAAATTGCCATGATGGAAGAGAATTACGGCGTTACTGTGCCTAGCGAAGAAATTCGGGATGCTGTAACTATTCAGGATTTGTTTGATGCGGTAAAACGGAACAAGGAAAAGAACGGCTAGTTTATGGCGATTCTGGATTATAAAGATATCGGTATTTCTGCTATCGCCGCGTGCGTTCCCCCGAAGGTGATGAAAAACAGGGACCTTGCCGGATTCCTGAATACAGAGGAATTGCAGAAGGTTATTGAATTTGTCGGTATAGAAGAAAAACGATATGCCGAACCGGATGTCTGTGCTTCGGATTTGTGCTACAAGGCCGCTTTGAAGCTGTTTGAAGACAATCAGGTTAATCCGAAAGAAATCGATGCACTTATCTTTTTAAGCCAAACTCCTGATTACCGTCAGCCTGCGACCGCCCCGCATTTGGCATCGCGGCTTGGACTTTCGACGGGAGTGCTTTCTTTTGACGTGAACTTGGCGTGCTCGGGTTATGTATATGGACTAGCAACCTCATTTGCTTTTGCAGCAAATCCTGGTGTGCGCAAGGTGCTGCTCCTTACTGGTGAGACCATGTCAAAAACCATATCCCAGAATGACAAGGGGATGGTGCCTTTGTTTGGCGATGCCGGAACGGCTACCTTGGTTGAACAAGGTGACTTCGGTGCATCTGCTTTTTCTTTAAATTCTGATGGCAGCAAAGCCGACGTGCTTAAAATGACATACGGGGGCTATCGAAACCTCAGTTGCGGCAAGGAAGAAACCTTGCAGATGGATGGCATGGAAGTATTCAACTTCGGCATCCGAGCAGTTCCCTCTGACATTCGTAATCTGCTGAAGCATATTGGCAAGACCGTAGAAGATATCGATTTACTGATTTATCACCAGGCGAATAAGTTCATGACGGATTTTTTCAGCAAGCACCTCAAGCTCCCTTCTGAAAAAACGCCGTATTCTTTGCGTCGTTTCGGAAATACAAGTTCAGCGTCTGTTCCTCTTACAATTGTCTCGGAATTGTACGATTGTGCGAAATATCCGCAGCGCGAGTCGGTCCTGTTTTCTGGCTTTGGCTCTGGGCTTTCTTGGGGCACGGCATGGCTGAACTTGTCAAGAACAAAAATTTCGGAACTGGTGGAGTATTGACATGACGCATGTGTTTAGAAATTCTACGGCAGAATTGCTGTTTGGTAATGCTGGGTACTCCTTTTCGGGGTATGATGAAATTGTTTATTCCGGCGATGCCGATTCCTTTGTATGGTTCTATACGGTCCCGTTTCATGCCGATACGCAATCTGTAGCAACCGAGATTTCTAGTTATGCGGAACGACTGAAATTCGTTCATTCGCAAATTCCTGCAACGAGTCAGTTGATTGTTTTTACCCTTTATCGCCTTTTTGATTTTAAGGCGGAATCAATGGATTTCTCGGTGGAATCGGCAATTGACGGCTTTAATTCCTTTGTCCTTGAATTTGCTAAAAAAAATTCGAATGTGCGGGTTGTTGATTTTTCTGATTTTTGCGGTCGTTATGCCACTGCAGATTTGATCGATTGGAAGTTTTACTTCCTTTCGCAAGCGGCGATAAATCCGAAATTAGCCATTGCATTCAGGAAATGGTTTGAGTTAAAGAAATCGTCTTTCTCAAAGCCTGTAAAAAAGTGCTTGGTCCTTGACTTGGACAACACTTTGTGGGGCGGAATTCTCGGTGAAGACGGACCAGAGCACCTGAAGATTGGCGGAGACTACCCCGGCAAGGCTTTTTTGCTTTTTCAACAGCAAATTCTGGAATTGCAAAAACGCGGAATAATCCTTGCGGTATGTAGCAAGAATAACGAAAAAGATGTGTGGGAATTTGTTGACAATAGCCGTGACCAGGTTCTAAAGAAAGAACATATTGCTGCCTGGCGCATAAACTGGAATGACAAGGCTGGCAACATAGCGGAACTTGCGAAGGAACTGAACATTGGCTTAGACAGCATTGTGTTCCTTGACGACCAACCTGCTGAACGTGAACTGGTAAAGAGCATGCTGCCCGAAGTAACTGTTCCGGATTTTCCGTCGGCCCCGTATCTGTTGCCGGTATTTTTTAGGAATTTGCAGGAACAGTATTTTAACATATACCAGGCGTCGGCAGAAGACCTTCGCAAAACGGAACAGTACAAGCAGAATGCGGAACGCCGTCAATTGCAGCAACAGTTCACAAATATCGACGACTTTATCAAGAGCCTGCAAATCGAAACGACCATTCGCCTGAACGACCCGGCGGACTTGCCCCGCATCGCTCAGATGTCGCAGAAAACAAACCAGTTCAATTTGACCGGCAAACGCTATACGGACTTGGAACTCAAGGAAATTATCAAGCGCAACGGAAAGGTTTTCTCGCTTTCGGTGAAGGATAAATTCGGCGATAGCGGACTTACCGGAGCCGCTGTTGTATCTTTGGTTGGCAATGATGCTCATATAGACAATCTGTTCTTGAGCTGCAGAATTTTGGGCCGCAAAATTGAAAACACATTTATGGAACAAATCCTTTTAAGTCTGAAAGAGGAATCTCTGGAGAATGTAACTGCGGCCTACAACAAGACCTCCAAGAATCAATTGGTGGAAAATTTCTACGAGTCTGTGGGATTTTCAGTAATAAACAAGGATGAACAGAAAAAAAGTTATGTATATTGCTTGAAAAAGGGGAATGTATGAGTAAGTCCGAACAGTTGCTGCAAATTTTCAAGGATGTCCTAGAAACGCGGGACATTGATACGTCGGTTTCGCAGGAGAATTGTGAAGCCTGGGATTCCATCCATCATTTGAATCTGATTGTTGCTATTGAAGGTGCGTTCAACATTTCTTTGGAACCCGAAGAAATGGAACAGATGCGTGATTTTGCGACTGTGCTGAAAATTGTGGAAGAAAAATGCTGACATTTTGCTAGCTTCACGAGGAATATATGAAATATTTACTTTTTGAAGGATCCTCAAATGTTGGAAAGACATCTGCCATAATACGAATAGCAAATAAATTAGTTTCTGTATATGGGTATAGTTGTATAGGAACAATTCCAGCTAACGGCAGTAATTGCGATTTTAAAGCTATTTTAGAAAAAAATTTTGAAAACGGGAATGTTCATCGAATTCTTGTAAATTCTGCATCAGACACACCTAAAATTATTGACGCTTTTAAGAATTATGCGGATACCAACGGTCCCTATAATATGATTATTAGTTCTTGCCGAGAAGAAGAATTTCTATACAATTATTTTTATAAAGCTTTTTCCATATCTAAAAAAGATGTTGTTTTAGAGATCCCGATGGCAAAAATAAATCATAAAAACAGGAATCTAAAACAAAAGGGAATGAAATGGTACAAAGAAAAAATAGACCACCTTACGGATGTTCTTTTTTGTCACCTTAAATAGATTATTTTAATTATTTAAACAATATGTACTACGTAAATCCTATCATCAAGACTTTCTTCCGCACAAACCAGCCCGAAGGGCGTGGCAAATACGTCCGTCTCGACCAGAACGAAAACCCAGACGGCATTCCGCAATGGCTTTTCGACAAGGCGATGGCGAAAGTGACACCGGAATACCTTTCCATCTACCCCGAAGAATCTAAGCTCACCGAAGAATACGCGAAGGTCATCGGTCTCACAGCAGAAAACATCGCGCTCACCGACGGAAGCGTCGTCGCGATGGGCTACGTCATCAAGGTGTTCGGCGAACCCGGCAAGGACCTCGTCTGCGTCACCCCGACGTTCGGCATGTACAAGGTCTACGCCGACATGCAGGGAATGAACACCAAGTTCGTCCACTACGAGAAGGACTACACCTTCGACATCGAGAAGCTCCTCGCAGAAATCAACGAGAACACCAGCCTCGTCTCGCTGGTGAACCCGAACATGCCCATCGGCA
>CALATK010000034.1 GCA_937891805.1 uncultured Fibrobacter sp. | reverse complement strand
TTTTATCGAGAATCGTTTGCGGGTAGTACGAGAGATTTGCCTTGCGGAGGCCTTCGAGGCCGATGTCTTCTTCGCGGTTGATGAATTTTGCACCGGCGGCCACCAGGCGTTCGGCAAACATCTTGTTGATGACGGCATACCCGCCATTGTCCGCGTATTCTCCGATGACTTTCTCGAAATGGATGTCCCATGCGCCGGGAGCAATCTCGGAAGCCATCGTCATGCCGACAGCTTTGCCTTCTACGTACAGGACTGCGCCCCGCATCTGGAGAGCGTCGAAGTTTTCCAGCGCTTCCACGATGGCGCAGTATTCCGCCATGCGGGACTTTTCGTCTTCGGAACATTCGGCACGGGCAGCCTCTTCGCATTCGCAGGTAGGTTCACAGGCGGAATCTCCGGCGACAGACTTAAGCCATGACTTTTCGATTTCCAGCGCGACGCCGGCATTTTCGGCCGTGATTTCACGCAGTTCATTGTTTGCATAAGTGCGGTTGAATCGCGAGATATGATTGCGCTTTTTGCGGTACTGGTTACCCGCGAGCGTCGCGAGACCTTCTGCGGAGTAAATGTAATCGCTGTCGCCACGGTTATTTTCAAAATGGAGAACAGGCTCGGCGCTTTCCTTGCCAGAAAATCCATCCGTTTCGACGACGCAATTCGCATTGAAATATTCCCGCAAAATCTGTGCCCGGGGCTCGTCCACAAGGCAGAATTCCAGCGGGCGGCCCATTGCCCGAGCGTTATCTGTAATCCACTTGAGCGCCGCCAACACATCGCCCACCCCTAGCGGAAACGCATAGCCCCGGCGGCTCCCCTGCCCGTTGTAGTAGCGGAAAAGAAATCCGTCTTGCAGAGCGACCTGCGTGCCGTATTTTTTGCGAAGCAGATAGACGTTTGCAAAACTTGCATCACTCCCGATATAGCCGGAGGCGGCCACGGCTTTTGCCGCGGCCTCCCTGTCACTTAATTCTGGAGACTTGAACGGAATCACTTTTCCCAGATGGCGTTGGGCAGTTTACTGATATCCCTAAAATCCAGTTTCCCGGACACTCCGGATTCCACGTCCACGAGCTTAGCCAGGGGTTTCCCAGCCCGCTCGATAACGACTTCCTCTTTCTGCAAGGCCACCTGGTTCAGGAGCGAACCGAAGTTCTGCCTTGCTTCCATGGCGGATACGGTCTTGGACATGTTACTTCTGTTCCGGAGCTTTTTCGGGTTCGGCGGATTCCTGCAGCACCTTGTCCTGGATCACCAAGTCCACACGACGGTTCTTCTGGCGGCCTTCCTTGGTGGAATTGTCGGCAATGGGCATGGTCATGCCGAGGCCCTTGGCGGTCAGGCGGCTGGCGTCGATTCCCTGTTCTACAAGGAAGTTCATCACGTTGTCGGCGCGCTGCTGGGAAAGCTTCATGTTGTGTTCGGCTGAGCCAGTGTTGTCGGTGTTGCCTTCGATGGACACGTTGAACTGCTGGTAAACGGTAAGGATTCCCGCCACCTTGGCAAGACTGGTCTTCAAGTCCTGTTTCAGGGTAGCCTTGTCCACATCAAACAAGATGTCGGACATAGAAAGGATAATGCCGCGGGCATCTTGGGAGACCTGAATCAGCTTGGACTGGAGTTCATTCAGCTTGTTCATAGCCTCCTTCTGGCGGGCTTCGGCCTTGGCCCGTTCTTCGGCGAGGGCCTTCTTTTCGGCTTCCAGGGCCAGGCGTTCTGCTTCCAGCTGTTTCTGCAGGTCGGCTTCACGTTCACTTGCTGCCTTCAGGGCGGCCTCGCGTTCGGCAGCTTCTGCCAGGAACTTGTCGCGGTTCTGCTGCATTTCGGCCTGGAGTTTTGCCTCCTGTTCCTTCATGGCGTCCTTGGTCTGGGCAAGCCTCTGCTTTTCGGCTTCTAGATCAGCAGCCAGGTTAGAGACCTTGCCACTGCGGGCGTTGGCAATCTGTTCCTGGATGGTTTCGATAGAACGGTTGGTGGCGTTACGCTTTTCCCAGTTTTCCGAAATGTGGGTACGGCGTTCCTGGACCTCGATCTCGGTCTTGATGATTTCGGCATACAGAAGGCAGTTGTCCCCCATGGCCTTCACATTTGCCTTGGGATTCTTCTTCAGTTCGTTCTGGATGTCAGACGCCTTTGCCTTGGCTTCCAGCAGGGTAAGCTTTGTATTCCAGGCATTTGCAGGGATTTTCGCCTCGAGGGCGTTCAGGGAATCCATGCAGACGTCATAGACGGTAGGTTCTGCTTTTTTGCTGGTGTCGGCAGGAGCAGCCTTTTCTGCTGCCGTCACTTC
>CALATK010000033.1 GCA_937891805.1 uncultured Fibrobacter sp. | reverse complement strand
ACCACCATTGTGTATGAGCAGGCAGGTATTTTGCCCGTAAATTTGACTGTCAAGCAAAAATAATCAAAAAATGCCGCATTTTTCCTTGTAATTTAGGGAGGGTGCGGCATTGACATATATATCAAAAGATGATACAATGAAACATATTTTTTGAAAGGAAGTTTAGAGATGAAGAAATTGCGTGTGGGTATTGTGGGTGCCACTGGAGTTGGAACTGGTGCTGGCAGCACTGTTTCCGCCCGGATTGGTGCCAGGATTAGTTCCCGCAGATGTCGGGTTGGTTCCGCTTGCAGAAGATGCTACAGCGGGTGCATCGGGATTTTCAGCGATGATTTCGCCATTGTCGCCAACAACATTACCGCCTTCATCGACTGTGCCGATGTTGTTGCCCTGGATATCCGTGACGGAGCCGTCATCGAATTCCACCATCTTGGTGCCGCCGTTGGTTTCAATGATTTTTGCCTGGGGGCGTTCATTCAAATCAACACCGGTCAGGAAAGTTTCCCCTTCGTTTGTGACGATATTGCCTTCGGTATATGTACCAAAGACATTCCACTGGGAATCGTAGACCGTTCCGTCTTCAGCAACGTAAAGGTTTTCATTGGGTCCGATATCAATAACGTGGACATTTTCGGACATTCCGGAAAGAGCACTCATTGGCAGGGTAGTGTCGTCACTACAATTCCAAGCCAACAGGAGAGCTCCTGCCATCAAAAGGGATTTAAAGAACGGAAATTTCATGTTACCTCTCTTATACCCATCACCCGGTTCCAAAAATATAATAATGTGGCCAAATTGGCTTGTAAAAAAGAATTTAGGGTGACCAGGGTCAACTTTTTGAGACGTTTTTGCTTTGGTTTAAGCCAAAGTAACTCTTTTTTTACCAGGCTGTATCGAAAAAGAAAGTTTGTTTAATAGAGAATTCTATATTTCTGTCAAATGCAAATGAAACTCCGGATATTGCTCTTCTGGGGAGTTTTTTGGGTTATCTTCGGAACTGCAGGGGCTGCCCCTGTGGTGGGTTCCGAACGTACCCGAAATTTGCAGGGCCTGGAACGTTCTCCCATGCTCATGGAGTACCACAGGCAGACCGTGGGGGAGGACCGTCAGTTCTTTACCTACCCCAGGCGTGATTACGGATTTATCCGGAACTTTACCCGCACGGAGTCCGGTGCCATGATGTTCATGGCCGATACCACCGGGGAGTTCTTTGGCAAGAACCACAGCTTTGGGGTGGCGGCGTCTCCTGTGTTCGGGGCGGAGTACCGTGGCAGCGAATCTCTGGGCGACACCCTGTGGCCCTCCTTTGACGGGGGCATTTACCTGCGGGGCTATGCTGACTCCCTGGACTTTGACTTGGATGCCCGTATGTATGCTGGTGAACATTCCGCCAAGAAGCCCAAGAGTTTTGACGGCGAGGTCTTTGACGTGCAGACCAAGGAAGGCAATGCCGGAGCCGATTACGTGAGCTATTCCCGCTACAGGGCCCACATGGCCCTGAACTACGCTTGGGCAAGGCTGCAGCTGGCCCGTGACGTACTCCACTGGGGGCCGGGATACTACAACAACCTTTCCTTGAACCAGTTTGCCTTGCCCTACAACATGCTCTCCCTGGACCTGACCTTTGGCCCCCTGCGGGTGTTCAGCGTGTATGCAGACCTTCGGGTGGACAGCTGGAGTTACAGCAGGAACAACCTGAACGACCGGAACTTGTATGCCCACCGCTATGAACTGGCCCTGGGAAACTTGACTATCGGCATGAGTGAAATCCAGGTGCTCTACAACGAGAACAAACCCTGGCTGTTCGTGCCCATCGCTCCGCTTTTTATTGAAAAGGGCAATTATACCGAGCGGGTAAACAACGGGGCCCTGGCCCTGGACATGAACTACCGCCTGTTCAGCGCAGTCCGCCTTTACGGGGAATTCTTCTTGGACGACTTGGAATCCCCTAATGCGGTTTACGAGAACAAGTACAGCAACAACCGCTGGGCAGGCATGCTGGGCCTGCAGGCGGGCCACGACTTTTACGTGGGGCAAAAGCGACTCAGTGCGGGTACCATTGCCGAAATCGCCCGTGTGGAGCCCTACACCTATTGCCATTACGATACCGCCCATGCGCAGCTTGCGAACCTTGGGGCTCCTCTCGGGAACCCCAACGGCCCCAACAGCTTGTCGGTGGACTGGACGGTTTATGCCCAGGCGGGCCTTGGGTCCCTTGGACAGCTTTTTGCAGGCGTGCACCAGAAATGGCTGTGGAAGGGTACTGATGCTGGCAGTAACATCGAAGACCCCTACAAGACGGTGCGCAAGCGTTTTACCCACGGGGCGCCTCTTGTTTATACCGTGGCTCCTGCCCTCGGGTACAACGGACGGTTTGTTGGTTTTTCGGGAGAGTTGACCTTGGGTGACACCCGCGCCACGGATGTCAGGATTTCTTTCATGTGGTAGTTTATGACAGGTATCAAAGAGAAAATAGAGAAAAGCGTGCATTTCAAGGCGCTGATGAACAGTTTCCGCTTGCGAAAGCGGGTGCTGGCCCTGGCCGATGCCTTCGTGGTGGCGGTGTCGGCTTTGATCGCCAACTACCCCTTGCCCCTCTTTGCCCAGCGTATCGGTCGGCCTGACCTGTTTCTCATTATTGTCGTAAGCATTATTTGCTGCTTTGGAAGCCTGCTGTTTTTTGGTGCCTACAACAAGCTCTGGCGTTATTTTAGCAAGCAGGATTACCTGAGCTGCGTCAAGGGAATTGTCGTGGGAATTGCCGTGGCATATGGCCTGGTGTACCTATTTCATAAGGATTTGTTTTGGGAATTTGCCTTGCTCCATGCTGTTGTTGCCGTAGTGGGCGTCTCCCTGTTCCGTTACCTGTTCCGTAGGACCTTTGTGTCTTTGGTTTCTACGGGAATGCACGAGGCCGAACGTAAGCGCACCATGATTATCGGTGCCGGAAATGCGGCTATGCTGTTGTTGAATGAAATTCGCAACAACCAGAATGATGCAAGCCATGGAGAAAATACGGGGTCTGCAAAGAATATCAATCCCGTGTGCCTGATAGACGACGACCGCTACAAGATAGGCAAGCCCTTCAACGGTGTGCTGGTGGCGGGTTCCACCAGCGACATACCGAAGGTGGCCAGGGAAATGCGGATTGAGCAGATTATATTCGCCATTCCCAGTTGCCCGCCAGAGGACAGGCAGGTCATTTTGGATATCTGCGGAAAGACGGGTCTCCCCGTGAAGGTGTTGCCCTTTATCGGGAGCCTTTTGGATACCTCTGCCGTGGGCACGGGTGCTACTAGTTTTGTAAGCCAAATCCGCGATATCAAGGTGGAGGACTTGCTTGGCCGCGAGCCCATCAAGTTCAACAATTCTGAAATTCGCGAGTTTATTGAGGGTAAAGTCTGCATGGTTACCGGCGGTGGTGGCAGTATCGGTAGCGAACTGGTGCGCCAGATTGCAAAGTATAAGCCCAAGCAGGTGATTATCGTGGATATCTACGAGAACAATGCCTACGAAATCCAGCAGGAACTGGTGATGGAGTATGGCGACCGTCTGAACTTGGTGACGCTGATTGCCAGCGTGCGGGACTATTTCCGCATGAACCAGATTTTCAAGAAATATGAGCCCCAGGTGGTGTTCCACGCGGCGGCCCACAAGCACGTGCCCCTGATGGAAAATAACCCCATGGAAGCCATCAAGAATAACGTGGTTGGCACTTTCAACATGGCTACCCTTTCCTTGCTGCACAACGTGAAAAAGTTCGTGATGATTAGCACCGACAAGGCGGTGAACCCTACCAACGTGATGGGGGCGTCCAAGCGTTGTTGCGAAATGATTGTCCAGTTCTTTGCACAACAAAAGGACTGCAAGACTGAATTCGTGACCACCCGCTTTGGAAACGTGCTGGGGAGCAACGGCTCCGTGATTCCCCTGTTCAAGCGCCAGATTGAGCAGGGCAAGCCCGTAACGGTGACACACCCAAACATTATACGCTACTTTATGACTATTCCGGAGGCGGTGAATTTGGTGCTTGAGGCGGCGAGCTTTGCCCACGGTGGCGAAATTTTTGTTCTGGACATGGGGCAGCCCGTAAAGATAGTGACCTTGGCAGAAAACCTCATCCGTATGTATGGCAAGGTGCCTTACAAGGATGTAGAAATCAAGTTCACGGGACTTCGTCCAGGTGAAAAACTGCTCGAAGAATTGCTGATGAACGAAGAGGGCCTGCAGAAGACCAAGAACAAGCTCATCTATATCGGAAAGCAGATTGAGATTGATGCCGATACCTTTATCAATGAACTGTGGACATTGAAGAATGCCGCTCAGGAAAATGACGACAAGACCGCCATTTCTGCCTTGCACCATATTGTGCCCACGTTCACCACTCCCGAGGAATTCAACAAGACGGTAAGGATGCCCGCTGTATGACAATTCGTTTCGATAGTAAAGTCTGGCTCAGTAGCCCCACCATGCATGGGGAAGAAATCAAGCACGTTACAGAAGCTTACGAGACCAACTGGATGAGCACCGTGGGTGCAAACATCAATGAGGTTGAACGTTTGGCCGCCGAAAAGATTGGTTGCAAGTACGCCGTGGCGCTCTCCGCCGGGACTGCGGCACTGCACCTTTGCACAAAGCTTGCGGGCGAGGCCCTGTACGGCATGCCCAAGGTGGGCGAGGGAGCGTTGCGCGGACACAAGGTGTTCTGCAGCGATATGACTTTTGACGCGACGGTGAACCCTATCGCCTACGAGAGCGGCGAGGCCGTGTTCATTGATACCGAGTACGATACCTGGAACATGGACCCGGAGGCTCTTGAGAAAGCCTTCGAGATTTACCCCGAAGTGCGGCTGGTGGTGCTTGTTCACTTGTACGGAACACCCGGCAAGGTGGACGAAATCCGCGCGATTTGCAAAAAGCATAACGCGCTCCTCATCGAAGATGCCGCCGAGAGCTTCGGAGCCACCTACAAGGGCGTGCAGACGGGCAAGTTTGGCGACTACAGCGCCATCAGTTTTAACGGCAACAAGATTATTACCGGAAGTAGCGGCGGCATGTTCCTGACCGACAGCAAGGACGACGCCGAGAAGGTGCGCAAGTGGAGCACCCAGAGCCGCGAGGCGGCCGCCTGGTACCAGCACGAAGAAGTGGGCTACAACTACCGCATGAGCAACGTCATCGCCGGCGTGGTCCGCGGCCAGATGCCCTACCTGGAAGAGCACATCGCCCAGAAAAAGGCAATCTACATGCGCTACAAGGAGGGCCTGAAGGGCCTCCCGGTGCAGGTGAACCCCTACGACGCGCAGAACAGCGAACCGAACTTCTGGCTCAGCTGCCTGATTATCGATAAGGACGCCATGTGCAAGCAGGTCCGCGGCGAAACCGACGCCCTGTACATCCACGAGGCGGGCAAGAGCTGCCCCACGGAGATTCTGGAACGCATCGCCGCCATGAACGCCGAGGGTCGCCCCATCTGGAAACCCATGCATATGCAGCCTATGTACATGAGCCACGCGTTTATCACCGCGCAGGGTAACGGCCGCGCCCGCACCAACGCCTACATTGCGGGCGGCATCACCGACGTGGGCGCCGACATCTTTGCCCGCGGGCTCTGCCTCCCCAGCGACAACAAGATGACCCACGACCAGCAGGACGCAATCATTCAGACTATTCGGGAATGCTTCGAGTGAGACTTTCTGCTGTTTTCTAGGCAAAATTTGTTCGTCTACTTGTGTGCTTTTTTTCTCGGAATGAGGACCCGGAAGAAATCTTGCGCATGCGGACGGCTGTACGCGAGAAATTTGTCCACTACATGGAAATGAGCGATATTGATGTGCTTGCCATTTCCGAGGAGGCCGAGAATGATCAGATTTAATGATTTTCTTCTCGGCTTATTTTTTACCGTTGCTCATAAAGAGCCCCTATAAGTCCTACTTTCTGAATATACCTTTATTTGTGCGGGTTTGTTAGCGGTTGGATCGCTAGTTGCGAGCCCATTTTTCGAGGTTGTTTGCGGGTTTTACTCTCTAATCGTCGCAAAAGTTGTCGTATTGTATTTGAACAAACGGAGGGCAGTCTTTGCAAATTTTGTTGCCGTAGTCTACGAAAATTTTGGAGTTGCTGTGTCGCTTGATGAAAAATTGGTAGGTTTCGGTAATAGTAGAATCTGGTTGTTTGTAAGATGTGATTTTTATTGTCCAGTTGAAATTTTCTAGGTCGCGATTGTCTTGACTCCAGGAAAAATACTCGCTGGTGTCTTTCGTTGAATAGATCAAGGAATCTCCGGCTACGATTTCAACATATAGGGAGTCCGTATCTGCGGATGTGTGAACGATAATTCCGCTTCCGCATAACAACTCGCCAAAAAGAGTTGAATTTAGATCGCAGGAACAAAGCAGAAGGAGTAGAAGGGCAATCAAAAAACGCATAAGAGACCTTTAACTATTCTTTTCGATTAGTTTGTAATCGGCCAATTCGCTGCATTCTTTTGTGGGCGGTGTGTTGAACAGTAAAAAACCTTCAGGCTGCTTTGTCAGATAAATGGCGGTAACTCCGCTACCGACATCTATGGTGTATGGGATTGCCTGTAGCCATTGGTCATTGCAGAAAAATTCAATTTGGAGTACGTAATCGGATTCAAGCCTGTTTCCAGCGAGTGTTGTTTTTAGGTCCTTTGTTCCAATCTGTTGTAATACAGTGTCTTTGTCGTGAATAACGGTTATTTTTAAAGAATCGGCGATAGGTGGATGTTCCGTGTGGATGCCGACATGGACTTCATCGTAGTCTGCGTCGGGAAAGCGGTCGCATTGGCAAAAGAGCAGAGGCAATGCCAAGATGAGTATTTTGGCGATGGTGGAAGATTTCATATCGGTAATATACATTATTAGGAATTTTGTTGTGTGCCGCGCATGTGGCCTCGGTTTGTTCCAGATGGCGGCTCGTGGGCCGCCATGACGATGAAGGGGTGTTAGGGGCGGAGCCCCTAGGAGAAGGGGTAGCTCCGGAACAAGTCCGGGGCGGGCACCTGGCCCGGCTTGGTCTGGAGCAAGGGGAAGGCCTTCCCCCTTACCGCAAGCGGCGTAATCCCTTGGGCATGGGAACTTCGGTGCCGTCTTCTTGCAAGAGGTAGATGTTGTCCAGGCTGATGTAGCCCTTGCCGCTGTAGCGGGCCCGGAAAGCGAAATTCTTGATTTGCTTGGGGTCCAGCTGCGGGATGGTCTTGCCCCAGCCTTCCTGAGCCATGTTTTCCCAGATGAGGGTGTCACGAACCCAGGAACCGCGGGTGTTTTTCAGGCGGACCATGAACTCGTCGTAGTCCTTCACCTGTTCACTGGCGATTTGCACCTCGAAATAGCCGTCGGGATTGTTGTGGTTGGTAGCGTAGTCAAACACAATGCCTACGGAATTCTTGACGGCTTCGGGGATTACGTAGTAAGCTCCGGCAAAATTGGGCCAGCCCTGTGCAGGAGGCTGCTCGATGATAAAGTCGTGACGGATGAATCCGCCGTGAGGGGGCGCCCCGTTAAAGACCTTGGCCTCGATACTGGTAGCGTTATCGCCGTTGGCCACCGGGTACCAATCTACCGCATCCAGCCCGTTGTCGAAGTTCTGCATGACGCTAGTGGTGCGGTAAGCACCGCGAATGCGGAAGGGGATCTTGAATTCCGTAGCCTTGCCGCCCAGGCCGCGAATCTTCAGCGTCGCCGTAGCAGGCCCCAGTTTCACATTTGCAGACATGGGAACCTTCACATGAAAGCTCTCGATGGAGGCGTTCCACAGGCCGTCATCGGGCTTGAGCCACCTGACGATTCCCAGCTCCGGAATTTCAAGTTTGCCTTCTGTCAGCTGGCCGTACTGCTGCACGGCGGTGGCGAACAGGTCCAGGGTATCGCCTGCCAGCAGGACCTTCTTTTCGAGGGCAGCGGCAATGACCTTGGGGTCTGCCGCAGAATCCTTCGTCGCCGAATCCAGGCCCACAACCTTCGGGTTAATCTGCACAACGGCAAGTCCAAAGGGCGGTACGGCTATGTCCCTGGATTTGGACGGATTGATGCGGCGGCCGCTAGGGCCCATTTTCGGGTAGGGGTAGGCGCTTTGGTTCGTGCCGTTCCACTTGAACTGTTCTGCGCCAAAAATTTCCACCTGTGTCCTGACCAAATCACCTTTGCCCACTGTCGGCGTCGCATTGGCAGAATCCGTGCCAACACTTGCCCGGTCAATCTGCACCAGTTGCGTTATGTCGGAGAGGTTCACCAGCATTACACGGGCCGAATCCCCCTTGCCGATGGCGTAGGCCACCACATCGGGGCTGTTGCTCTCTACCGGCAGCACCGCGAACCCGCTTTCCAAAAAGTCCATGAAGGTCATGTAGACGCCGTAATATTCTGCCGTAGGCTCCAAGGACTTCCAGTGGTTCCAGGAGCCTTCCTTGAGGAGCGCCGTCATGCTGATGGTTCCCCAGGTGTCGTCGGGACCCTTGAACAGGTTGCCGAAAGCGTCCCAGGGAAGCACCTGCAGGCGGTTGCCAAACCGCATGGCGTGCTGGGCAAAGACGCTGGCCATGGCAGTGGCCTGAGGGTAATCCATCAGCAGGCTGTAGCCCTGCACGCAGGTGCTGAACTCCGAAAGAAACACCCGGCGCTCCCCATCCAGGTGGCGTTTCATCCACATGTCCAGCGTATCCATGTTGGGTCCCACATCCAGCATGGACTTGAGCATGTCTGCGGGTTTCGGGTCGTTGGGTGTCCAGTAGGGATAGTTATGCAGGTCCACTACATCCAAGTAGCGCTTGCCATCTTTCTTTTCGGCCTCCCCCACAATCCGCAGGAACTCTTCCATCCAGTACTTTCCATCCAGAAGGCCCGCACCCTTCTGCTGCATCTTGTGGGTGCTGAACAGCGGGCCGTGCAAGATGATGCTGGAATCCACCGCCTTCATGGCGCGGGCGTATTCCAGATAGCGGGCGGCGTACTGCGTTGCCGAAATGGGGCCGGACTCTTCCCACTCGCCGTCCAGTTCGTTGCCGATTTGCCACTGCTTGATGTTGTAGCCCTTGACCTTGTTGGCGTAACGCACCCAGGCGGCGGCCTCCTTGGAGGTTCCCGTGCCCGCGTTCACGCAGATGACGGCCCTGGCATTGGGGAGCGTCTTGATGTATTCCATGAAGGTCTCGAAATCCCACTTGATGTCGGTCCAGTCCGTGCGGGCGATGTCGCCGTTTCTGGTAGACATGGCGTAGAACTTGTAGTTGTTGCCGCC
>CALATK010000032.1 GCA_937891805.1 uncultured Fibrobacter sp. | reverse complement strand
GAGAATCTTGTGGAAGCGGGTGAGGATGTCCGCGAGGACGGTGGTGTAGGAGTGCCCAATATGCGGGGCGTCATTCACGTAATAAATCGGGGTGGTAACGTAGAAATTTTTCATGGCTCCAAAGATAGAAATTAATAGTTAATGCGGCGTAGCCGCAGTTCTAAGTTACTAGTTACTAGGCTATCCAAGCTGTTTTTGGTTTCTAATACCTATTAACTAGTAACTAGCAACTAGTAACTTTTCCATATGGTCTAACTTGAAATACTTATATTTCCTCCAAAAAGAGGTCACTATGTCTTTTATCGAACTTGCCAAGAATCGCTACAGTTGCCGTGCCTTTACCGCCCAGGCCGTAGAACCCGAAAAACTCGCCCAGGTGCTGGAGGCTGGGCGTATTTCCCCGACGGCCGTGAATGCCCAGCCCGTGACCGTGAAGGTCATCAAGTCTCCCGAGGCTCTGGAAAAGATTCGCAGCATTACCCGCATGGCATACAATGCTCCCGTGGTGCTGATGGTCTGCTACGACGAACCTAAGTGCTATACCGCCGAAAAGTACAACGACAACTTCAACAGCGGCGTGATGGATGCAAGCATCGTCACCACCTCCATGATGATGCAGGCCACCGACCTCGGCCTTGCGACCCTCTGGGCCCGGGGTTTCAATGCTTCTGAAATTGAAAAGGCTTTTGGTTTTCCGAACAACTTAAAGCTGGCTTGCCTTTTGGATGTCGGCTATGCCGATCCCGAAAATGGGGGCGGCCCTTCACCCAGACACCCTGTGCGCAAGAACATGGAAGAATTCGTCGAATCGTTGTAATTTCGTTTCGCAGTAGATTAGAAAAAGTCCCAGACGCCATGTCCGGGACTTTTAAGTTTGGTGAGTGATTGTTTCGAGGCTTACCGCCTCTCGCAATGATAAAATCGGGTGCAATTTCTAGTAACTAATAACTAGGAACTGCGCCGGAGGCGCTACACCTTCGGAAGCTGTGCGAGGCTCTTGGCGATATCTTCATCGGTCGGGATGTAGTCGTTCATTTCGCCGTCGTTGAACTTCTGGTAGGCCACCATGTCGAAGTAACCCGTGCCGGTGAGGCCGAACACGATGTTCTTCGCCTGGCCGGATTCCTTGCACTTGAGGGCTTCGTCAATCGTTGCGCGGATGGCGTGGCTGGATTCCGGAGCCGGGAGAATACCTTCGGTCTGGGCGAAGAGCTTTGCTGCTTCGAACACCTTGGTCTGTTCCACGGACGTTGCACGCATCAGGCCCTGATCGTAGAGCTCAGAGAGAATGCTGCTCATGCCATGGTAGCGGAGTCCTCCGGCGTGGTTGGCAGACGGGATGAAACTGGAACCCAACGTGTACATCTTGGCCAGCGGGCAAACCTTACCGGTGTCGCAGAAGTCGTAGGCGTATTTACCGCGAGTGAAGCTCGGGCAGCTGGCCGGTTCCACAGCGAGAATATCGTAGTCGGCTTCGCCACGGAGCTTCTGGCCGACGAACGGGCTGATAAGGCCACCGAGGTTGGAACCGCCGCCGGCGCAACCGATGATGAGGTCGGCCTTTACGCCCAGCTTGTCGAGGGCGGCCTTGGTTTCGAGACCGATCACAGACTGGTGTAACAGCACCTGGTTCAGCACAGAACCGAGAACATAACGGTAACCCGGCTGCTTCACGGCGGCTTCCACAGCTTCGGAAATAGCGCAACCGAGGCTTCCGGTGGTGCCCGGGAATTCGGCATTGATTTTCTTACCGATGTCGGTGGTCATGGACGGGGACGGCGTTACGCTTGCACCGTAGGTGCGCATCACTTCGCGGCGGAACGGCTTCTGTTCGTAGGAGACCTTCACCATATAGACCTGGCAGTCGATGCCAAAGAAGGCGGACGCCATAGAAAGGGCCGTGCCCCACTGGCCAGCACCTGTTTCGGTGGTCACGCCCTTAAGGCCCTGCTGCTTGGCGTAGTAAGCCTGGGCGATAGCGGAGTTCAGCTTGTGGCTACCGCTGGTATTGTTGCCTTCAAACTTGTAGTAGATGTGGGCCGGAGTGCCGAGGGCCTGCTCCAAGAAATAGGCACGGACCAGCGGCGACGGACGATACATCTTGTAGAACGTGAGGATGTCTTCGGGAATAGGAATGTACGGGGTTTCGTTGTCCAGTTCCTGTTTGATAAGTTCGTCGCAGAACACGGGCTGCAGGTCTTCGAAAGTTACGGGCTTGCCTGTTCCCGGATTCAGGAGCGGTGCAGGCTTCTTCTTCATGTCGGCACGTACGTTGTACCATGCCTTGGGGAGTTCGTTTTCGTCGAGGTAAGTCTTGACCTGGCCGTCGAGCTTGAGCGAGTTTCTCATGGGTGTTCCTTTGTTTGTGGTCTATCACCAATTTTTGCAAGCACAATATATTTAATGGCAAACCCATTGGCAAATCCATAGCCAGAAAACCATACAAAAAAGGCCGCCAAAAGGCGACCTAAGTACTTGACAAAAAAATGTAAAGCCTAATTGTGGCTGAACATGTACTTGCTCTTATAGTAGGTCTTCATTTCGTTGATGCTCTGGAAAGCACCGTTACGAAGTGCTGCCCTGACTTCGGGGTCAGAACGGACCATCTTGTTGATTTCGGCATCGATATCCTTGAAGAACAGGTCGTTGCTGGCCATGTCCACATGGTCCTGGCTGTAGTCGGCGTGGTAACGGCGTTCCAAAAGCTGGAACAGTTCGGTCTGGCAGGCATTCTCAGGAGGTTCCCGCTTGGCCACCGGCATGTAGCACTTCTGGATGTATTCCTTTTTCATGGAAATAATCATCTGGTCAATAGCGGGAATGTTGTGGTCTTCGTCGTGGTCGGCAAGGCTTGCCTTAGGGGCCTTGACAGAGGAGCAGCCCATCAGAATGGCTGCAATGAGCATGAACACGACCAACGAGATTTTTTTCATTATTTCTCCTTTTTTTCCCGCTTAAAAATACATCACAAAGATATTTTTTTAAGCGGAAAATAGAAGAGGAATTTTGTAATAAATCGCAAACAAAAACCCAAAAAAGAAAAATAAAAGTTTTGTGAGGGCTTTTTGAAAACTCTTGCTGTGACGCCCGTCACATGGTCGTTCCAGCGCGAGGTTGTCACATCTTGAGTCCCGCTGCCCAAACCACTAACGGACTACGCCCCATGGACCTTCGGTCCTAATCACTAAATCCTAATCCCTAGATCCTAACCCCTAATACCTAAAACAGCGTCGGTTTGAACCGGTAGTACCACTTCATGGGGTCGATAACTCTGTACTTCACATTCCCGATTCGCTTGTCGCCATTGGGGTCGATAAGCCCTGTCACAATGTGGGCGTGGGGTCCGGTGGTGTGTCCTGTAACGCCTACGGTAGCGATGGGGTCTCCCTGCATCACGTCCTGTCCATCAAGATAAAGCAACTGGTCGCAGTGCATGAACAAGATAACGTCTTTTTGCCGAACAAGCCCGATGATAATGCCGCCTCGTTCGTCTTTGCTGGTCCAGGCTTTGGCGGCAAATGGCGCAAGGATACGGGCCCCTTGGCGGCTTGCCAAATCGATACCGTTGTGCTGCCGGAATTCCTTGGTCTGTTTTTCGTGGTAAAACTCCGTAATGTAGGCAATAGAGTCCGAAACAATAGATGTCCAGTACCTCCAAGCGTTGCCAATGGAATCCGAAGCTGAACTTTCGATGTATTCTGGCTTGGAAAACTTGACAACAGTTCCTTCTGGGGGAATATTCCTGTCGTTTGCAAGGCCCAGGTCTTCTGGGTAGCCGTTTTCTTTCAAGGTCTCCTGCACATACTGCCTGACCATTTTTTCGTCGGTAATCACGGACATAAATCGTCCGATGGCGTAGCGAGCGAGCCTCTGCATGGATTCCTTGCCGTCAAAGGTGTACTCAAATGACGGAGCAAGGGAAAGCCTATCCCGTTCCGAATTCCGTTCCCGCACATGGGAAATGCCCACGTCGACGGTGGAGGGAATCAAGAAGGGGATCGCCACAACGGCAAGCACAAAGAGCAAGAAAAAATTCCTGAAAATCCTGAAGAACCCATCGAGAGGATTTTTTTTCAGGATCTCTGCCTTGAACAGCAATTTCAAGGCCTTGGCAAAACGCTCAGGTTTCTTTGTCCAGTCTATTTTTCGAATTTCGCGACAGTTCGAATAGGATTTCTTGACTGCCTCGTTGGCATCCCTGTACTTACGCTTGTCCGGCATTCCCTTGACGAGCCAGACCAAAGAACGCTTCCGCAAAAAAGAGTAGTCCTGCAAATAGGCGGAGGCCGCTTCCCGGTTATCGCCTGCGATAATGACCACCTTTGCGATTTCTGCAATCCGCTTGAATTGCGCATTGGAAAGTTCGTCGGGCAAGATGGCAAAAATAAACGGGACAATAGAACGAACCGCTTCCAGGTTGCGGTAAAAAATCCTGAAGTTGAGCTCCGCATCCAGTCCCATTTCCTTGCTGAGCCGAAATACCAAGCCTTCCTTGGAATCACGGATAAATTCGATTTCTTCGCCAGTAAGTTTTCTCTTGAAGAATGTTCTTAGATGGTTACCCGGAAAAAGGGACTTGTGGGAAAAGTCCATAATAACGAAAGGAGCGCCAGCGTTCAGGGCTAGCGCTACTTTGTCAATGGATTCAAAATCTACCTGGTCGCCAGGGAAGGCAAATAAGCCCAGCCCGCCTTGTTTGCACAGGTAGTCCAGGACTTTCCTCTGCATGGGGAACTATGCCTTGGCAGTGCCCCTGGGGTAAGAAAAGCCTGCGGGGGGAGCGGCAATGAACTTGTCGATCTGGATGTGCAGCTCTTCGGAAGTAGATGCAGGGTTGAAGAAAATTTCCTGATTGCGGTTGGCGTTACGGCCCTTCAGGGATTCGTTGCGACGGCCGCGGGCGACAAAGGCCGTGGGCAAAACCTCGAGGGAGGGGAGGAGCCCAAAATAGCGGAAGAGGCTGAAGTTCTTCTGCCAGGTGGATTTTTCGGCCAAGAGGGCGAAAGCACCTTCAAGAATGGTCTTGGACTGCAGCAAATCGTCAGAAGTGATGGTCAGGAGTTCGTGACCGGAGGGGAAATTGTTGACGAAATTGGCGTAGTCGCCCTTCAGATAGTTGGCATCGCAAAGAAATACGAATTTCATAGACCTTACCGGTTGTGATGGTGGTTTTTCCAAAATTTAGGTGGAATTTAGCAAATTAATCCTCTTTTGTCATTGTTTTTGGCCTTTTTTGCCCCCTATTGACACATGTGCTGAAATTCGATTTATAGGGGCGTAAACTCTAACTTGTTGATTCTCAACGAGTTACGATTTTACACTCCCTGAGCAACGCCCAAAACGCTATTTTTTTGCAAAAAAAAGCGGTTTTTGAGAAAAAAAGGCCCAAAAAACTTTATATTTGGTGACTGTTATCACATTGGAAAGCAGGATTTTCATGGGAAACATCCTGCAGATGGAATTATGGGAGAACATCGATGAAACGTAAAAATTGGCCTATTACAGCTTTGTTTGCTTCTGCGGGCATTCTTGCCTCTGTGGTTATTGCACAAGAAGCCGGAGCTGATGCGGCAGCTGTAGAGAACAACGCTCCGTCCGTGAACGGGATTCCGGGTGAATCTATTCAAGAAGGCGGAAAGTTCGCAACGATTAAACTTGACCAGTACGTGTCCGACGACATGGACAAGCCTGCACAGATCAAGTGGGCCGTATCCGGCAACAAGAGCTTGAAGGTGACTATTTCCGGCGACCGTGTAGCCACAATCGCGGTTCCGGACCAATACTGGAATGGTTCTGAAGACATTACTTTCGCGGCAACCGACACCAAAGGAGCGGTCGGTTCCGAGACGGTGAACTTCTCCGTCGAGTCCGTAAACAACCCGCCTGTAGTGAAGGCCATTGCTGACCAGACCATCGACGAGGGTAAGCAGTTCACCAAGATCAAGCTCGATGATTTCGTCGAAGATCCGGACCACCCGAAGAACCAGATTCTTTGGGAAACGGACATCCAACCGGCAGGCAAGGACCAGGCTGAAGGTGACCTGAACGTGGAGATCGACAACAACCGAATCGCCACCATCTTGATTCCCGATACCAACTGGTACGGTGCGGCCAAGATCAAGTTCACGGCTACCGACGGCGAATACGCCAGCGATTCTAAGACGGCTACCTTTACGGTGAAGGCCATCAACGACGCTCCGGTGCTCCAAAAGATTCCCGACCAGACCATCGAAGAAAAGAACGAATTCGAGCAGATTTCCCTGACCGACTTCGTTACCGATGTGGATAACGACGTTTCTACCATCAAGTGGTCCGCTTCTGGCAACAAGGACCTGAAGGTGAAGATCGACAAGTCCGGCTCTGCCACAATTTCTACTCCCAACGAATTGTGGAACGGTGCCGAGACCATCACCTGGACGGCGACCGACCCCGCTGGTGCGTCCGTCAACACTTCTGCCAAGTACACCGTAAAGTCCATCAACGATCCTCCGGAGTTCGTGAAGGACGTTCCCGAACAGACTATAGAAGAAAAGCAGGAATTCAAGCCTATTGACCTGAGCGTTTTGGTCAAGGACCTGGACCACAAGTTCGAGGAACTGAAGTGGACAGTTTCTGGCACTAAGGACCTGAAGGTAACGGTTAACGGCAAGCAGGCGACTATCGCCATTCCCAACAAGTACTGGAACGGCTCTGAAACCGCCAAGTTCAAGGTCTGCGACCCCGAAAAGGCATGTGCAGAATCCGAAGCTTCCTTTACGGTTAACTCCGTCAATGACAAGCCCGAGTTCGTCAAGGACATCGAAGGCCAGACCATCGAAGAGAAGAAGACCTTCGGCAAGATCAAGCTGGACGAATTCGTGAAGGACGCTGACCACAAGAATTCTGAACTCTCCTGGGAAGCAAATGTGAAGCACGACGGCAAGGAACCGGAAACGGGAACCCTGCAGGTGAACATCGACGAAAACCACGTGGCCTCCGTCGAAATTCCGGACAAGTACTGGAACGGTTCTGCAACCATCACGTTCATTTGTACTGACCCCGAAGGCGCTTCTATCAAGAAGGACGCCAAGTTTACGGTGAAGTCCATCAACGACGTGCCCGTGTTCAAGAAGATTCCTGACCAGACCATCGAAGAAAAGAGCGAACTCTCTTCTATCGTTCTCGACGAATTTGTCAGCGATGCCGACCACGACCTGTCCAAGCTCAAGTTCGAAGTGACAGGCAACAAGGACATCAAGGTGAACATCAACGCCAAGACTCGCGAAGTTTCCTTCAAGACTCCGAACGAACTCTGGAACGGTTCTGAAACTCTGACCTTCACGGCTACCGACCCCGAAGGCGGCAAGGCTTCTTCTACCATGAAGCTCACTGTCAAGTCTATCAACGATCCTCCGGTCATGAAGGATATTCCGGAACAGACCATCAAGGAAAAGCAGGATTTCAAGCCTGTCGAACTGAGCAAGTTCGTCGAAGACCTGGATCACCCCGCCGACAAGCTCAAGTGGACCGTCAGCGGAAACCGCGAACTGAAGGTCAATGTGGACCCGAAGCAGGTGATGACCATTACTCCTCCTTCCAAGCACTGGAACGGATCTGAAACCTTGACCATCAAGGTGACCGACCCCGAAGGCGCAACGGATGAACGCTCCGTGGCATACACTGTAGAATCTGTGAACGACGTGCCCGAATTTACCAAGCAGGTCGTTGCCCAGACCATCAAGGAAAAGGAACAGTTCCAGCCCATCAAGCTTGGCGAAATGATTAAGGACGCCGACCACAAGATGAGCGAACTTACCATCACCACCGACGTGAAGCCCGCTCCCGGCTCCAAGAAGAAGGAATCCGGCCTCACCGTCGAAGTGGACGCCCAGATGGTGGCCAAGATTATTATTCCTAACAAGCTCTGGAACGGCTCCGACGAGATTACCTTCACGGTAGCCGACCCCGAAGGTGCAACCGCAACCTCCAAGGCTGTGTTCACGGTGAGCTCCGTCAACGACGTGCCCGTGCTCAAGAAGATTCCGGACCAGATGATTGACGAAAAGGGCGAATTTGTCGCCATCAACCTTGCCGAACTGGCAAGCGATGCCGACCACGAGTTCTCCCAGCTGAAGTGGGCCGTTACCGGCAACAAGGACTTGAAGATTTCTATCGACAAGGCCGGCGTGGTGACTATCAAGACCCCGAACCCGCTGTGGAACGGTTCCGAAAAGGTGACCTTCACGGTGACCGACCCCGAGGGCGCATCTGCCAAGTCCGACGCCGTATTCACGGTCAAGTCCATCAACGATCCTCCGGTCATGAAGGATATCGCAAGCCAGACCATCAAGGAAAAGGCTGAATTCAAGCCTATCGAGCTGAACAACTTTGTAGAAGACAAGGACCACGACAAGGCCAACCTCAAGTGGACCTTCAGCGGCCAGAAGGACTTGAAGGTCAACATCGACAACAAGCATGTGGCCACCGTCAAGGCTCCGTCCAAGTTCTGGAACGGTTCTGAATCCATTAAGTTCACGGTGACCGACCCCGAAGGGGCTACAGATAACCGCGTGGTGACTTTCACTGCCGAATCTGTAAACGACCTGCCGGTGTTCACCAAGCCCATCAAGGACCAGACTATCCAGGAAAAGCGTGAATTTGCCATCATCAGCCTGAACGACATCGTAAACGATCCGGACCACAAGCCCGAACAGCTCAGCTGGTCCTTCGACGTGAAACCCGGCAAGGGCTCTCCGAAGGGTTACGCCCCGCAGCTCGCCGTGACTGTCGATGACAAGCGCATGGCGAAGATTGTCATTCCCGAAAAGAATTGGCATGGCGAAGAAGTCATCACCTTTACGGTCACCGACCCCGAAGGCGGCAAGGCCAGCTGCACGGCAACCTTTACGGTAAGCTCCGTGAACGACGCCCCGACCATCGGCAAGATCAAGGACCAGACCATCGCCGAAAAGGCTGCCTTTGCCTCTATCAATTTGGCTGAACTGGTGAAGGATCCCGACCATCCGTTTGAAAAGCTCAAGATTGACGTTTCTGGCAACAAGGACCTGAAGGTGAACGTTTCCAAGGCAGGGGAGGTGACCATCAATACCCCGAACCCGCTGTGGAACGGTTCTGAAAAGCTCACCTTCACGGTGACCGACCCCGAAGGCGCCAAGGCTTCTACTACCGCAGCCTTCACGGTGAATTCCGTGAACGATCCTCCGATCATGAAGGACATTGCCGACCAGTCCATCAAGGAAAAGGGTCAGTTCAAGGCTATCGAGCTGGATAACTTCGTAGAAGACCTGGATCACCCGAAGAACAAGCTGAAATGGAAGATTGAAGGTGCCAAGGAACTGAAGGTGGCTATGGACGGTTCTCACAAGGTAACCGTTACCACTCCGAACCCCAACTGGCACGGTGAAGAAACCGTCAAGTTCACGGTGACCGACCCCGAAGGCGCTTCTGACAGCCGTAGCGTCAAGTTTGCGGTGGAATCCGTCAACGACGCTCCTGTGTTCGTAAAGGAACTGAAGAGCCAGTCCATCGACGAAAAGAAGCAGTTTGCCACCATCAAGTTGGATGACCTGGTGAATGACCCCGACCACAAGAAGTCTGAACTGGCCTGGTCCTTCGATGTGAAGGCCGCCAGTGCTAAGGCCGCTCCGAAGAAGGGGAAGAAAGGTAAAGCCGCCAAGGAAGAATCCGCTCCTCAGGGTGCAGGCCTTGAAGTGAAGGTGGACAACAACCGTGTCGCCACCATCGCCATTCCCGACAAACTCTGGAACGGTTCTGCCAACATCACCTTCACGGTTACCGACCCCGATGGCGCAAAGGCCAGCAAGACCGCTACCTTCGAAGTCAAGTCCATCAACGACGTGCCCAAGATTTCTGACAAGGCCCCGAAGGGTGAAACCATCCGCGAAGGTGGCAAGTTCAAGCCCATCGACCTTTCTACCATGGCATCTGACCCGGATCATCCGGCCTCCAGCCTCAAGTGGACCGTTTCTGGCAACAAGCAACTGAAGGTGAACCAGAAGAAGGACAACACTGTAGAAATCCTGACACCCGATGCCCAGTGGCACGGCAAGGAAACCCTGACCTTCACGGTTACCGACCCCGAAGGCGCTTCTGCCAGCCACAAGATGGACTTCGAGGCGACCCGCGTGAACGACGCTCCGGTCATTGCCAAGCAGATTCCCAACCAGAAGATCAAGGAGAAGGAATCCTTCCAGTTGATCAAGCTGGACGAATTCGTGAAGGATCCGGACAACAAGCCTAACGAATTGAGCTGGACCATTTCCGGCAACAAGAAGCTGAAAGCCGACATTTCCCCGAGCCGTATCCTCACGGTGTCTGCTCCGGACAAGTATTTCTGGTGCGCTCCCGAAACCATGACCCTTACGGTGAAAGACCCCGACGGCGCTTCGGCCTCCCAGACGGTGACCTTCGAAATCACCTCCGTTAACGACGCTCCGGTCATGAAGGACATTCCTGGCCAGAAGATCAAGGAAAAGGGTGAATTCAAGGATATCGACCTGACCAAGTTCGTCTCCGACCCTGACCACAAGATTGAACAGCTTAGCTGGACGGTTAAGGTGGAAAAGGTTGGCGGAGCCGCAGCCAAGCCCGCTCCGAAAAAAGCCAAGAAGTCCAAGGGCAAGAAGGGCAAGGGTGCCAAGGAAGAACCCGCTGCCGAAGAAAAGGCCGCCCCGCAAGACGAATTCGTTGTGGAAGTGGACAAGAAGGCAATCGCCCACATCAAGCTTCCCAACAAGTACTGGAACGGCGAACGCAACGTGACCTTTATTGCCAAGGACCCCGAAGGTGCCGAGGCCTCCAAGACGGTGAACTTCAAGGTGGAATCTGTTAACGATGCTCCTGTAATCAAGCAGATTCCCACTCAGTCCATCAAGGAAAAGGAAACCTTCAAGCCCATCGACCTTGCCCAGTATGTGTCTGATCCTGACCACAAGATCGAACAGCTCAAGTTCGAAATCGGCAATACCCGTTTCTTGAAGGCATCTGTCAACGCCAAGCACCAGCTGGTGGTGACCACGCCGGACAAGTTCTGGAACGGCAACGAAAAGATTACGCTGAACGTCATTGACCCCGAAGGAGCCAAGGCATCTCAGCAGATTCTTTTCGAAGTGTCTCCGGTGAACGACGCACCTGTGGTGACCAAGATTCCTGGCCAGAAGATCAAGGAACGCGAAAAGTTCGAACCGGTTGACCTGTCCAAGGTGGCAACCGACCCGGACAACAAGCCCGCCGAACTCAAGTGGAGCGTTTCCGGAAACAAGGACCTGAAGGTGGAAGTGAAGGGCTCCCGCGCCATGGTTGTGACGCCGAACCCCAACTGGAACGGCAAGGAAACCCTGAAGTTCACCGTGTCTGACCCGGCCGGAGCCAAGGCTTCTGCCGAGGCTACCTTCGAGGTGACTCCGGTGAACGATCCTCCGGTGCTCAAGCCCGTGCAGCCCTTCGTCATTGACGAAAAGAAGAGCTTCGCTCCTGTGGACTTCTCCAAGTTCGTGAGCGACCCGGACAACAAACTGGAAGAACTGACCTGGACTCTGGACGACGCCGCTCCCGCTTCCAAGGCCGCTCCTGCCAAGGGTAAGGGCAAGAAAGGCAAGGCCGCCAAGGGCGGCAAGGCAAAGGCCTCTACGGTCAAGCACGACTTGATTTTCAACATCGACGACAAGGGCGTGCTTACTGTCGAAGTCCCGAACAAGTACTGGAACGGTACCGAAACGGTGGCCGTGAACGCCTTTGACCCCTCCGGTGAAAAGGCCACCGTGAACGTGAAGTTCACCGTGAAGCCCGTCAACGATGCTCCTATGGTCAAGGAAATTCCTGGCCAGGAAATCGAAGAAGGCAAGCCCTTCAAGGCTATCAAGCTTGACCAGTATGTGGAAGACCCGGATAACAAACCCCACGAGATTAAGTGGAAGGTTGCCGGTGCCAAGAACCTGGATGTGAAGATTTCTGGCGGCCGCGAAGCCGTGATCAAGCCCAAGAAGCAGGATTGGTCTGGTGACGAAACCCTTATCTTTACTGCCACTGACCCGGCAGGAGCCTCTGACAAGGCCATGGCCAAGTTTGTGGTGAAGCATGTGAACAAGGCCCCGATTATGCGCGACATTCCTGATTTCACTATCAAGGAAGACGACAACAAGGGCGTTGTGGCCACCATCAAGCTCGACCAGTACGCCCGTGACCCGGATCACCGCTTCGACGAACTGAAGTGGACCTTCACCGGCAACAAGTATCTTGACGTGAAGTACGACAAGTTCAAGAAGACCGTTACCGTTTCTCAGCCTCACGAAGACTGGTCCGGCAAGCCGGAACGCATCACCTTCGCCGTTGTTGACCCCGACGGTGCCAAGGCTTCCAAGACGGCAACCTTCACGGTGATTGCCGTGAACGACCCGCCGAAGGCACGCGCCCAGACCTACGTGACTAGGGAAGGGGAAACCCTCAAGGTTTCCGCCTCTGACGGTCTCCTGTCTGGCGTTACCGACCCGGATAACGAAAAGCCCGTATCTGCCCAGCTGGTCCAGAAGCCCCGCAACGGAAAGATTGACCTGAACGAGCGCGACGGTTCCTTCACCTATGTCCCGAACAAGGGATTCTCTGGCCTTGACGAATTCACCTTCAAGGTGAAGGACCCGGGTGGACTCTACTCCAAGCCCGAGACGGCAGAAATCAACGTGACTTTCAAGATGAAGGATTTGCGTGGTGGTGCTGAACCGGCTGTAAAGAAGGATGAGCCTAAGGACGACGAAGACAAGAAGTCCAACAAGAAGGACAAGAAAAAGAACAACAAGAAAAAGAAGGGCAAGAAGCGCTAATTCTTGACTTTAGTTGAATGTAAAAAATCCCGCAGAAATGCGGGATTTTTTAGTTGTCATTGCGACCCTGAACTTGTTTCAGGGGTTGGCAATCTCA
>CALATK010000031.1 GCA_937891805.1 uncultured Fibrobacter sp. | reverse complement strand
AATAAAATCGCGGACGTTAATTTCGCTTTGCCAGAGTCCACCTTCAAAGCCATTCCATGCGTTAATCATTATTCCTCTTTGCTCACCCGAATTGCCGTAGTAGTGCGGGCTGAGACTTCTTGTTTTGTTGTTCTTTTGTGAGTCCCAATATAGCAATTGCAGGGTCTGCTTGAACTGCCGCCGGAGGCTTGATTTTGCTTTTGTCAGACGCTGAATTATAACAAAAAAAAGCGTCTTTTTTGTAACCGTTTGACGGTCAATGGGTTAGTGCTCGCATAGGGCGGCAGAGGTCATGGCGAAACGGCCCGTGGCGGTTTCGCATTCGGCCCGCAGGTAGGCGTAGCCTGAACTGTGGACCGTGATGGTCTCGTTCTGGCTTGCGGCCACGAGGCTTTCGGGGCAAATTTCTTCTTTGGTGGTCCACTTGCCGCCTGCAAGAATGCGGCGACCATAGATGCGTATGTAACGGAATCCGCCGCCCAGGTCTTGCGTGCTTTGGGCGTGGAATATTACAGCGTCGACCTCACGGTCCCACCAGAGGGCAGGGCCATCGGTGATGTAACAGTTGTCGCCTGAGAAGGCACGTTTCAGGGCTTCGGGTGTGGTTTCCCCTTCCATAACTCCGAATTCCGAATTCCGAATTCCGAATTTAATAACAGTCCGTACCCGTCCGAAGACGTGGTGGCGGTTGTTCCCCAGGGAGAAAAGCGGCAGGCGCACGAAGGTGGTGTCGTTCAGGGCGCCGTGGGCGTCGTTTCCGCCGATGGGGAGTAGGAAGTTTCCTTTGCCCAGTTCGTCGATCCACCAGGTGCGACCCAGTTTAAATCCTTCGTCGCGAATTCCGTTCCAGAACTGGATGCCGCGAACGGGGTGCTTTGCGTCTAGGTGCAGGTCTGCGGTTTTCCAGTAGCCGCGCCGGAAGATGAATTTTTCAAGTGCTCCCATTTGCTGCAGGGGGTGTGCGGCAAAGCAGGGGGCGTCCGTCATTTCGAGGATGCGCCCGATGGGGAGCGTGGGCCTGTTGTTTAGCCAGTAGCGGCCGCAGTCGCCGAGGCCAGGCAGGTAGGCGCTGGGCCCGAAGGCGGTCATGTGCACGTTTTCGCCCTTGCTGTTGCCTGCGGAGATTTCTTCGCCGGCGATGAGGAGCGGCTTTGCGGGGAGTGCGGCGATTTCGTCTTTCAGGTTCTGGAAACGCGCCGATGCCGAAGGAGCTTCTTTGGTGTAGTCTTCGACGGTGAAGGCGAAATCGTAGGCGTGGTCCGTAAAGTTCACGAAGTCGAGTCCTATGGACTCTGCCGCCTGCTGCATCACGGCAGGACTTGCTCCATATTCCACGTGGTCTGCCGAGTAGTAGGTGTGGCAGTGCATTTCGCCGGCGGCATATCCTTCGGGTTTGGGAAGCTCGTGCCGGAGCACCTGGATTTTAAGCGGCGAGGGTTTCAGACCCGGAAAGTTCCAGCGCTGGAAGGTCCGTTCCTTGCCGTTGCGGTATGCAACGACCTTCGGGAAAATCTCGTAGAGGCCGGGATCCAGCGCACCGATTCCTACGGGGAAAAAATGGAAGGGCTGGTCCGCTTTCAGGTCCAAATGGTCAAAATGTCTGGTTTCGTCGGGGCTGTTTTCGTCCAGGCGCCGGATTGAAATTTCTAGGCTCTTGATGGCGGCTGGGAACCGGTGGGCGTCCCGCACCACAATCCAGAGTAGGGGCGTTTTGCCTGGCACAAACTGGAACGGTGCGTCCGTGAAAATTTCGGGCCAGGGCCTGTACAGCAGGGACCAGGGCAACCTGAACTTGAAGTGTGTTTCCGCATAGCGGAGCTTTTCGCCGGGCAGTATGCTCATGGCCTACTCCGGCCGAGCTTCGGCGCTTGGGCGTGCGGGTTGCTCACTTTTTTTGCTTGCGGGTGGAGCGGCTTGATCGCTCCCTTTTGCGGGTTCGCCTGCGGGTTGTTTTGTCTCCGGAGTCGTCTGCTGTTTTTCGGCGTTTGAAGGTACGGCGCTGTCCTTTGTAACGATGGTCGCGCTTTCCTTGCCTGCAGCCGAACCGCCTTTACCCAAGGTTGAGCTGCTGTCCTTTGCGGCGGTGGCGCTTTTTACACCTGCCGAATCGGCTGTCGCGCCGTCCTTACCCACAGTTTTGCTGCTGTCCCCTGCAACAACGGTGCTGTCCGTCGTAGCCGTGCTGTCTTCTATGACCACGGGCTTATTCCAGGCGCCAAAGCTTACGCGGATTTGCAGTTGGATTCCACCGATGTTCCACTTGGCCTTTTCTTCGGGGCCGTCGGGCACGATGTCGGCATACTGTTTCTTGGACTTGACCGAAATGTAGCTGTAACCCAGGTCGCCATAAACGTACAGGCTTTTCCAGTTAAACAGCAGGTAGCCGATACTGAGCCCGAATCCGGAACCGTAAAAGGGAGTTTCTGCGGCAAGCTTGCCCCAGCTGGTATAGATTTCGGTGTGGGGGAGCGTCCAGTACCAACGCAAGGCGATACTGAAAAGGCTTTCGTTACTGAGTGACATTAGGTTCACTGGGATGGCGAACCGATACTCCAGAAAAAGCGGGAACCCCTGGATGGTATAGCTGTAGTGGTGGGAGCGGTTGTTCTGGTCTACAAGTACGACGGATTCATTGTCGTATATGAAGCCAGCGCCAACGCTTACGAAATGGTCTTGCCGAAGTTGGAACTGGAGCCCCGCATAAATCGGGAAACAGAAATTCACCTTCTGAAAGTCCTGCTTGGCCACGTTGGCGCTGTCCCGCTTGTCTAGGGCCTGAGTCAGGAATTCGTGATGGATGGTGTCGATGGCGTCTTGAAAGTATTCCCGCTGGTCAAAGCTGAGAAAGGAAATCCCCGGCTGCAAAAATAGGGCGATTCTGGAATTGTCGTGAATGTCCGTGCTGTTTTCAGTTTCCGCAAGGGATGTTACCGTAAGCACGAATGCAAGACACAGAATCTTTTTTGCAAGGGAAACCATAAGGCTAGTTTGTCATTTCCTTGTCTTCTTTGTCTTCTTTCTTTTTCTTGGAATCTTTTTTCATGCGCTTTTCAAAATCTTTTTCGGCGCTAGCGATATTCTTTTCGTTTTTCTTGAAGATCTTTTCCATGTCGTCATCACCCGCGAATTCGCCCCGCATCATGGTGAGGTAATTGCGGGCGGGCTCAAACTGGTCCAGCTCTATGTAAGAATCCACGATAATCTTGAAAGCGTCCTTGCGGCGCTTGCTCACCTTGTAGGTGTCCAGGAATTCCTTAAGGTAGATGACAGCAGCCTGGTACTTGTCCATGCGGTAATAGAGTCGTGCGGTCTGGAATTCTTTTTCGGCCATACGTTCTACCAGTAGCCCGTAATAGTAGTTGACGGAATCCCTAAGGGGGGAGTCGGGGTAGTTGGACAGGTAACGCTCAAAGTCCCTCATAGCGGTGGTGGTGTTGGATTCGTCTCGGGCCACCTTGAACTCGATGTTGAAAGAGGATATGGCCTTGCGGAACTCTGCGGTCTCGATAAAGGGTGAGCCCGGGAAATTCAAGACAAAGGAACCGTACTCGCCACGGGCTTCAATCCATTCTTCCAGGTTGAAATAGCTTTCGGCCAGCAGGAACTGGCTCTGTTCCATATAGCCCGTGCCCGCACAGAGGCTGAGGATTTCTTCTAGCTTGTCTTGGGCCCTGCCGTATTTTTGTTTCTTGAAAAGTTCTTCGGCCGCTACGTACTTGTTCTTGCAGAATTCAGCATGGCTTACTTTCCCGCGGTCCGAGGAGCACGCGCCAAGTCCGATGGCCAGGGCAAAAAGGCAGAGTATTGGGGCTGACTTTTGAAAAAGGTTCATTTTTTTTCTTTGGTTAATTCTAATTTTCAGCTATCAAATTAGAAAAAAGAAATTCACCGGAAAAATGATTTTAGTCCGTTATGTCTTGAAAGAGCAGATAGGCCCCTTTTTGGCGGCTCTTTTCGGCATCACGTTTTTGTTCGTGGTGGACTTTCTGGTAAAGATTCTGGACAATGTGCTTTCCAAGGGGCTTCCGGCTTCTACGGTTCTGGAAATTTTCGTGCTGAACTTGGCCTGGATGCTTTCGCTGTCTATCCCCATGGCGGTGCTGGTGGCCTGCCTCATGTCTTTTGGCAGGCTTTCCGGGGACCAGGAGATTACGGCGGTAAAGGCGGCGGGAATGTCCCCACTTTCGCTGATGCGTCCGGTGATGCTAGTGGCCATGCTCATAGCGGTACTCATGGTACTGTTCAACAACTGGGTTTTGCCCGAGGCGAACCACCGTTCCGTAGAACTGATGAACGCCGTTTCTAGAAAGAAACCCCACGTGTTTATCGACGAAGGCCGCCTGATAACCCAGTTTCCCGATGTGCAGCTGTGGGTGAGCCGCATTGACCAGGTGTCGGGAACCCTGTATGGGATACAGGTGTACGAAATGGAACGGCGGGGCGCTCCCCGTATTGTCTACGCCGACAGTGCCACTCTTGATTATGTGGACAACGGGGCGACCCTCATGTTCAAGCTCCGGAGCGGCGAGACCCACATGGTGGATCCGGACAATCCCGAAAACTATTTCCGCATCAGGTTCTATTCCCAGGACCTGGCCATGGAAAACGTAGATGACCGCCTGGAGCGCCGTAGCCGCAGTTACCGAAGCGACCGCGAGATGCCAGTAGAGATGATGATGGACGTGGTGGAAGAGGCCAGGCACAATTACGATTCTTTGGCAGACTACGCCAAGGAGACAAGGCTTTCCTCGCTTATGGCTACATGCCGTCTGGTTGAAAGCGACAGTATTGTTCCCGACAGTTCACGCAAGGCCATCAAAGACGATGCCCAGCGTCGTTCCAGGATGTTCCCGAGGGTTCGAGCCCAGGAGCAGGGCGTGCTGCGTACCACGGAACGCCTTCGGGGCCGTATGGAGGTGGAAGAAAAGCGCCAGGCCCAGTACCTGGTTGAAATCCACAAGAAGTTCAGCACTTCCTTTGCCTGTTTCATCTTTGTACTTATCGGCGCCCCCCTCGGGATCATGGCCCGCAAGGGCGGTATCGGTACGGGCATTCTCTACAGTCTTGCATTCTTCGTCATTTACTGGATTTGCCTGATTGGCGGCGAGAACCTGGCGGACCGCCTGATTATTTCGCCGGAGCTTGCCATGTGGGCTTCCAACATCATTATTGGCGCATTCGGTATTTTCATCACGGTGGCCATGGTCCGTGACCGCTTCTCTGGAGATTCCAAGTTCTTCAGGGCGGTTCGTGCCGTGGGTGGGTTCTTCAAGAGGTTCACGAAGAGGTTCGGATGAAGTTTTCCCGCTATCTCATACGCAATTTCTTGAAGATGTTCCTCATCGTGGTGGTGGGCGCTATCTTCATGTTCGTGGTGATTGACTTTGTGGGCAACATCAAGACCTGGCTTGCCCGCGATGTGCAGTCGGTGTACGATTACTACATCAGCTACCTGCCCTACATTCTTTACCTGATTACGCCGGTGGCGCTGTTTATCGCAGTTCTTGCTTCTGTGGGCAACATGACCCGCCACCTGGAAATGAGCGCCATGCAGAGTTCTGGCCAAAACCCGTTCCGCACGCTGATGCCCATATTTGTATTTGGTATATTGGTTTCTCTTGGTGCCTACGAGATGAGCGAACTTTGGTTACCCGACGCGAATCACAAGCGCCTGGAAATCATGGAGACCAACGCCCAGAAAAAAAAGAACCCGCGAATCAAGGAAAAGAGCAATTTTACCTTTATCGACAGCGAACGGGCCAGCTGGTTCTTTAGGCACTATTCCGGCGACAGGAAACTGGGGCGCGACGTGGTGCTGCTTTTGCGGGACCAGGGGCACCTGGTGGAGCGCTTTGATGCCAAGACCGTGACCTGGGCCGAAGAAGAAGGCATAGGCTACTGGCTTTTCGAGCGGGGCCATCATAGAATTTTCAATAAGGATGGTTCCGTAACAGTGCTTCCCTTTACCAAGGAAAAAGTGGTGGACAAGGTCAGCACCCGCCCCGAAGACCTGATCAACGAGCGGCAGGTTCCCGACGAGATGGACTCCAAGATGGTCCTTAAGCGTATCGAGGTGTTAAAACGCTCCGGCGAAGACACCCGTGCTATGGAGACGGCCCTGTACTTTAAGCGGTCTGCCCACTGGATGAACCTGATTGTGCTTTTGATCGGTGCTGCCCTCTGCCACCGTTATACCCGCTCCGGAGGGCTTTCCCAGAAATTCGGTATTGGCCTGCTGCTTGTTTTTAGCTATTATATCTTGGAACGGATTGGACTGAAAATGGGCGAGAACGGAGCCCTTTCCCCCTTCATGGGTGCCTGGATAAGCCACCTGGTGTTCGGGGCTTTGGCTTCTACCATGTTGTACCGCTCGTTTAGGCTGTAGAGGTTTTTGAATGTTGGTGGCATGTGTGTTGTTTTTTGTGGCGGGGCTTTTTTTAGGCACCGCATTCCAGGGAGGGATGTTCCTGTTCTTTATCCCTGTGGCAGGTATTGCTGTAGCTCTCGGTTATATTAACCTGCCCCGTATTCCTGGCAGCAAGACGGCGAGCCTTCCAGTGGTGACCCGTGCCATGAGGGCCACGGGCCTTGCCCCTGCGGTGACTCCGGAACTTCGGAACTCCATCAAGGACGAATCTTCTGAATTCAACGAACCCAATTCTACTCTGAAGGTGAATCAGGTCTGGGCCCGTGCAAATGCCGACGTGAACAAGTCCATGACCGATTTGCTCCACGGGCTAAAAAGGGTCATTCCCAATGTCCACTCTTTGGTCATTTTCTCTTCATTGAACAGCAACAAGGAATGGGGGATCCGGGTCTATAGTGCAGACCCCAGCGTCCAGATAGCTTCCGATGTAAAAGTGACTGAAACTTCTGGGCTTATCGGCCAGCTTTTCAACATAGACGTGGAACGCTTGCTAGAAGGAGACCTTTCTGGCGGAAAGGCGCTGCTGTACTATATCGACAATCCCATGATCAAGTCCCTTGCTGCGGTACCGATTTTGGACCAGGGCAAGAACCGCATTGGTGCCCTGGTGATAGATTCGCTGTACCCCAACGCCTTCAACCAATCGACGGTCCAGGCCCTTACCCACATCGCAAGCACCCTGTTTGCTCTCTACTATAAGTCCTTTGTTTCGGCTAAGAACTTTATCGGCCAGCACCAGTTCAGCATTCTGTACAGCTACCAGCACAAGTTTTTCCAGACCATGTCCGTCAAGGACATTTACAACCAGATTTTCGACTACGTCAAGCAGAATATTCCATACGACCGCATGATGCTTTTGGCCCTGGACAAGCAGGACCAGGTGGATACCCACAAGGAACGTGAAGGCCACGTGGTCTGCGCCGACGGTATCGACAGCGAACAGTTCCAGAATAAAAAGTTCACCCTTTCGGACAAGGGCCTTGCGGTGTTGGCGCTTTTCCAGAAACGTCCTGTAGAACGGTTCTTCAGTTCTAGCTCCAGCCAGTACATTCCCCGCATAGACAACCGCGAAAACAAGAACCTGGATTTCCGCCAGCTGTTCGTGATGCCTATTTCTACGGACAACAATGCGGGTCAGGCGGAACTGGCTATCTGCCTCGAGAGCAGAACCTCCGGCCGTTACACTGAACACGAAATGCAGCTTCTGAAGGCCTTTGCCGGAGTGGCGGGTTTTGCCTACGCCAGGGCAAGCCAGTTCGAGACCAAGAAAGACGAGGCTACTCGCGACGGCATGACAGGCCTTTTGAACAAGCGGACCCTGCCCGACGCCCTTCGCACCGAAAAGATTCGTGCCGACAGGCGCCAGTACAATATCGGCGTGCTGATGATGGACATCGACCATTTCAAGAGCGTGAACGATACCTATGGTCATGGCGTAGGCGACATGGTGATTATCGGGATTGCAAAAACCCTGCTCAAGGAAGTTCGCAAGGATATCGATGTGGTGGCCCGCTACGGTGGCGAAGAACTTGTGGTGGGCCTTGTAGATACCACGCCCGAAGGCATGATGGAAACGGCGGAGCGCATCCGTAAGGCCGTGCTGGATTTGGAATTCGAAGTGCACCAGGCCACGCCTCTCCGGGTGAGCATCAGTATCGGTGCGTTCCTCGTGACTCCGGAATTCAAGGACAACATGATGAAGGCCGTGAACTTTGCGGACCAGGCCCTGTACAAGGCCAAGGAAGGCGGCCGCAATCAGGTTATCCAATACACAGAAACGGCCTAGAGCCGCTTGACTAGGGGGCGATTTTGTTCACTGTTTTGGATTGGGCGGTTCTCGCCGCTTACCTTTTAGTTTCCCTGTTTATCGGCCTCTGGGTTTCCCGAGGCAACAAGAACCTCAAGGAATATATGTTCGGCGGCGGATCCATGCCCTGGATTGCCGTAGGCATAAGCCTTATCGCTACCTCCGTCAGTGCCACCACCTTCTTGGGCGCTCCTGCCGACGTGTATGGCGACAACATGACTTTCCTCATGTTCCAGATAGGAGCGCTTCTCAGCATCGTGGTGGTGGGCTTCGTGTTTATCCCCAGGTTTCGCACGTCCGGAATCAACAGTGCCTACGAGCTTTTCGAAGTCCGTTTCGGTTCCAAGGCGGTGCGCCGCCTGGCGGCGGGTTTCTATTGCATGCACCTGCTGCTCCGCACGGGAATTCTGCTGTACGCGCCATCCCTGGTGCTGGCCCAGATTTTGCACATCGACTTGAAGCTTGCCATTGCGGTATCTGCGGCGGTGGCCATTTTCTACACCTGGTTTGGCGGCATCAAGGCGGTTATCTGGACCGACGTGATGCAGTTCTGCGTGTTCTTTGGCGGCGGCGTTTTGGTGCTGGTTTTAATCGCCAATGCAGTGGGCGGTTTCGGCGAGATGGCCGCTCTTGCAAGCGAAGCGGGCAAGACCAAGTGGTGGGATGCCAGTTTTGATATTTCTAACGCCCGGACCTTGGTGTCGGCGGGCTTTGCCTATGCAGTTCTGGAAATTGCCATTCGCGGTTGCGACCAGCAGTTCGTGCAGCGCTACCTGAGCTGCAAAGACGTGAAGGCGGCCAACCGCTCCAGCGTACTCTCCATGGTGCTTGGCTGTGCTGTTTCCATATTGTTCTACTGGGTGGGTGCCGCCCTGTTTGTGTACTACAGGATTTCGAAGGTGGCGGCCTTGCCCGATGGCCTTGGCCAGAACGACGTGTTCCCCTACTTTATCGTGAACGGGCTTCCGGTGGGGGTGACCGGCCTGATTGTGGCGGCCATCTGTGCGGCTGCTATGAGCAGCCTTTCGGGAGCCATCAATTCCCTCAGCAACACCTCGGAGCACGACTTCTTGGGCTGGGGCGAATCCGAAGGGATTGGCGGTCTCAAGCGGGCGAAAATTTGGACAGTGGTCTGGGGCGTGCTGGGCGTGTTCTTTGCGCTGTTTGCCGCCACCCAGCAGGGAAGCCTCCTCAAGAACGCCATCTTCTTTACGGGACTTTTCACGGGGCCGCTTCTCGGCATGTTCCTGCTCGCCTTCTTTGTGAAGGGCTTGCGCAGTTGGCAGGTGATTGTGGCCGTCCTTTGCGGCATGGCAAGCCTGGTGCTTATCCAGGGAATTCCCGCCTTTGGCGTGCCTGCGGTGCTGGGCGGTATATTCAGCTGGCCCTGGATGCCCTTTATCAGCATGACCACCACCATCCTGGTGGCGCTGGTGCTGAAGCTTGTGCCCTGTAGGTGTAAATAGGTCAATTTAATTCTGGACACAGCATTTTTTAGACGCTTTCGCTCAGCTGTTTGTTGCAAACAAAAAAAGGCCGCACTTCCGTGCGAGCCTTTTTGTAATTCAGAATTCAAAATTCGGATTTCGGAATTGATTTAGAAACTAATTCCGAAATCATAAATCCGAATTCCGAACGACTAATTGCACCAACGGTGCAATTAGTCGCGGAACTTCACCTGCTTGGAGCCGGCAACAACTTCACCAATTTGCGTCCACTTTTCGCCCTTGGCTTCCAGGTGGGCGGTAACTTCGGCCTTGTCTGTCGGATCGATAAAGATGAGCATGCCCATACCCATGTTGAAGGTATTGTACATCTCGTCTTTTTCTACGGAGCCGGCCTGCTGGATGAGCTTGAAGATCATCGGCGGGTCCCAAGTGGTGCGGTCGATAATCACGTCCACGTTGTCCGGGAGGATACGGGGAATATTGCCCTGGTAGCCCGAACCGGTAATGTGGGCGAGGCCCTGGATAATCTTCTTGTTGCAGAGGTCGATGAGGCTCGGGTAGTAGCTCCTGTGCGGCATGGCGAGAGCTTCGCCGATGGTCTTGTCCATTCCGTCGACCAGGGTGTCCACCTTGTAGCCGGCCACGTCGAACAGCACCTTGCGGGCAAGAGAATAACCGTTGGTGTGCAGGCCCGTAGAAGGCAGGCCAAGGATGATGGTACCCGGCTTGATCTTTTTGCCGTCGATAATGTTTTCGCGTTCCACCACACCCACGATGGTGCCGGAGATGTCGTAGTCGCCCGGACCGTAGAAGCCCGGCATTTCGGCAGTTTCGCCACCGATGAGCACCAGGTCGTTTTCGCGGCAGGCCTTGGCCATGCCGGCCACCAGCTTGTCCATCACGCCCGGTTCCAGACGGCCCGTAGCCACATAGTCCAAGAAGAACAGCGGACGCGCACCCTGAACCAGAATGTCGTCGCAGCAGTGGTTCACGATGTCCTGACCCGGCAGTTCGTGAGTGCCCATCTCGATGTCGACCTTGAGCTTGGTGCCAACGCCGTCCACGGAGCTCACGAGGACGGGGTCCTTCATGCCCAGGTGGTTCAGCGTAAACAGGCCGCCGAAGTTGCCCACGTCGCCCAAAACGCCTTGGTTGAATGTAGTACGTACGGATTTCTTCACGCCGACCATGGCTTCGTCAGCTCTGGCCAGGGAAACTCCTGCGTCTGCGTAATTCATCTTTTTTCCTTTGCCCTAGAGTCGGGCACTGTGTTTGCCCGTTTTACTGGGCGCTTTGTTTTTCATCAATATTTCTGAGAGCATCCAGGATGAGGCTCGTGGTGTCGGACATCTGGTTGATGTTCACGGTGTCCGGCATCAGGTGGGTATCCAGCTTGAACAGCGTGTCGTCACCCCAGGAGAGCAGCTTTTCCAAGGCATCCGGCCCCGCCAGTTTGCCGCACTTGGCGCAGCAGATACGGCCGTCCTGGAAGGCGATAAATCCCTTTCCTTCGCCGCTTTCGAAAATAACGGTTCCTGTGATGCGGCTTTTTTCCATGGTCTGCGCAAAATCGATAAAAGGCAACACCCTTCCCGAAGCCAGCAGGGAAAGCCTTTCAAATTCGTCGATCGCCTTGTTCTTGGCCCGGAGACGCCCCGCCACCACCTTGTACAGGTACACCATGATGCTCGGGTTCTTTTCCAGGAACGCCACGAACTCGTCGCGGGGGATAATCAGCACGGTGCAACCGTCTTCGGCGGCAATCACCGTATTGCTGGTAGGCTCGTTACAAATGATGGACATTTCGCCGAAGCATCCGCCGCTTTCGATATAGGCCAGCACGCTGTAGTGGCCGTCGGGCAGAATCTGTCCACAAATCTGGGCGCGGCCGCTCTGCAGCACGCAAAAAGCCATTCCTTCGGAATCGCCGTTGATAATAATCTCGCCGGCGTCATATTCGCGAATCTGCGCGTTCAGTAACAAAAAGTCGGCGCAGTCCCTGGGGACCTGCTGCAAGAACGGCGTTCCCGATTCGTAGGACGTCGCAATCCAGTCGCCAATACCCGTATGCTGTTTCATAGTGAGTTAAAGTTAAAAATATTTCTGTACCAGCGGGATTTGGTACCGTCGGGAGCGGCGTTTTTCACGCTGTCCGCCTTTTCGGAGTCCTTAAAGGCCCCTATCGCCCAGACGAAATCATTTAGCACCTTTTCGGGTTTTGCCACCGCGCTTTCGTAGAAGTCGTTTCCGCCCCCCGGCCCCTTGCGGCCGTCGTTCTGGAACACCCGCTTTTCCTTGAAGGCCTTGATGCGGGCGACGCGCGGCTCCGCCCCAAGGATTTCCTCTGCGGTGCTGAACATGCCGGGGTTTATCCAGATGTCAGCGGAATCGGCCAGCGCGATGACCTGCTCCAGCGGAAGCCTGAGTTCTCGTTCCTCGGTGCCTGCCCACAGGTAGCGCCCGCCTGCATCGCGGATCAGCTGGGCGGTGTAGCTCTGTCCGCCTGGAGCGTACCACACGCCGCCGTAGCTCATGCCTACAAGCACGCGAGGGCAAGGTAGTTCGGAATTCGGAATTCGGAATTCCGAACTATTGGCGGGG
>CALATK010000030.1 GCA_937891805.1 uncultured Fibrobacter sp. | reverse complement strand
TATCACGGTGGTGAACAGGATTACCCAGCAAGTTACCCTTCTTGGAAAGCAAACCAAAGTCTACACCCCAAGTATCCACACCCATACCCGCCAAATCTTTGTGGCCTGCATTGTAGGTTTTGAGCAAACCAGTCTTCATCTCATGGAACAAACGAAGAAAGTCCCAAGTGAAGGTCTTGTTCATCATAACAGGATCGCTGGCAAAACGGTGCATCTCCTCTAATGTGAGTTTACCACCGTCGTAGGTTCCCAGGATGGCTCTGCCACTGCTGGCACCGTAGTCAAAAGCAAGTACTTTCATGGTAAATAACCCTCCTTAAATGTAGGTTAGATTGCCTTTGCGTTTGCAAGCAGATACTTCTCTGCTTCTGTGTTCCAAAGCATATTATGCTTCTTACAAATCTTATCCAACTCAGCGAAGAGAGGATCCGTCTCGCCGGCCTTCTCAAAGTCAACGATTGCTGTAAGCGGAAGATCAATGTTAGTGTAGATCAACTTCTTACCACCGGGAATCTTAGGCAGATTCATAACGGTATCTACAACTGCATTCAAACCACCGATGTGTGTAATCATGGAAGCGGTGTTCAAACGGCCATCGCTCATCATTGCCAAAGACTCGATCATATCATCTGTGTTACCGCCGCTGGTACCAACTACGTGGGTAGAAGCGTAGTGAACGTTGTAGAAGTTGAATTCAGCCATAAAAGGAGCATGTGCAGGACCTGCGAAGAAGTTCAAGCAGCCGTCACGGCCCAAAAGTCTGTCGCCCATTTCGATAACAGGCTTAACCGGTGCAAATACCATTACATCGTCAAAGCCCTTGCCATCAGTAAGGCTCATAATGTACTCTTCTGCATTCTCGGTATCCTTAGTGTTTACGTATACCAATTTCACGCCGTTCTTAGCAGCCTCTTCAACGGTGTAGATAGAAGCAGCTCTCTCAAGACGAGCAGTGTCAATATCGGTTACAACCAACAAAGACGGACGACGATCGCAGTGAATTGCGTAGTCAATCGCGCCGATACCCATAGGACCAACACCGGCAAGGATTGCCATATTACCACCCTCTACGATACCCATATCGTGAACATACTTACCGTTGGTGGTATGGTACATTGCATGGTAGGTACCTACGATACAAGACATAGGCTCTGCAACGCTTCCGTAGAAGAATGCTTCGTTGTTACATTCAAGTAAGCAGTTGGTTTCCATAACTTCGTTGGGAATTACAACGTAAGTTGCGGCACCGCCGATAAATTGGTAAGAATAACCGGGGGCATCCAGCGAGCCCTTGTAGTTCATAGCCGGCTGAATAGAGAACTTCTGTCCGGGTTTGAACTTGTGCTGCCACTTCTTACCTACTTCTACGATCTCACCGCAGAATTCGTGACCAACAATAATGGGCTTCTCAGCAACGTCATTGGGAACACGCTTGTGGTCTGCACCTTGCTCCATAGCTTTGTATGTAGACATACAAACACTGTCAGAGATAATATGCGCCAAAATCTCGTCATCCTTAATTGCGGGAAGTTCGAATTCTTCCAGACGCAAATCTTCTTTACCGTACAATCTAACTGCTTTTGTCTTCATGTCAAATAACCTCCAATAAAAAATCCTCTTCTATTGTAACACACCTTGCCATAAATGCAAGAGTGGGATACGCATCCTTAAATCCTTTGTTCTGCCTTTTGGTGCAGTCTGTACAGAATATTCATCGCCTCAATGGGTGTCAGTTCCTGTACGTTCAAATTCTTCAGTTCTTCAATCAACTCATCCTGCATCACGGTACTTGCAGTATAAGAAATCAAATCCATGCCATCTTGTTCGTAGATATCCTGTTGCTTTTTACCCTTCTTGCTGCCACCCTTGGCATACAATCCTGCTTCCTCCAGCTGTCTAGAAAGCTCTTCTGCACGAAGAGTGACTGCTTTGGGAATTCCTGCCAAAGCCGCAACGCAAACACCGTAACTGCCGTCCGCTTCTCCTCTGCGAATCTTTCGTAAGAATACAATTTCCTCCCCTTTCTTCCGTACGTCAGAGGAATAATTCTTCACACCGGGGAGCTTGCCTTCCAATTCCGTGAGTTCATGGTAGTGGGTCGCAAACATAGTGCGGGCACCGATATTCTTTAAAATATATTCCAGCACCGCCCAAGCGATAGACAAACCGTCAAAGGTACTGGTTCCGCGGCCAATTTCGTCTAAAATCAAGAAACTGCGGGAGGTGGCGTTGGCTAAAATGTTGGCAACTTCACTCATTTCCACCATAAAAGTACTTCTTCCGGATGCCAAGTCATCGGAAGCACCTACACGGGTAAACAATTTATCTACAACGGAAATCTTGGCATAACTTGCAGGCACGAAACTACCCATTTGCGCCATCAATACAATTAAAGCAGCCTGACGCATATAAGTAGATTTACCTGCCATATTAGGACCCGTAATCACCAAAAGAGAATCCTCTTTGCAATCCAAAGTCACGTCGTTGGGTACAAATTCACCGGCACCCAACATCTTCTCTACAACAGGGTGACGGCTTTCTTTCAAGATAATCTCACAAGATTCGCTCTCCACCACTTCCGGTCTGCAATAATTCTCCCGGTCTGCGACCTCTGCCAAAGAGCAAAGAGCATCTAATTCAGCGATAGCATAAGCCGTTTGTTTCAGTCTTGTACATTGAGCGCTTACTTGTTCTCGAATCTGTCCAAACAATTCTGTTTCCAAACGAAGGAGACGCTCTTCCGCACCTAAAATGGTATCTTCCATCTTCTTCAGTTCATCGGTTATGTATCGCTCGTTATTGGCAAGGGTTTGTTTTCGAATATAGTGGGGCGGCACCAAAGACTTAAAGGAATTGGATACGTCAATATAGTACCCAAATACCTTGTTGTAGCCTACTTTCAAATTCTTAATACCGGTTTGTTCCCGTTCTCTGGCTTCCAATTCAGTGAGCCAGTCTTTGCCGCAAACCGTTGCTTTTCTGCACTCGTCTACTTCCGGGCTGAAACCTTCCCGAATGATACCACCGTCTCGCATAAGCATAGGCGGATCTTCCACAATCGCGGCTTCCAGTAAAGCATATACGTCTTCCAATAAATCAATATGATCATCCAACGTACGGAGTAGCGGAGTCTTACAGAAAGACAAGGCGTTCTTTACGTAAGGTAATTTAGATAAAGATTGGCGAAGAGATGCTAAGTCACGAGCATTGACACTGCCCAAAGAAACCTTTCCCGCCAAACGCTCCACGTCTCCGATAGATTTTAAGCTTTCGCCTAAACCAACGCGTATTACGGAAGCGTTTACCAGTTCTTCTACGCCGTCTAAGCGTTGGTTGATTTCGTCTATATTGTGCAACGGAGAAAGCACCATTCTATTCAAAAGTCGCGCGCCCATGCCCGTTTTCGTTTTATCCAACACCCACAAAAGGGAGCCGTATTTTTTATTCTCTGCGTTGTTTTTGACAAGTTCGAGATTTTTAACGGCAATGGAATCCAATTCCATATACTTTTCACGGTTTAACACTCTAATCGTATTGATATTGACAAGCGCGTGTTTTTGCGTTTCGCGTAAATATTCTACAAGTGCGCCTGCTGCAGCAATCAGATTTTCAAAGGCGGCAATGCCAAACGCGGCAAGAGAAAGCGACTTAAACTGCTCCAACAAATTTTTCTCTGCGTGTTTTACGTTGAACGCCCAAGGCATATAGCAAGAAAAGGCGGGCAGCATACCGTGCCGAACCTCTTTTACGTCCTTACTTTGCAATAGCATCGCTTCGTTGCATATTACTTCCGCAACGGATAATTTCATCAGCTGCCCTATCGCTTCTTCCACAGCGTTTTTACCCTTAAATTCTTCGGCTAAAAACTCGCCCGTAGTGATGTCTGCCCAAGCAAGCGCAACGCTTTCTTCCGTTTTGAATGCGCAAGCAATATAGTTATTGCGCGTAGCGTCCAAGAAATCCTCTTCAATGACCGTACCCGCAGAAACAATACGCACTACGTCCCGTTCTACCAAATTACGACCTGCCGTTTTGGGGTCGGATATCTGTTCGCAAATCGCCACCTTTTTCCCAAAAGATACAAGCTTTGCGATATAGCCGTCTGCCGCATGATACGGAATTCCACACATGGGCGCGCGTTCTTCCATGCCGCAATCCTTTCCCGTAAGCGTTAATTCCAACAAACGGGAAACCTCCACCGCGTCCTCGAAAAACATTTCGTAAAAATCGCCCAAGCGATAAAACAAAACGCAATCCTTGTATTTTTCTTTTGTTGCAAGATAGTGCTTCATCATATCGGAAATGCCTTTACTCATTACCTAACACCCGTCCTATTTTTTCCTTTTGTATCTTTTACTGCTTTTTATTTGCTATTTTCCAAAACCGTTCCAAACAAGGAAATTCCGTTTGCGCGTTCTATTTTTAACGTAACAAATTCCCCTATACGGTTTTTATCATCTGAAAAATAACCCATTCTGCCAAGCTCGTCCCTGCCCAAATACAAGCCTTTTTTCTCGTCGTAGTCCTCGCAAAGAATTTCCACCTCTTTCCCTACGTACGCCTCCGATTTTTCTCTTGTTTGCGCGTTTACCAACGCTACAAGCCGCATGATACGGTCTTTTTGTACGTCCTCGGGAATTTGATTGTCCATTTCCGCCGCTTTCGTTCCCTGACGGGGAGAATAGACGAAAGTGAACGCAGAAGCAAAATTTACCTCTTTAACAAGCGCTTCCGTTTGCAGATAATCCTCTTCCGTTTCGCCCGGGAATCCGACGATGATATCCGTCGTTACCTCCGCTTCGGGCATGGCAGAACGAAGCATTTTTATTTCTTCTAAATACCGCTCCCGCGTATAACGGCGGTTCATGGCTTTTAAGATAGGATTTGACCCCGATTGTACGGGCAAATGCACCAGCCGACATATCTTGGGGTATTTCTGCGACCCCACCAACCTGGCCCTGAACATGGAGATGGAGGACTTTACCAAGCAGAGGATAACCCGCGCAAAGGCCATCATCAAAAAGCTGAACGCCCTGGGTATAGACATCACCTTCGAAAAGGTGAATTCCTACTGCAAGGGAAAGGTCATCGGGCGGCCCCACATCGCCATGTCCCTGGTGGACGAAGAATACATTTCCAACTTCGCAGAAGCCTTCACCAAGTATCTTGGGGACGGCTGCGTGGCCTTTGTAGAAAAGAAGGGACTGAACCCGCAACAGACCATCCGCCTCATCGAAAACGCCGGCGGAATTGCGGTGCTCGCCCACCCCTACAAGTCGGGCCTCAGCGACGAGTTCATCGAGAACATGGTGGAATGGGGAATCCAGGGGATAGAAGTCTATAGCCCCGCCCAAAAGGGCGCCGTGGGCCGCAAATACAAGGAAATGGCCCAGAAGTTCGGGCTGGTGGGCACCGGCGGTTCGGACTTTCATACCGAAAGCAGCAACTACATGCCCGGCTGCATGAAAATGCCCTACTCCGTAGTGCAGGCCCTCCGCGAAAGGCGTGAAAAGTCCAGAGCAGAATGGTTCTAGAGAAGTGTGGGTTGTGAGTTGTGAGTTATGAGTTGTGATGTGCGGGATGTGGAGTGTGAAATGTGTAGTGAGATGGTCGTAGTATAGGGAATTTGCTTTTTTCGTGAAATTATTTAAACTACACATAAGCCTGCTTGCAGTCTTGTCGATGGTCTGGACCGTATTTGGCGAGCCCCTGACGCCCCGCGCCTACACCCAGCCGAGCCCCCAGGACACCCTGTGGGACTCCCCCGACAGCCCGGATCCGGCCGTCCGTGAAAACGACGCGGGCCGCTGGGTCATCGCCCTCCGGGAACTGATGGAGCGGACCTACGACGTATCCGGCCAGAAGGCGGAATGGGTGCTGGGGACATCGATTCTCGGGAACCCGGAACTGAACCCCACGGCCTTTGGCATGGGAAGCGTAAGCAGGCGTTTCCCCAGCAAACTGGCGGGACTCTACACTACAAGGCTTGGCTACGACGGCTCCACCCTGACCCTGAACGGCGAAAACGGAATCCTTACCGAAGAGCGGCACGGGATTCCTGTAGATACCCCCGTCACCGACCTGGCCTGGGAACGGGGGCCCTTTGACGGCAACGCCCTGCGGCTGGATTTCAGGCGCATCATCACCGACTCCGTGGCCCTGGACTTTGGCATCCAGAGCCGTTCCAACAAGAACAGCAAGGAATACGAGTACCAGAACGTGACCCACTCCCCCTATTTCTCCCTGGGCCGCGACTCCACCTCTATCCCCTTCGGTGGCAGGAACATCGCCATGAACAGCATCCACGTGCAGCCCATGCTGACCTGGCGTTTCGGATTCGGCAAGGCTTTCGTGAAGATGAACTACATGGACCTTTACAATGCCGACAATTCCACCCACAAAGTAATCCTTGACACCCTGGACAAGGCCAAGCGCACCTTCCAGACAGACCCCTACGGCATTTCTATCGAGAGCCGCGGCTACGGCGCAGGTTTTGAACTCTACCCCATCAAGAACCTGATTTTCAACGCCGATGTCTATTCCGGCACTCACGAAATCGAAGAGGATTCCCTGCCCCACCTGTACCGGGGCGACACCACCTGGACAGACACGCTGGACATCCAGCATACCGACAGCCTCTACTATGACACCCTGAGGGAATACACCTACGAGACCCTGCTGGGGGATTTCGGCATCCGCTACAACACGCTGTTCAATCCGGCCCTCAAGTTCCAGTATGAATTTTTGGACGGCTACGAATATTTCGAGGAATACCGCAAGCAGCACCTGCAGGACCGCGAGGTGGGCTACCTGGAACTTTCAGACACCCTGGGAATCCTGCTTTTCCGCACCCAGGCGGGCCTCCAGCGGAACAGTTCCATCACCGACGACGAGGACTACGCCAAAGCCTACTCCGCAGACGCCACCCTGTTGCTCCCCTTCCATTTCCGCGTCAACGGCTCTATCCGCAGGGACAACAAGTTCCCCGACATGAACCAGCTTGCCTTTATGGAAGTGGGCCGTGTCGCCTTCCCCAACGAAAACCTGAACTACGAAAAACGGAAACGCAAGACGGTCAACATCGGCTGGTATTCCCGGGAAGTCTTTTATGGAATTGGCATCCGCCACGAAAAGGTGAAAAGCCCCATCAGGCAGCGCTGGGTTACCGAAAACCTGGAATCCGTAGAGAGCGCGTTCCAGTGGGTCAACCTGAAAAAGGCGGAGACCTGGGACTGGATGTTACAGACCGGATTCCGCCTGGGCAACTGGAAATTCTACCTGGAACGGGGCCAGGTGCTGGACCGGAAATACAAGCTCATCGACACGCCTGAACTTTACTACAAGGGGAGCATCCACTGGCAGAACCGATTCGTGGAGAACCGCCTGGGGGTAAGCGTCCGCGTGGACTGGCAATGGTTCGACCACCGTTACGACTGCACCATCAACGAGTTTGGCGAACCCGAACTGGAGCTGATGAAGCACTACCTGGCCCTGGATTTCGAAGCCCGCATGCAGATTCTCTCCTTCGAACTCTACACCCGCATCGAGAATTTCAACCACAGCATTTACATGCCGGAATCCGGCTACACCCCCGAGGGACTGCGCTTCGCCTACGGCATTGTGTGGACGTTTAGGAATTAGAGGGTAGAGGCTAGGATCTAGAGGCTAGGATTTAGGGGCTAGGAGCAAGGGGCTAGGATCTAGGATCTAGGGGATAGGGCAAGATGAACGATAAAAGAGCAGAAGACTTTTCCAGATATTTCGAGCTGAAAAAACAGCTAGAAGAAGCAAGCCGCCTTTACTACAAGGAAGGCGTCTCCCCCATAAGCGACCAGGATTTTGACTTTGGCCTCAAGGAGATGGAGGCTCTCGAAGCGAAATACCCGGAACTGCACGGAAAGGATTCGCTCACACAGAAAGTCGGAAGCGACCTCACCAACGACTTTGCGAAGGTCTCTCACGCCGTACCCATGCTCAGCATCGCAAACGTCTATAGTGCCGAAGAAATGGCGGAATTTGTGAAAGCCGCCGAGGACGGGATTGCAACTCTGAATTCCGAAATCCGAAATCCGAATTTTCACACCTGGATCTGCGAGCGGAAAATCGACGGTGTCTCGCTTTCAATTGTGTACGAAAACGGACGCTTGAAGCAGGCGGCTACCCGCGGCGACGGAGCCCAGGGCGATGACGTGACTCTGAACGCCCTTACCATTGCAGACATTCCTGAATACTTTGACGCAAAGAAGCTGAAAATTGACCCCAGCGAAATTCCCCAGGGCACTTTTGAAGTCCGCGGCGAAGTCTATATGGAGCGCGAGGCCTTGGATCGACTGAACGAGCAGTTTATTCTGGAAGGCAAGAAGATTTTTCAGAACCCCCGCAATACTGTTTCGGGTTCCCTCAAGCTCAAGAGCGTGGCCGAATGTAAGACCCGCCCCATGCGTTTCTTTGCCTATCACATTCCCCAGAGCAACAACAAGACCCACGAAGAGAACCTGCTGCAGCTCAAGCGTCTCGGATTCCACACCAACGACTACTGGACAGCCGACACCACCGAAGAAATCATGAAGATTTCGGAACAGATCGGAGCGAGCCGCGACAGCCTTCCCTTCGAAATTGACGGTATGGTGGTAAAACTCAACGACCTTGCCATGCAGCGGGCTCTCGGCACCACCAGCAAGAGCCCCCGATGGGCCATCGCTTACAAGTTCAAGGCCGAACGGGCCTACACGCCGCTTCTTTCCGTAGAATTCCAGGTGGGCCGCACCGGTGCGGTGACGCCCGTAGCGAACCTTGCACCCGTGCGCCTCGCGGGCACCACCGTCAAGCGCGCCACCCTCCACAACTTCGACGAAGTGGCCCGTCTGGACCTGCACTACGGAGACACCGTGGGCGTCGAGAAGGGTGGAGAAATCATCCCGAAAATTACCGACGTCAAGAAGGAGCTCCGCCCCATTGGGGCTGAGCCGGTCATTGCCCCCACGAAGTGCCCCGAATGCGGCGAACCCCTGACCCATGTAGATGGCGAAGTCATCCTCCGCTGCGAAAACATGCACTGTGCCGCACAGGTGCAATGCCTGTTCGAGCATTTCGTGAGCCGTGAGGCCATGAACATCGAGAACCTGGGGCCATCGCTTATCGCAAGCCTTATCGCCACAGGAAAAATCAAGCGGATTCCCGACCTTTACCGCCTCACGCTAGAAGACTTGGAATCCCAGGAACGCATGGCCAAGAAGAGCGCCAAAAACGTCTTTGACGCCATCGCCGCCTCCAAGGAACGTAGCCTCGAAAACCTGCTCCACGGTCTCGGCATCCGTTTTGTGGGCCGCACCAGCGCAAGGAACATCGCCAAGCATTTTCGCACTCTTGAAAAAATCCGCACGGCTACCGTCGAAGACCTGCAGAACGTCACCGACGTGGGCGAACGCATCGGAAAGTCCGTCTATGACTTTTTCCACACGGAACGCTACACCCAGGAAATTGACGAACTGATTGAACTGGGCTGCCCCACGGAATTCAAGGGTGTCGTGGAGACGCTTTTCCAGGGGCAGACCGCCGTCATCACGGGAACACTCCCCACTATGGACCGGGACGAGGCCCGCAAGCTTATCGAAGAGAACGGCGGAAAGGTCGCAGGCTCCGTCAGCAAAAAGACCAGCTGGGTCTTGGCAGGCGAAGCTGCCGGTAGCAAGCTTACCAAGGCCAACGAACTGGGAATTCCCGTGCACGACGAGGCATGGCTCCTGGAACAAATCGCCGCGGCAGATTCCGACGCAGGTAGCGATAGCGGCGACAGCAGCAAAGGCGGCAACGAATCCGCCGACAATACGGCAAACGTCGAAAAAGAAAAGCCCGCTGCACAGGGCAACGGGCAACTGAGTTTATTCTAAAAATTATTCCTGAACGGCGCCCACTTCAGAGGCGTTCACCACGCGAATTTCGATACGGCGGTTGGCCTTGCGGCCTGCCTCGGTGGAATTGTCCGCCTTGGGCCTGCTGGGGCCATAACCTACGGCGGTCACCCGGTCCGGAGAAATTCCCTTCTTGATCATGTAGGCGCGCACGCTAGCGGCCCGTTCTTCGGAAAGAGTCTGGTTCAATTCGTCGCTACCTTCGGAACTGGTGTGGCCCTCGATTTCCACCTTGGCCTTGGTGTTACGCTTGAGACCTTCGATGGCCGTATTCAACGTCTTGAGGGAACTGGGCACCAGTTCGGCGCTTCCCGCCTTGAAGGTAACGCCCGTCAGTTCAGCACGGGTGTCGTCGAACACCACCGTCACGCCGCCGGTACTGGCCGTCAGGGAAACGTAGGGAGTCTCGCCGCACTCAAAGGGACCTGTCAGGCTTTCACAGAGAATCTTGTAGGAATCTTCGCGAGGGATATGGAAACTAGCCTCGCCGTAAGTATCCGTAGTCACCTTGATCTTGTTCTTGGGTTTCTTGATGCCCACGAAGGTCAGCGTCTTCTTGGCGTGAGGAACATCGTCATCGTTCACGTAGGTAATGTTCAGCACTGCGTGGGTCTTGTTGGGGGCCAAATCTTTGGCAAAGGCCGAAGGAACAATCAATACAGAAGCCAAAGCCACAGTCATGGCCAAGCGAAATCCGTTCATTTTAAACTCCTAGAAAAACCAATCCACATCCCGGAAGTCAATGAACATTCCAGGAATTGGCTTAAATATACATTTTGATTGCTATATTTGGCACACCATGAGCGAGAACTACAAGTACGGTTTTGTAACGGATATCGAGAACGAGGCCTTCGAAAAAGGCCTGAACGAAGATATCATCCGGAGAGCCTCCAAGCTCCGCGGCGAACCGCAGTTCATGCTGGATTTTCGCTTGAAGGCCTACGAGAAGCTCAAGACCATGGAGCAGCCCAACTGGGGCGAGTTGCATTTTGCCCCCGTAGACCTGCAAGACATTGTCTACTACTCCGCCCCGAAGACCAAGAAGAGCCACGAAAAGATTGAGGACGTGGACCCGGAGTTGCTCGCCACCTTCGAAAAGCTGGGCATTCCACTGGACGAACAGAAGCGCCTTGCCAACGTGGCCGTGGACGCGGTCTTTGACTCGGTGAGCATCTATACTAGCCACAAGCGCAAGCTCATGGAAATGGGCATTCTGTTCTGCAGCATCAGCGACGCCATCAAGGAATACCCCGAACTCATCGAGGAATACCTGGGAAGCGTGGTGCCCGCAGGCGACAACTATTTTGCGGCTTTGAACAGCGCAGTCTTTGGCGACGGAAGCTTCGTCTACATTCCGCCCGGAGTCAAGTGCCCGATGGACCTTTCCACCTACTTCCGCATCAACAACAAGGAAGCAGGCCAGTTCGAACGCACCTTGATTATCGCTGACGAAGGCGCATCAGTGAGCTACCTGGAAGGTTGCACCGCGCCGGAATTCAGCAGCAAGCAGCTGCACAGCGCCATCGTGGAACTGGTGGCCAAGGACAACGCAAGCATTAAATATTCAACCGTGCAAAACTGGTACGCGGGCGACCGCGAAACGGGAGCCGGCGGCGTGTACAACTTTGTCACCAAGCGCGGCAAGTGCGCGGGCAAGAATAGCCGCATCAGCTGGACGCAGGTGGAAACGGGTTCTGCCATCACGTGGAAGTATCCGAGCTGCGTGCTGCTGGGAGACAACTCCGTCGGAGAATTCTACAGCGTGGCCCTCACCAACGGGCACATGCAGGCCGATACCGGCACCAAGATGATCCACATCGGCAAGAACACCAAGAGCACTATCATTTCGAAGGGCATCAGCGCCGACTACAGCAGCAATGCCTACCGCGGCGAAGTGAGCATCCGCAAGTCGGCCACGGGAGCCCGGAACTACACCCAGTGCGACAGTATGCTGGTGGGCGACAAGAGTGCCGCTGTACACACCGTTTCTTCTATCGAGGATGGTAAGGCGGGTGGTCTTGCATACCTCTCAAATCCGAAGTATGAGCAGTATCTATATACAACACAGTGCTCTATTGTACTTGTAGATAAATCTTTTGAGCCAAAGCAGGAGGTTGCAGCGACAATGATTAAGGTTGAGAATGTCGGTGCGTGTGTGCTCCAGCTGCTGCAGATGTATCAGGCGATGAAGCCGCAGAAGAGCGGAGTATCTGCTCGCGCCTCAATCTCTGAGAAGGCAACAATTGGCGAGAACTGCTACATCGGCGACTTTGCCGTTATCGAGGCGGGAGCTGTTGTGGGCAATGGTGCAAAGATATATCCGCACTGCTACGTTGGCGACAATGTAAAGGTTGGCGAG
>CALATK010000029.1 GCA_937891805.1 uncultured Fibrobacter sp. | reverse complement strand
GTGGTAATTTTCGGCCAGGTAGCCCAGCACCGTACCGCTGGTAACGCGGGTGGCCACGCCTTCCTTGACGGGGAGTTTCGACAGGTCCAGCTTGGGAGCCTTGCCGGAGAGCCACTCGTTCAGGGTGGCGGACTTTTCGGCGTTCTTCTTGTCCCATTCGGCCTTCTGCTTTTTCCATTCGGCGGCGATACCGCGAAGTTCCTGCTTGCGGGCCTCGAAACCGGCCTTCACGTCGTCAAAAATCTGGAACGGGTCTTCGGGATTGCCGCCCAGGTTCTTGACGGTAGCTTCGGTAGAAGCGCCGGCAGCATTCAGGGGCTGACCGTGAGTGCTGACCTCGCCTTCGTAGCTGCGTCCGTCTTCGGCGACGGCGCCCTTGGCCATAGTGGTATGGCCATAGACGAGCACCGGGCGTTCCGTTTCGGCCCAGGCCGCCTTGAAGGCCTTGCGGAGTTCGGCGATGTTGCTGCCGTCGCATTCAATCACGCGGAATCCCCAGGACTCGTACTGGGCCACGAAGTCATGGCTCATGACCTCTTCGGTCTTGCAGCTGAGCTGCACCTGGTTCGCGTCGTAGAAGAAAATCAGGTTGGAAAGCTTGAGGTGACCGGCGATACGGCCCACGCCGTAGGCGATTTCCTCTTCGAGGCCACCGTCAGAAACCAGGCACACCGTCTTGTGTTCCAGAATCTTGCCGAAACGTTCCACCATAAAACGTTCCGCAATGGCCGCACCCAGGGCAATGCCGTGACCGATGCCGAGAGGGCCCGAAGAGTTCTCGATACCGAGAGCCACATCTACCTCGGGGTGGCCCGGCGTGCGGGAACCCAGCTGGCGGAAATTCTTGATGTCGTCCATGGTGAGCCGACCCACCAGGGCCAGTTCGGAATAGAGAAGCGGGCTCATGTGGCCAGGGTCCATAAAGAACCGGTCGCGGGCCATCCAGTTCGGATCATCGGGGTCGAAGCGCAAGAACTCGGAATAGAGAAGCGTTATGGCGTCGGCAGCACCCATGGCGCCACCCGGATGACCGGACTTGGCCTTTTGGACCATGGCGGCGGAAAGGATACGGACATTGTCTGCGGCTTTGGTAACTAATGAGTCTTGCACGACGGGCCTCTTTGGGTATAATTTTTGCGCCCCAAATCTAGTTTTTTTGGGCCATTTTCTCAAGGTATTCTAGGGCTGCAGAGCCCCTATATGAGAAAAAATTATATTTGCGTAAATTCAAAAAAAGAACCTCGGAATTTTTCGAACAACATGAAAAACTTTATTTTGTTGCTACTCAAGAACTTACTGCACCCCGCGGGAATTATCGGGCTCGCTATAGCCCTGGCCATCCCCTTCCTTATCTACCTGGGCCCTAACGTGGGCCACAAGGACACCATCCGCATTTTGGACCTGAACCTGCCCCTCCCCCTCTTTATGGTGCAGCTGGTGGCAGGAATCGCCCTGTTCGTCTCCCTGAACAAGGACTTTCGTGAATGGCTGAAGGGAATCCTTCCCGAAAAGCCCATCGTCCTTGCCGCCCTGATTTCGGCCATCGCCATCGCCGTCTTCGCCGGCACCCAGATAGAGGCACGACACAGGGTCCAGAGCGACGAAAGCGTGTTCATGTCTGTCGCCCAAAACATGTACCTCAATCACCAATCCGGCACTTGCAACCAGGGCGAATTCGAGAACGGTACGCTGAACTGCACCAACAAGAGCAACAGCTTCAAGACCAAGGGACTTGCGTTCCTCTACACGTTAGGCATGCCCCTGCTGGGAAACGACCTGCACTGGATTTTCAAGGGCGAACTGATGATGCTCCCCCTCACCTTCCTGTTGATGTTCCTCGCCATCGTGGCCTGGACAAGGCAGCCCCTGCTGGCGTTCTTTGCAGCCCTACTCATGGCGCTACAGCCTACGGTACTTTTCCAATTCCGTGCCATGTCGGTAGAACCCCTGTACATTTTCCTTTCGGCCCTTTCCCTGCTGGTGTTCCGCTGGGCCTTTGACCGCAACACTGTCCGGCAGTGGGCGCTCCTCGCCCTCACCCTCGCCTTCTTTGCCCAGACCCGCCAAGAGACGGTTTTCTGCCTGCTGTCCTTTATCCTGTTTGCCCTGCCGAAAATGCTGGACAAGAAAGATTTCAAGGCTCCCGTCTTTTTCGTGTTGCTCTCCCTGTTCTCGGTACCTGCATTGCTTACCATCAGTTATTTCCAGGGATTCGGATTCCAGGGCGGTGAATTTTCCGCCCACGGTCATTTTTTCGAAGACCTGGTGAACAACTGGAAAGTCATGACCAAGCCCCTGAACGACAAGGGCGAACTTGTAAACCCCTTCCTCACCTATTTCAACTGGCTGTTCCTTGCCGGGCTCCTATACCTGATCTACCGCGCCGTCATGGATTTCCGCAAGGGCAACAAGTTCTATCTGGAAGTTCTCGTATTCCTCGCCCTGTACCATATCCAGACCTACATGATTTTGGAAAACGTGTCCGGCGACTTCGGCATCGAAATCAACCAGCGCTACAGCCTGGTGATGATTCCCAGCATGGCTTTTTTGGCGGCCCTGCCGGTAGCCCACCTGATTGAATATTTCGGTACCGATTCCAAGACCAAAAAACAGACCTCGGCGGTGCTGGTACTGGGACTCCTCTTTACGCTTCTCTTTGCGGGCTGGACTTTCCATTACAAGCCGGACTTCAACCGTAACGTTATGTACAACCGGAACCACCTGACCACCGAGGAGCAGGAAATCTGGAAATGGCTGAACGAACAGCAGCCCACGAACAAGCTGTTCATCTACGGCAGGCCCTGGCACTTTATCGCCTACGGCGTATCCGCCTACCACTACGACAAGGTCCGCCAGATGAACGACGGCAAGATTAAGGAACTGCTGGACAAGTACAACGGCGAGGTCTATTCCATCCGCGGCCTGGACTGCTGGGATAGCCAGACCTACCACAAGAAGGCGGTGGAACACCGTATTGCCACCACCTGCGACGTGTTCGAACGGGAAATGGACCTGGAAGGGGTCAAGAACGTCTTGATTAC
>CALATK010000028.1 GCA_937891805.1 uncultured Fibrobacter sp. | reverse complement strand
AAAACCACCGTGATCCGGTAATTGTGCCCATGAAGATTACAGCATTCCCCCTGATACCCCACCAGACGGTGGGCGCAGGAAATGACCCGGCTTGTTTCAAGTTCGTACATTTTTTTCACACATTCTGCAGTGCATCCAGCAGCACTGCTTTGGGGTGGAGTCCAACCCAGCGGCGAACCGCCTGACCGTCCTTGAAAGCGACCAGCGTCGGCACGGTCTGCACTTCAAACTGTGCCGCCAGAGCCGGGCAATCATCCACATTGACCTTACACACTTTGACTTCCGGCAACGCCTCTGCCAACTGGTCCAATATGACCAGAAAAGACCGGCAGGGCCCGCACCACGGTGCCCAGAAGTCCACCAATACCACACCGGAAGATACTGCAGAAGTAAATTCCGTTTCCTTCAATTCTGTCACTTTCCCCATTTTGCTCCCCCTTTTTTTACCCCTTTTTTTGGAGCAGTCCCGCTCCGGGGCAAACAATAGCACGCTTTCTGCAAAAAGCAATCCCGTTACCGGCAGAAAAATGCCCCCAGAATACCGCAAATCACCATCAGCCACAAAAAAGGCGTTATCTCCATGGCAAGAACTTCCGACCCGAACTCCGCTTCCTGCCAGTTCTTCATCGTTCATGGCGACGACGTACATTTCTTGGACCACGACCAGGTGGGCCCCGGCCCTGCCGACGGCTACTCCGTGTTCGGCCAGCTCTACGAGGGCTTCGAGGTCCTGGACGAAATCGCCGGAGTCAAGACGGACCGTAGCGACCGTCCCTTCGACGACGTGATTATCGAAAGCGTGACCATCGAGAAGGCTTAGGAGAGGGAACAGGATCTAGAGACTAGGATCTAGGGGGCGGCTCTGCCGCGATTATCTACTCTAGCCCCTAACCCCTAGCCTCTAGCCCCTTAATTGAAAAATTTTCATTTTTTCGAAAATCCCCCCTTGACAGGAGCCAAATAAATTTCTCTATTTGGCTCACCTTTCGGGGTTATAGCTCAGTTGGTAGAGCGCCTGCATGGCATGCAGGAGGTCAGGAGTTCGACTCTCCTTAGCTCCACTCAAAAGACCTGCCTATTTGGCGGGTCTTTTTGTTTTCCCTGTATTGTCTTTTACTTGCTGGACTTGTCCTGCTTTGTATCCGTGCTGCCCGCATTCAGCTTGATATCGGGCAGATCACGCACATAGATGGCAAAGCTCCAGCCGGCGGCAGGACCTGTGGGCGTCCAGGTGAAGTCCAACTGCCAGCAGTGGAGTGTCCGGTTAAAGGTAAACCGGTGGGTCACGAACTTGCCTTCGTTGTAGTCGTACTGGGTGCTGTAGCTCATCTCCCAGTTCACCGTAGGCTGGAACGTGGCGGTAATGCTTGTGGAGTGAGAAATCTGGTCCTGGAACAGGTCCTTGGCCACCCGGGTACTGGAGAATGTGTATCGGTAATCGAAACCGAAGGACCACTTGAGCATCTCGTACTTGCCCATCTGGG
>CALATK010000027.1 GCA_937891805.1 uncultured Fibrobacter sp. | reverse complement strand
CCTCCCGGCCCTTCGGGCATCGATCCCTAACGCAGATTGCAGGAAACTCGGTAATTTAATTTTCCCCATAATCGCGTTCAAAATTTTCGTCTTTAGGTAATCCATATGAGCTTGTTAAGTGAAGATTCTCTATTTCTGCAGGGAATTCTTCCCCATAAGGATCTTTTCTCCGCTGTGTTCTAGGGTCTTCTGTTGAACAAATCTTTTTTACAACATCTTCTTCATACGCTTTATCAATCTGGTCAATAATCCCAGGGATATCGGCTGAGGTGATATTGTTTATCATTGCGGTTCGATTGTATATGCCATTATTTTCAAAAGCCCCCTGGAACTTGAAACTGTAAGCCAAACCAAATACCGGGACTTTGGTAAAGATGGCCGCAAAATTGGCATGCATTCGGGTGCCGATAAAGAACGACATCCTTGAAATCACGTATTTGACTTGTGGAGAAATCAAGTCTTTGTCAATCAGCACGACATTGGTTTTATCCTCTAGCAAGTTATAGAATTCCCGACTAGAAATCATGTCGTCATTATCCCATTCTGGATTATTATAGCCGTATGCGTGGGGAATAAGATAGACTGTTTTACCTTTTTTCTGGAAATGCTGAACCAATTTAGTCATCAATTCTGGGTAAGCAGCAAATTTCCCAGCAAGATCGCGGAAATTGTTGGAATACGCAAGACCGCTCACATTGATTCCGATAGAACCCGGCTTGATATCAATATCCCAGGGCTCAGGTTTCATATACGCCGACAAATCGTTTGTCAGTTCGTACTTGATTCCCATTTTATCAAGTTCCTTGGTATATTTCGAATCACGGACATATACGGCAGAGGCATATTCCATTATCTGCTTGGCTTCTGCCAAAATTCTAGCGTCTTTGAATGGACCAATTGTTTGAGGCAGCAAAATAAGCGGCGACTTATTCTTCATCGCAAATTTAATTTCCTTAAGACGAGATTTCCAAAGTCTTTCGCCATAGATATCGGAAAAGCCGTCGCCACCATTAATCGCGGCCACAAGAGCAACACTTCTTACAAAACGTCCCCATCTTGTAAAAGGCAGAGAGAAGCCTAACTTAGCCCATAATTTATATTCAAAGCTATTTACCAAAAAATGGGCAAAAGTGACGGGATGGCCTTGGATATTGACTATTTCTCTTTTTCTTCCACAAAAAAAACAGCTGAAAGGATTTCGTCTGACTGAATAAAACGCAATTTCTTGATTATCTTTCAAAAATCCGTTTTCACGTAAAAATGCCAAAGAACCATAGCCCAAAGCCGCCGTACCTCGGTTTCGCGCAGTAAGACAGAAGTCAGAAATCAAAATATACTTTTTCATACTCGAACCCATTTGCCGCTTTCTTCATCATATCGCTTTATAACTTTTGCCGGATTACCCGCAACAATACTATAAGCCGGCACGTCTTTTGTTACTACAGCTCGGGCAGCCACGACACAGTGTTTTCCTATATGAACCCCACTTAAAATTTCACAACTAAAACCAAGCCAACAATCATCTTCAATTATTACAGGGCCTTTAGAGATCAATGGCTGAACATTCATTGGCTTTGAAATATCTTCATATCCATGAGAATGGTCAGTTATATGGACATGTCCTGCAAATAAAACATTCTTACCAATTTCAACCCTCTTGATTGCAGCAATACTGCAATTCTTTCCAACCCAAGTCCCTTCACCAATAACGATTTTAGGATCGTAAGCAATACCTACATATTTTGTCACAGGGCCCAAATAAGTATTAGATCCAATGGAAACATTTTTTCCAAGATAAACACATTGGGGATTATTCACCTCAACATTTTCGGCAATAAAGAATCTCTTATCAAATGCACCCAATTTTTTCTTATAAAAACGAAAACGGATCCCATTCAATATTTTCATTATTATTTTTTTTAAAAAAAACATATAAGTTCCTATGATAAATTAACTTTATCTGTTTTTTAATCTTTGGACTTGGCCTTTAATCACCTCGATTAAATTTTTACGCTCAATTGAAGACAACCCAATGAAAAAAATTGCAAAAAAACTTACAAAGATATCAACAGCAATTTCAATACAGAAGCTAAAAATATTCGGTTCCAAAACAAAAGAATGAACCAAATATGACAAGATTACAACAGGTGCAGTAACGAAAAGAATGGGTAAAATGGCATTTTTTACAAAAGAAATTACCGTAAATCCAGGAATCATATTCTGCAGCAAAGGAAGTCGAGCAATCAAGCACACCACAGAAAAAATTATCATTGCTCCATATCCCCATTCACCACCCAAACCCAATACAAAAAACAACCACGCAGTAGGGAATGCCATTATAGATAAACCACCTACAATAATTTGGTATTTTTTTATATTCCCTGTAGCAAGCATCGCCGTATAAAGACATTGTGAAAAATTTTGGCATAGCATAAAGACAAAGCCAAGTCTTACAAATAGAACGGAATATTCAGGGACTTCTTTCAACCATAGTTTTAAAACAAATTCTGTATTTACAAAAATGGGTAAACAGAATAAGCCAAAAAGATAAAATCCAGCTTTTGTACCTGTTATAATCATTCGGTTAAGTAAATCATAATTTTTAGATGCAAACGCCTTAATTATTTGCGGATTTAGCGCCATCATAAAATTGCTTATAAACGAGTTCACAGCGCCATCCACCTGCGCAGCAATACCGCGAGCAGCATTTAATGTTACACCAAAAAATAAATTCGTTAGAATGTTTATCCCTTGATTATTAAACACGCCTGCAGCAGAGCCTATAAAATTCCATCCAGAAAAACTTAACAAAGATTTAAAAGTTTTTTTGTCAATAAAGAATTTGTAACGACATTCCTTAAATCTTGAATGACAATACCATCCATATATTAGTCGCAGTATAGCAGAAATTATCATCAAGAAAAAAGCATACAATATCAAAGAATCATACTGTATTTTATAAAGAGCAAACACAGCGAATAATTTTGCAACAACTTCAAAAATACTCACATAGGCAAAAGCAGACATCTTTTCATACGCAACGATAGCTGCATTATATGGAACGCTAACAACACTTATACAAAATGTTATCACAGAGCAATGAAAAACCCAATGGGCCGCCGGCATTCGTGCAGGCGGAATATTAATTTTATAATTTAAAAAAAGAAGTCCTACACATTCAAGCAATAAAAAAAGTAACAAAGCGAGCAAGATGTGAATTGACACCGTAGAAGAAAAAATCTTTTGAACATTTGAATTATCTTTTCCCAATTCATATGCTAAAAAACGATGACTAGCAGTAGTAAGGCTCCCACTAAGAAGAGCAAACATTGAAACAAAACCGCCAACAACATTATAGATTCCATAATTTTCAACCCCCAACACTTGTAAAACAATACGACTTGTGTAGAGACCAACAAGCATAACAAACAATGTCCTAAAATACAAGAACATCGTGTTCTTTGCAACACGCTTGTTGTTTTGAAGATGCGTTAAATTATCCATTTTATTTAAACGCCTTGCCAGCTTCTTCTATATACGCCTTACCGAATCGGGTATCGGGTTCCATATAATTGCCTTCGCCCCATTCGTTCCAAGCCTTAATGAATACAAAATTATCAGGATTTTCTGAGTTTGACTCAACTATTTTACGCACATCCTTGCATAATTTACCCCACAACTCTGGATTATTATTATGTAAAATAATTTCGAGTCCTTTACTACGCGGAGAATGATCAAACATGGGATCAATACATGGAATTACATCATACAGTTCGCTAAATCGTTTAATTGAAGAACTTACATATTTGGAATAATTTACAATCTTAATCGGTCTATGTAGCAATTTCAACAAATGCCTTTTAAACCATTCAAAAGAAAATCTATCTGCATAAAATTTTTTACAAGCATCTATTAATGCCTCATAAACAATTTTATCATATTTTTTTGAACGAGCCGCACAGAGTCTTCTTTTTCCAGAAGAAAAAGCAAAGAAAGAAAAACCCTTTAAACCATTTTCTTTTGCCAAATTATTCCATACATCCTTAAATATGTCGAAATCCTCAAAGTGTTCAGGGTCAAAAATTCCAAAAATCAATCGACCTTCCGAATCCACAATATATCTTTTGTCCTTAAATGCCGGCAGCATCTCAAAAAAATGCGCTTTATAATCTTCGACACCCGGATATAATTGTTCAATAAGAAGTTTATCTGGCGAATTCGGCTTCCATGTTTTTTGATACCAACTATGATTGGCCCAACAAAGACAGAACGGGAAATCAGGTTTCCCTGATTCAACAACTTCACGAAAAACACGATCCAATAGACGTTTGCCATTGCCAAACCAATAATGCCAATAGCAAAATCCCTCTATACCAGCCTCCTTTGCCAGTTCCGCCTGCCGTTCACGTGTTTCAGGAACGCGTAAATCATAAAAAGATAATTCTTGCGGAATTCGAGGCTGGTAGTGTCCTTTAAACAACGGTCGTGCTCGTGCGACATTCGTCCATTCCGTAAAGCCCGGTTCCCACCATTCATCGTTTTCAGGGGTGGGATAAAATTGTGGTAGATAAAAAGCAATTACTCTTAGCATATCACCCCTATTAGTGAAAGAATTTATTCATTTTCATTCGTAGATTTAATCCCGCAGACAAGAACAAAACACCTAACATGATTTTTTTGTCAAACACACGCATACATATTTTTCTAAAAAATCGGCTCGGCGAATAAAGAGAAATAAACTTGATGTAATAAGTCGATTCTCTTTTTTTCTTAAGCAAAAAGATTCGATCTTGTATTGAATTTGGGAAATGTGAAATCCTAATCAAATCATTAAAGAACAAATCACAGCAAAAAGAACCGTACCGACTCCAATCTTTATCAAAAAAAACATTCTCTTTTTTCAAAAAATCATAAACGAACATTCTCGCAATATCATCAACATCATAGTTATTCACACAAACATTTTCCGTAACACTTTTAGGATTTATTCTATAATTGTATAATATTTCAGGAACAAACACAACTTTTTTGCTATTCTTTATAATTCCAACAGTTTGTACTAAATCTTCCGCCATTCGAAGTTTATAAAAAAAGGAATAATCACTCTTTGGCAAAAGTTGTTTTTTAAAAGCCTTAAGGGACATCGAATTGCAATTTGAATCCTCAAATATTCTTATGTATTTCTCACGGCAGTCTTCAATTACCTCTAATTTAAAAGTATTTTTTTGCTTTAACTTTTCAGTATCAGAAAAACGACGCCATCCAAAATAAATACAATCACATTTGAACTCAACAAAATATTTATTTAATAGCTCTAAAGCATTGCTTTCCAAATAATCGTCAGAATCCAAGCAAACAATCACATTTCCACAAGCTTTTGAAAAAGCAAACAGTCTCGTAGCCAACTGTCCCTCATTCTTTTTTGTAAAGCATCTAATCCGTTTATCCATTTGAGCATAGGCGTTACAAATAGAAAAACTTCCGTCCTTGGAGCCATCATCAACAAGAATTATTTCAAACGATTGATAGCTCTGATTTAAAACAGAGTCAACACAATCATTTAAAAATTTTTCAGCATTATATACAGGGATGCAAATACTAAACATCATTTGTAACACCATTGCTAAGATTCATTTTAAACACCAACCCAGAAAGCAAAAGATGCCATGTAAAATCATATGCAAAAAGTTCACTCAAAAAGAAATACATAATCACAAGACAAATCACTACAGAAAGATTCATATAGTTTCTCGGAAATTTCAATAAACAGTTTTTTTGAAACATCTCTTTTATAGCGAATAAAAACAATAATAAACCTAGCAAGCCACACGAATACACGAATTCAATATATGTATTGTGTGCAGCAGCATTGTTAACATAATTAGCCGAAATTCCACTTCCAATAAAGAATAATATAATATTCTCATCAAAAAATCTAAAATAATTAAGCCATATATCCCAACGCCCCGTTGTAAGATCCCCTGATTCGCTAGAATTACTAAGTCTATTAAAAACAATATCTAAAAAATCAGCTTTGCCTAAACATATATAGATGATGGAAGCAAAGACAAGCACAGATACAATAAACAAAGCGCCCATTTTCTTTTTCGTAATACATGTTCCAATCAAAAGAATAATTGGATAAGCAAACATTAAAAAAGATGATTTGCTATAAGTCAAAACGGTGAAATAACCCGAGAGAGCAAATACCGCTATTAATGTAAAAAAATTCACTCGCTCCTTATAAAACAAGACTACAATAAGTGTTAAGGCAACCATCAAATTAACGGAATAATAATTTGGATCTTGCCACAATCCTGAAAAACGAAAAATCTGGTTGATTCCAAAAGTTCCTTCTAATGCAGTCATTTGCACATATTCTTTTATATGAAAAAAATCCGAATCAAGTAGCGGATAAAAAGAAGACAGGAAAAAACTTACAACAAATGCTATAAAGCAATCTTCACTTTGTTTTTCATTTAGTTTATTCAATCCATAAAGAACAAAAATCAAACCACCGCACAATTTGATCGTTCTTGGCACATTCACATCAAAAAAAACAAGTTGTTCAATAACAACTAAAGAAATAAAAAAATACATTCCCTTTGATATTTTTAGCCCTTGTAGCAAGAATTTCACAACACATATCAAAATCAAATATGTATAAAAAGACCCGCTACCCGCAACATATTTAAAAATACTCGCATACGGAAAAAGGAATGTGAGAAAAACAAGTTCTTTACTTCCCCCTACAAACAAAATATAAAGAAATGAAACAAACAAGGCAAATACAGAAAACAAACCATTATGCGTTCCAAAAAGAATAAGCGTGGATACAATAATACCGTATATCCAAGGATTATCAAGTTTCCGATTAATGTTATTCAATAGACAAATCATTGTAGAATATCAATAAATTGCTTTATTGCCAAATCATTCGACATTATTTCAGAAAAACTAAAAGTCCCCAAAATTTTGCCTTCTAAAACATTTAACATCTTCTCATATATTGCTTGGCTCGTATTATCACAGACCATTCCAATTTGGCGTTCCTCTACCAATTCGTTGGCGGAACACGTTCTTGTACACAAAACAGGCAAGTGCAGTAACTCAGCTTCCTGGAAAACCATAGGAGCCGCTTCGTGATATGACGGAACCAACAACATATCAGCATTCTTCATATACCTATACGGATTATCTTGATTACCAACACAATGAACAAATGATTCAATATTCAAGTGTTTTACCATTTTGTTAAAAGCAACTACATTTTTTTTATTTCCACCACCAACGATAGTCCAAACAAATTTAAAACCAGCATCCTTCAATCTTCTTATCGCCGGCAATACACGAGACAAACCTTTTTCTGGACTAATCCTAGATACAGAAATAAAATTTTTACATCCCGTCTGATAATTTACAGGATTTTCCTCCGAAAGGCTACCTATTTTCTTAAAATCGTGGCAATTATAAACAACACAGGTTTTATTTTTCAATGAGGGCATTGCTTTGTCAAACATGTTTTTCAAACTAAAAGACACCAATGCAATTCTGTCAAATTTATTATAAACATTTAGACTATAAGCATTATTCAAATTCATTGCAACAAAATCACAATGAATAAAAGCTATTTTTTTATTTGCACAAACACAATCCAAAACAAATTCATTCATTCCTCCATAAAGTGATTTCGCACTCGTTTGGGCAAATGAAATGGCGACATCCCACGAATGTTCAATTTTTATTTTTCTAAATAAAAATTTATATGCATATTTTTGGCTAACGTATTTGGCCAAAAATCCTGCAATCAAACGATTAATCAACAAATAAAAAGACTTGCTGAGAATTTGCCTTGTACTTAACGCAATAACTCGAGGTATTTCCCCGGCATCAGCAATTGATACATTTGAAGGGAAATCATCTGGCTTAAGATTTGTCTTATCAAACAACAATATGGTTATATGAAATTGCGGCAAAGTTGCAATCTCAGCAATTAAATTCCGTAAAGCAGTCTGAATTCCTCCAGTACCCATTGACGTCATTACAAAAAGAAGCGATTGCACTTTTTTAGTGGAATCTTTTAGCACTTTATTCATTGAAAATCGCCCTTTACAAATTCGTCATAGGACAAAAGATTCTGGTATCCCTCTATCCCTTTCCTCATCCATCTAATTTTTTCAAAGAATCCAATTTTGGAAAAGCCTCTAGTTCTAATCGCAAAATAAATCAACCAAATTAGAAAAGAAACAGGATGGCTTTTTTTATAAAACGCTCCTTTACCATAAAAGAATTTTTCATCATATCCCGTAAACCACGTTGACTTAGCAAAGGACACTTTACCTATTTTTTCTTTTGATACATAAAATACCAACCCCTCTCGAAAGGCATCCATTATCCACAAGCTGTCTTCACCCGAAGGAAATTTTGCACCGCCCCCATAAAGCGTAGAAAACCAAATATTAGATTTTCTAACAGAATTTAGTCGAAATGCGATTTTAAAGGTTGCCCATGGTTTACGGCAAAATCTAGAACATTTTTGTGTTTTAGAGTATATTTTCTGTTTTCTATTTTTATCATCTGATTCTAAATTAAATATGAACACATCCGCGTCAGGATAACGTTCAAACTCGCCGACAACTTTACATTCCAAATCATTATCGTAAACAACATCATCGTCTGCAAACAGGCAAATATCAGCAGAAGCATTTAGTAATGCTACATTTCTATTTATTCCAACACCCCTAGTTTCTGTAGAGATCATTTTTGCTTTGTGATTTTCAAACTCTAACGTTTTTAATGATGTTTCGTCTGTTTGATTTGCAAAAACCACGTTAGAATGAATATTCATGGACTTAATTTTTGAAAAGTCCTTTTGATGCATCGTGACACAAAGAATTTCAAAAGATAGAGACATATCCTAGCTCTCCATATACTCTTTATAATCTTTACACACATCAAAAATCATCGCATGAACAGCAGCTTTGCGAGCAGCCTCGGATGGCAATTTCATATAATTTCCATAACGATATTGGAGATATTCTTTAATTTTAGTTGACCCAAGTAATACCGTATCTTCAAAAGGAATATCAATGGGATTTTCAAAGAAATCCGCATCAAACAGACCACTTCTGAATTTCGCCGGAGTAATCCAATAACAATACTTAAAATTATTTTTCAAATTGTCGTATTTGTAAATTCGATGATAGAAAACTTTTGCCATTAACCTACACGGCAATACAGCAAGCGATTTCAAAATAATTTTTTGAATAGATGTTTTTGGCACCCAATTGCGTTGAGATATTCCATAAAGCGTAACAAACTTTGACTCTAAATACACCAATTTCTGTATAAAAATATTATCGGGAACCTTATGCAGAATCATTATATCCACATAAATTCCGTGATGCATATCTTTTCTGTCTTTAAAACATTTTTCAATGAATGTTGTACCATTCATTCTTACTTTTGCATATTCAAGATAATTTGGGGTTGTACGCCACTCTTGAATAACAAATTGGTTATTATCAGGAATTTTCTCAAATACAGCCTTGAATTTAGCATACTCAAAAGGAGTCATAAAAATATCAAGGTCATCATCCCAAGGAATAAAGCCTCCATGACGAACGGCGCCGAGTGCCGTCCCCCCCATAATAAAATACATAATACCATTTTCGCGACAAAGTTTATCAATAAACTTCATCACCTCCAGAATTTTATTCTGAACCGCTTTAACATCTTGGTTTGTTTTCTGAATATCCATTATATCTTCTTTGCCAAATAATAATACCGACTCATTATTTTCTTCAAAAAAGGCAATTTCACTAAAAACTTTGCAATAGACTTTACAATCTTAAAAAGCCACATTTTAATCAAATAGGACTTTACAGAATTCGTCCAACGATGCGGATGTGTGCTGACGATGCAATTTTCTTTTTCAATATAGGGTATCAGTTCGTCAATTGCATCGAAACAAATATTTTTGTCATCACTCTTTATAACATCATTATTGATAGGATCGTAAATCAATTTAAATTGACGTCCTGCGTCAGAAAAATAGGTGTATTCAGTGTTCGCTTTTTTCTTGAAATCCACCATTATATCAGAAAGATTTGGATAATTTTCTTGAACCGTCGCATTTCTAAAAAAATCTCTATTAGATGTATAACCGATTCTTTCTACAATTGGATTTCCATGTTGGCAAAGAGTTCTTATTGTAAAGCCATTATTTTCAAACATTTTTTTATTTTTTTCAAATTCAGCTAAAGCATCATCAATATTCCCTTTACAAGCATCCATTACATCATAATGATATGAGACCTCATGCCCCAAAGATTGTATTTGGGATAGCATGGAAATATTTTTTTGATCGGATAAAAGATATGCTTGAACATAATAAACGCCACAGTGTCCATATTTGGCTTCAATTTCAGCCATTTTATAAGCACGTGACACATCAGTTTCTACATCGTGCTTCAAAACGAGATAACGAACATCGCATCCAAAAACGTCTTTAGCACGAATGCTGTGAATGTTCTTTTCGTGTAATTTCTTACAAAAATTTTCCCAATATTTGTATACGAAAATCATTGAGCATTCATCCTTTCTCTTAAAATTGTGGAAGAGATGCCGTCAGTATGGTCTAAATATTCAACTTTGCATCCAAATTGCGCAAAATCCTTCTCGTATTGATTCCAAGAGGGAGTATTCTTCCAATCAGAGCCAACAAAAACAACATCAACATTGTATTGTTTAACCACAGAAAGCTTATCCATGTTCTCCTGAAGAATAACTTTATCAACATACTTTATCGATTCAACAATCGCGACTCTATCTGCTTCGCAAATAATAGGCGCCTTATTTTTTCGCTGCAAACATAATTCATCCGTTGTTACCCCAACAATAAGAAAATCACATCGTTCCTTGGCTTTTTTCAATATATTCAAATGACCGATATGGAACATATCGTAAACACCCGAAGTATACCCAATTTTAAATTTTTTTCCCATTTTATTTTTCTCTTGCAAATTTTTGAAATACAACACCCCTTAACCAATTCGGCATAAGAACCTGTAAACAAAACCTTATTGCAACATTATTCATATACGTCGGCAAAGAAATAATCTTATTTCTGAACATGAACCACTGGAGTTTTGCTTCACTTTTGAAGTATTTCCAACTACCTCGGCGTTGGTACATATCTTTGCCGACACGGACATTGACCAAAATTTCAGGGATATTCGCAAACGTCATATTAGCAAGGTACATACGATTCCACAAATAATAATCCTCATCACAATACCAGTCAATATATCCACCAACCTTCTGGACGGAGACCTTCTTAAACATTACCGTCATCTGGTTCATAGGGCAACGCTTTTTCAAGTATACTTTAATTTGCGAATCAGATTCGGGAACGATGCGTTTTCCGACAATATTTTCGGGATTGTCGACGAATTCGGTTATATTTCCACCTACAATATCAAGATTTGAATTTTTTTCGAACTCTTGTAATTGCAATTCAAAACGATTTCGGACACTCAAGTCATCAGCATCCATCAAGGCGACCAAATCATATTTGCAATTATCAAGACCTGTTCGCCGAGCGACGCCATGCCCCATGTTTTGAGGAAGCCGAATAACCTTGAAAATCGGATTTACCTCAAAATTCTTGATAATGGAGTCCAATTCTTGCGGAACAGGACCATCTACAACAAGAACTACTTCGGAAGGTTGTATAGTCTGGTCAAGAATTGAATTTACGGCATCCTGAAAATGGGCTGGATTGTCCTTGCCGTAGACACACATTGAGACAGAGAATTCCATAGGCATTTACATTCCCTCCCCGATTTTGCGGCAACGATCGTGACCCCTTGGGGACGAGACTCGCGGAACGCCAAGAGGCTCAATGGACCCTATCGCTTCGCTCCAGGGTGACAGTGAAGGGCGTGGAGCGAGGCTCGGTTTTACGAGGGCCGCGGGGTGGCGGAGCCGCGACGCGGGCCCGTAAAATAGAGCGTGACGGCGCGGGAGCGCCGGGCCGCCCAGATCCTTCGACTTCGCAACTAGCGTTGCTTCGCTCAGGATGACACAGGGAGCCTGGCCTGGATCCTTCGCGGCTACGCCACTCAGGATGACGCGGAGAACGTTCATCATAGGGCCTCCGCGATGAGGCGCCTGGCCTCCTGTTGTCCGCGGTCGTACTGTTCGCGGGTAATCTTGCCGCTTGCGAGCAGGTAGTCGCCGAGGTCGGTGGCGGTGTCGGAGCCTTCTTCGGTGATTCCGTCGCGCTTGAACACCTTGCCGAGCGTGGTGAGGATTATCCTGATGTCGCCGAGGAGTGTGATTTTCTCGATGTACTGCAGGTCGTAGGCGATTTTCGATTCCCAGGTGACGGCGTTGCGCCCGTTCACCTGCGCAAGCCCGCTGAGTCCCTGCCGCACGGTGTGCCGCCTGCGCTGTTCGGCCGTCATGAATACCATGTCGCGCACGAGCTGGGGCCTGGGCCCGATTACGGCCATGTCGCCCTTGAGGATGTTGAAGAGTTCGGGCAACTCGTCGAGGCTGGTGCTGCGCAGGAACTTGCCGTAACGGGTCAGGCGCACGTCGTCGGGGAGCAGGTTCCCCTGCGCGTCGCGCTCGTTGGTCATGGTGCGGAACTTGACGAGCCTGAATATCCTTTCGCCCTTGCCCGGGCGGGGCTGCGTGAAGAAGGGGTTGCCATGCATCTTGACGGCGCCAAGGAGGGTAAGCACGAGCAGCAGCGGGCTCAGGGCGAGAATCGCGGCCAGCGCGCAGCAGAAGTCCAGGGGTCGTTTGAGGAAGCGGGCGTACATACACTCAAATATAGTTTTCGGGGGGATTACGGACAACCTACGGGGGACGGGACGGGTATCGAATGCAACAGTTGTTTGCACTTTTTTGCCAATTTCAGTTGTATATTTCGGCACTCGAACTAAAAAGGGCTTAAACTATTGACAATACGTTGTAGAATATGTATATTATAAGCATAGGAATGAAAGTGAGGTTTGACCCAAGTAAAGCGCTCGTGGTCAAACAGAAGCACAACATCGACATGGAGTCCATAAGGCAGGAAATTCTGGCAGGAAGGTTTTTCCAAAGGAGGTTTGAAAATGGCGAACTCAAAATTCTTAGATGAGCCGATTGACGAAGAGGAACGCGCCCTCATGGAAGCTGTCGAGAACGGCGAGGCCGTTCCGCTCCCAAAAGGGGAAGAAGAGCGTATCCGTGCAGACATCATGTCCGCCTCGGCGAAGAACATCACCATCCGTATGCAGTTGGACGACCTGGACGGCATCAAGAAGATGGCGAAGGCCGCCGGAATGCCCTACCAGACCCTCATCAACTCCATCATCCACCGCTACGTGACCGGCGGAATAATCTTCAAGGTGGCCGTGTAGGCCGACCCAAAGACCAAGCGCTATACGGACATG
>CALATK010000026.1 GCA_937891805.1 uncultured Fibrobacter sp. | reverse complement strand
CGGCGACTCCATCCGCCGTCGTCGGGAATGTACCGCCTGCGGTCGCCGTTTTACCACCCGGGAATACATCGAAATCCAACCGCTTATCGTGGTCAAGCGTAACGGCGACCGGGAGCCCTTCCAGCGGGAAAAGCTCCTGGCCGGTATCGCCAACTCCTGCAAAAAGCGTCCGGTAACCCAGGCCGCCATCGAAGAAATCGCCTCCACCATCGAAAACAACCTGATTTCCAACGACAACCTGGAAGTGACCTACGACCAGATAGGCAACCTGGTCATGCAGGAACTGAAAAAACTGGACCCGGTGGCCTATGTCCGGTTCGCTTCCGTCTATCGCGAGTTCAAGGAAGTCGGCGAATTCGTGGACCAGATCAAGACCCTGGACAAGTAATAAAAAAAGCCTCGCTTAAGCGGGGCTTTCTCGTGGTCGATACAGAACTCGAATCTGTGACCTCTACCATGTCAAGGTAGCGCTCTAACCAACTGAGCTAATCGACCAATAAGGTAGCCCAATAGTAGAAACTTGCCCCCCTTTTGTCAAGGGGTCAGCGGGCATCCGGGTCTACCCAATAGCGTAAACGGCCCGTAATGTGCAAATTGGGCAAGGTGTCGATACATTTTCCGGAACGGCAGTCCGGGGTGTACAAGTCCAGGGTGGCGGTCCAGGTGGAGTCGTCCTTCTGGTCGAACCGCACAATGCTGCTGTCGGCCAAAATGGGCGCCTGGGTCAGGGAACCGTAGTTGAACCAGGAGTACTGCTGCACCACCGGATTATCGCCCAAAACGGGCCTGTTCACCATAATGGAAAACTGGTCTCCCCGTTTGCTCTCTTTAGCCCTGGTCTTCACGAGAAAATACCTGTGGCTATTCTTGATAAAGGGCACTTCCACGTCGGATTCCGCCAGTTCGATGGTCCGTTCGTCCTCGTCGTTGATCCTGTACTTCAGGTAGCCGCCGCCATCCACCTCCCAGCCTTCGTTAATATCACCGCAGGCCATCAACAGAACGGCGGCGGCAAGGCAGGTTTTCAGGCGGAAAGGAATCATGCCCCTAAACTAGAAAATTATCTTTGGACTATGGAAGGTGAGTGGCAAACAGTTTCTACGCTGAACGGTACGGTCTATCTGGCGGTTGTCCCGAAGGCCAATCACAGGGAGCATATTTTCGAAAAGCTCTCCCTGGCTCTCGGCTGTCCCATTACCGCACAGGACCTAAAAACCAGGCCCGGTTCCACGCGACCCGAATTTCCGGAGCTTTCTGTTGATGCCAACTGGACCCACTCCAAGAACATCTGCGTGCTGGCCTATTCCAGGGAATGCCGCGTCGGCATAGACCTGGAATTCCATTCCAGGAACCGGCTCAAGCTTGCGGACCGTTTCTATTCCGGCAAAGAAGTTAAGAGAATCCACCAAATTGAACAGACCGAAGGCGAGAGTGCAGCCATCAGGCTTTTTTACGCCCTCTGGTGTCGCAAAGAGGCCTTTTTCAAGTGCTACGGCGGAGACTTTTTCGAAGGAACACTACGCAGGCCCCTTCTCGAAAACCGCATAGAAAACGTTCAACTGACGGACTTAAATCCGACATCGCTCAGCATCCAGGGAGAATGTTCCCTGTGCCTTGCCACCATGCCTTTGGGCTAGTTCTTTACTTCGCCGTCAGCGTTACCCGCATTCCCATGGGGCACTTCCAGGGCGTACAAGGGCAGGGCCACGTACTCTTCGTCATCGATAATCAGGCGAATCATATACTTGTCGGGCCGCTCTATCTTCAGGCGCTGCATGTTCAGAATCAAGTTCATGGCAGCCGTGTCAAATCCCTTTGCCACAGGCTCGAAAGAAACGTTTGATTCCATTCCCGGGACAATGGGGTGTCCACACACGTCCTCGATGGAAAGCACCAGCTTGTGCACTCCGGCCTCGGCCCGCTGGTAGCGGATACGGAAGGCCGCCGCACACTGGGGAATCACCAGCGGGAACTGGGAAAAAATCCTGTCAAAAGAACCGAGAATGTTCAGGCGGCCGCCGGTACCGTTGGCCGTAGCTGCATCGCAGATAGAAGCAATTTCAACAATCATATTAAGGTTTGGTGTTGAAGGTCCAACTTTCAGAAATATTTTTCATGAATATGGGTCCATTGTTCTGGCTTGCGGCTCCCACATTTGGCCAGGCAATCATAGAAATGTAAACCATACCATTGTTGGCGACCGCTATATTAGGGGAAAATCCGTAAAGGTTATAGCCATGACTACTGTAGAATGGACCCTTGAAGTATGGAAGCTGATTCTCGCCATAGGGTCTCCACTGGGAGCCGTCAAAGAAGTAGGCATGGCAGTGAGACAGCCCTCGTCCATTGTCGTCGATGACGGCGTAGACTTTCCCGTTTCGTGCCGCCACTTTGATGTTGGAGGGGAGCATTCCCTCTTGCAGGTTCCTTTCGGCTGTCCAGTTAAGAGTGCTTCCTGAAAGTGTCCCCTTCTTTACGTAAGGGCCAGCTGTGCCTACTACAGAAGATCGGTTGAGGTAGCCCATATAGACTGTTGAACCTTCCGTGGCAAGGCTTATAGCGGACATTTCTCTGCTTATCAGGGTTTCTCCCTTGGCAACATTATAATTGTTGGTGTTTCCGTTATAAATGGCATAATAAGTATTGTACCATGAGGTGTTGTCTGTAAAGGTGGTAAGTAACACACCGTCATTTGAGAAAATCGCATTTACTTCCCTTGAAGTTTTGCTCGTGGATATCTGCTTGCTTTCCCAGGCATTGTTTTTCCAATAACTAAAGTATGGATAATTGCTCTTGACATATGCCACCACGGGATTTCCGGAGGTGGGGTGACACGTCAAGTTTATGGACGTGACTGAAGTTATGGCGTTGCCGAAAGATGCCCAGGGAGATGTTCCTGCATTAGACTTGTAAACTTTTAGGGTGTTTCCTTTGGTAAGAACAGCCAGGAACAAATCATTTCCGTTGCTGGCCATTCTTAATGCAGTGATAGAATCATCGACACTGATTGCTGCAGTGCTTAAATTTGTCCAGCCAGTGCCGTTATAATTGCGAGACACTACCGTTTGGGCTGCAGTTAGGTAAACAACAGAAAGATTGTTGCCGATCGTAGTAATGGCAGGTGGTGTACGAACCGTGGTCTTTTCAAGCACGGTGTCATTCGCAGCGGCTAAATTCTTCCATGCTCTACGGACATAGACCGTTCGACAAGTGGTCTCAGCCTGGTGGCGTCTCAAGAAAGCTGCAGACGGGTGTAGCGGGTCTGTTGCCGAGATACTGTCACGGAAATCTAGACAAATAGAGAAAGAACCTTCGTTAATTGGTCTACGGAATGCTTGGTTAAGCTCTGCAGATGAAGTATCAATGCTTCCGTCTGCATTTCCATGGTAGAACGTTGAACTAACGTTGCTAAACTGCCAATAGTAATCCCTGGTGTTTTCGTTGCCGATGGTGCCGATAACCGATTGAGATCCGCTCCACTCTGGAGAGTTGAAGTAAATGGCCTCGCCGCTTTGTGCTTCATCTCCGCTCCAGGGGTAAATCGTGTCAACGGCGGTAATTTTTCCCACGGGAAGGTCGTTCTCTACCGTCAGGACCTTAACGCGGGAGGTGTCACGGAATACGGCCTTGGTTGCCTTTTCTTCGGCAGATACCACGCAGTACAAATCCCTTCCTTGCGCACTAAGTGTTTCTCGATAGTCGTAGAACCTTTCTCCATTCTTGTAATAGTCCAACTTTCTGAGGTTTTCGGCTGCTTGTTTGGTATCATCAAAGAAACACTGCCAGCTATACCAGTTGATTCCCTGCCATACATTGTTGATTGTGGCATTCAAGAAGAAAACGTCTCCCTGCACTACGTAAATCTGCGTTTCGGCGACAGAAATGACAGGCTGTTCCGTAGAATAGGTAAGGGTCATTGTATCGGTAGCGATATTTCCGTCGTCATCGGTGGCTCGGGCGACGCAGTAATAGTTTACCGAGGCCGAAGGGGCTTTCCATGTGGTATCATAAGTGGATACTGTTTTCCAGTTGTTATTGATGTCCGTAGCGTTTGCACCACAGCTCCATTCCCGCTTGGCGATGTAACCCCAGGTTCCCTCGTAGGTATCGGTAGCTGTGGCATTCAGGATAATGTCAAAGCCTGCGCGGATAGTTCCCGTTTTGCGAGAAACTGTCACTGTGGGCGGCGCCAGTTCCACGGTGAACCGGGTTGTATCCCTTGCGGTAAGGCCGTCATCATCGGTGACCTGTACAACACATAGGTAATTGTTTTGCGGAGTATTAGGCAAGGTCACCAGATAGGTGTTCTTGCCAGTGTTGGTCAGCTTGCTCAGTATATCGTGGTCGCTGTTAGGACCACAGCCCCATTCGTAGGAGACAATTCTTCCAGGTAATGTTGTTTCGGAAGAGTCCTTGGCGTTGGCATATAAGGTCAATGTATCCTTGATGGTCCTGGTATAGGACTCGTTCAACGTGACCGAGGGGGGCGCTCGGAAAACTTTATAGGTTACCGTGTCTAACGAATAAAGGGTCGCGGCACTTGCAGCCATGTCTTTTTCGTCTTCGTCGACTGCTCGCATAACGCAGTAGTAGTTCCCTGGCGACTCTGGCATAACGACGCTAGGTGTTTCCCCCTTGCGCCCTTGCCAGGAGCTGCTCCAATTGGATACTTTCAGATTGTTCAGGTTTCCACCACAAATATAGTCCACGTAAATGGTTCCTCCGAGCGTGTTACTTGCAGTGTACTTCAGTTGCTCTTGATCCTTGATGGTGACATTCTTGTTGTGAATGTTTAGACGAATTACCGGAATATCCTTGATTATGTTGAACTTGAGTGTGTCGAAACCGGTTTGGTTGTCATCATCGGTAGCTCTAACAATGCACTTGTAATTTGTCGCTTCAGTATTGGGCAATTGAATTTCCATGGAATCGGTATGTTCTTTTTTTGCCGGGGAGATAACCGTGGTATTAAAGGACCCGTTACCGCATTTCCAGGCAACTTCTTGGATTGTGCCATACTTGTCCTTGGCTGTATATTCGAACTTGTATTTTGCATTGACTTTTCTAGAAATGACTCCGTCATTGTCGTCTACCCTGATGGAAGGCGGGTCAGTGATAACATTTACCTGCAATGTGTCGGTTGCAGTTTTGGAATCCTTGTTGGTCACTTTCGCGATAATCTTTTTCACTCCCGCCGTGGTCCATGCCTTCGTGGGTGTAAGGTTGTTTGCTGCAAAGCAATTCTCGGTTGCAGTGTTGCCTTCCACGCAAATCCAGGTGAGCGTGTAGTCGTTTGTTGCGTCGGAGTTGTTGCCTATGGCTGTGGTGGATAAGGCAATCTCGTCATTTAGGGTAATTGTCGTATCGTAGGCGGGAGCATCAATGTTCACCATAGGACCGTCGCTGTAGAATCCAAAGCGAACAATGTTGGAAACGGCGCCATTGTCTGCTATCGCCTGCATCGTATAGCGCGTGTTAGCTTCTGCATTCGAAAAATCAATTTTTTTCAACTGAATTTGCGCAACGCCTTCAGTAACAGAAATTGTTCGTGGAGAATCCCCCGGAACATTAGTTTTCCATGTCACTTCGCTAACGGCAGGCTTTGCTTCGGCAACGTTTGCTTTAAAGGTGAGTGTGCCGGCATCTCCTACCATGGCCGAACTAGCGTTGTTTACGGTAATCGATATGTTGGTTGCCGAAACGACAAATGTGAAGGTAGTGTCGGAGTGGTAACCGGCACTGTCCGTCGCAGTAATCTTGAAGGAGTAGTTCCCGTCCGACAAGCCAGACATGTCTACACTCCAAGCATAACTAGTCAGATTAGAGAATTTGCACGGGCTATTCTTTGAACCGCATGTATCCTTGCCAAGCATGGCCACCGCCGTCTTGACCTGTGAGCCGTAGTCACTGAATCTTCCAGACACCGTCCAGGCGCGAACGGCAAGCGTATCCTCGAAGCCCTTGATGTTGTAAATGCGCGGCGGAGCCGGATCCTTCAGCAAAATGGGAGGCAGTTCTTTTTCATCACCGGCGTTGATATTGGGAGTTCTCGTAGTGACTTTAACAAAACCTCGGCCAGTCTCGTCCTCGGCAATCAGTTTGAAGGTCCCTGCTGGCAGGTCGGATACCCTGAATTCACCTTTGGAGTTGGTGCTGGCTGTGTAAATGTTGTTCGTGTCAGCTGTATTAACTAAGGTAATCTTGATTCCCGAATGGGCTGACAGACCTTCGAACTTGGCAATTCCAATAAAGTCACAAGTGGACTTGCCTGGCCCTAGGTAGAAGAATCGTGGGCGCTTACCCTTGCTGGTTTTGATTTTTTCTACCACCACAGTGTCGTAGCCGTCGGTAACCCAAACATCCCAAGAAAAATACCTTCCTGTAAAGCCAAGGTTCTTCAGGGCGTTTTCCCCGTTCTCTATAACAGCAAAACTAGTGGATGCGCTGTTCTTAAGTACCAGGTCGTAGACATTGGACAGGTTCAGGTCGTCGTCCTGGTTGTCCGGTGTGGCGGCTACTCGGACATAGTACCTTAGCTGATCTTCATTGTCTCTGTCGTGGCCTTCGTAGAACAGGCGGAATGATTCTACGGTGTCGCTTATCCTTTGTTGGTCGTCGGGTCCCAAAATTTTGATGGTTGGCAACTGGTTGAAATGGAGGAGGACGCTATCCTTGGTGGTGTTCTTGTCATCGTCGGTGACAATGATGTAAATCTTTTGGTTCCCAAGAGAATCCGTCAATGTGGAGTCGTAGGGAATCGTAATTATCAGGCTATCCGAGGACTCACTCTTGGTGTATTTCCAGTCCTTTGCATCTCGTTTGCCACTTGCATCCACATCGACCTTAAAGGATGTTATTGTACCGAAGGAATCTAAAGCAAGAATGGGGAATGAGATTGGACTCTTGGCTCTAGTCCACAGTGTGTCCTTGGGAACGCCTAGGTAAGGTGGGGTGTTAATCACTCTGATAAACTGGTCTTTGCCGGCGGTATCCGTTGCGCTGTTTCCGTCAACGGCTACAAACAGGGGAGAGTACACGCCCTCCTTCATATAGACCCAGGATTGAGGGGTGGCGTTGTGCCCTGTTACCAGGGCCTTTTTCATCTTGTCTTTACCCTTTCCGGATGTGTCCCGGACGAGGCTGTCTAGAATCCACTGATACAAATAAATCTTGTCGGAGTTGTAGCGCAAGAAACCCATCATATGGATTGTGTCGCCTATGGTGACTGTGACAGTGTCGCTTACGATAACAGAATCAGGGTTGGGCAGGTTGATAATGGAATCGGCAAAGGCGTCCGGATTTTCGAAAGGAGTCTTGTAGACGAACACTACGGAGTGGTTGTTCCGCAAGTTCACGTTTTCCTTGATGGAAGACTCCCTGGAACAGTTTACCAAGGCCGTCGTGCACAGGATTAGCCCAAACAATAAAAACAAAGCCTTTAACCGCATTATTCAATCCTCTATAATACGTTCTTCACGATATAAATTTATCTTTTTTTATGAAAAGGGGGTTATGGCGCCTCGTTGATTTTTGGGAGATTTTATGGAAAATATTCCGCTTTGGTACGGTTTGTTTCTTTTTTTTGCATTAGGTGCCTGTGTGGGCAGTTTTTACAATGTGATTGTCTATCGGATGCCCCGAGGAATATCGCTGATAAACCCGCCGTCCCATTGTCCCCTGTGCAAGAAGCGGATTCCCATCCGTTACAATTTGCCCATTGTGGGGTGGCTCTGGCTCCGTGGTAAAAGCGCCTGTTGCAAGCAACCCATCAGCGTAATTTACCCCATAGGAGAATCGTTGTGCGGGCTTCTGGGCGCCTTGGCCCTGTTTGCCACCAACTGGAATGTGGGGTGGACAGCTCCTATTGCTAATTGGGTTGATGCCTTGGCCATGTTCTGGTTGCTGTTGGGTATGTATCCCGTGTGCGCTGTCGATATTCAATACAAACTAATTCCCGATTCTATTTCGGTAGGGGGAATCGTGGCGGGCCTAGCCCTCTCCATGTTCCCGGGCGGAATTACACCCTTTCAAAGTCTAATTGGTGCGGCCTGTGCCGGCGGCGGTCTTTGGCTCTTGGGATTTATAGCCTCGAAAATCCTGAAAAAAGAGGCTATGGGCTTTGGTGATGTCAAGCTATTGACAGGCTATGGGGCGCTGATGGGGCTGGACGGTGCTGTTGAGACCTTGATTTTTGCGGCGTTCCTTGGAATCGTCGTCATGATTCCCTGGGCAAAGGTTATGGAAAAGAAGGGAAAATCGGACGGCTCGGGACAGATTCCTTTCGGCCCGTTCCTGGCGGTGGCAGCTCCGGTCATGTATCTGTGGGGACAGGACCTGCTGGATATGTACGTGCGGTTTATCGTCGGGGAATAGCTTGTCATCCTGATGCTACGAAGTGGCGGAGGGATTCAGTTCCAAAGAATCGTTTTCTGAGAAAAAACAAAAAAGAGATCCCTGAAGGAATCTCTTTTGCTTAACCTGACAGTTCAAGACTAGAACGCAAACCAGGTCAGGTAAACCTTGTAGAGAACACCAAAGTCCATGCGGCTGTATTCGGAGTTTCCACCATCTTCGTCGCCGAAGTTGTACAGGAAACCGAGGCCGGCCTTTCCGGTAATAACCAGATTCGGAACGATTTCCCCATGGAGCCCCGCCATGACACCGAAGTCAATACGGCTGTCATCTTCGGAAAGACTATTGTATGCGAACTCTCCACCGACAGAGAACGGAATGAATTTCTTGACAACGATGTAGTCGAATGCAGCTCCGATAGACAGCTGGTTCGCATCGTCGCCATCCTTGACCTCGTCACCCTGCTTGGGGGTGTGGGTGGTTTCACCGCGATGCTGGAAACCGAAGATGGCGCTCAGCATCATATTGTCGTTCAGGCGGAAGGTGAGGTTAATGGCATTCTGTCTGGCAAGTGCACCGGTCAGGTCAAGGCCGATACCGAAGAATCCCTGATCACCAGAGGACTTCTTTACCTTCTTCTTTTCCTTCTTGGGAGCAGGAGCGGCTTCCTCCTCTTCCTCCTCTTCTTCGTAGGCGGGGGCCTTCGTCACCTGGGCCGGGGCTTCTTCTTCTTCGTATTCTTCTTCGTCCTGGGCATAGCCGTAGCTGCAGAGAGCCATAGCAATGACGGCAGAAAGGAATATCTTCTTCATTGGGTTTCTCCTTAAGTGAGAGTTTTTGATGTTAACTTGGCTAGAAATATAAAAAACTTTACAGGACTGTCAATTCTAACCACTAGTCACTAACCACTAACCACTGCGGCAAGGCCGCTACCATTCCATCGTCATTTTCGCCACCAAGAACCGCCTGGAGACCTCGTCCAGCTTGGCCGGATCGATAGAAATCCCCAGAATTCCCGCAAAAATCACGAAAGGACTGGCCGTGGTGCCCTGGTCGTTGCACTTCACCTTGATGTACAATGTTCCTTCCCGGTTCTCGATAGACAAGACGTGCTGGTTCAGGTCGATTTCTTGGCCCCGGTGGTTCGTGACGGTGGGGAAGGTCTTGCTGTTGAACCGCTCCATCAGGTCTGCGGGGATTGCCTCCGGCGTGTAGCGGTACACCATGGCCTTGGGGAAATGCTTGCTGAGTTTTTCTTTCAGGGGCTCAATGTTCACGATTTCCATGCCACGGGGGAAAGGCCTGCTCAGTTCCTTCATCAGGTTCGGCAGGTTCTCCGGAGTAAGGTCCAGGGGTTTCAGAAGTTCCACGCTAATCAGTTCGCAGTAGGTCTCCATGCCGAGAGGGAGCGCCCCCATGTTCACGATTTTCGGCTTGGGACTGAAACCTTCGCTGAACTTCACAGGAATCCCCGCGCAAAGGAAGGTCCGCTCAAAAAAGCTCAGCATATTGTGGTGGGGCAAAAAGCGACTGAGGCCGGTCTTCTTGAAGGTGATCTTGTAGCTGTAGCTCACCTTTTGGCTGGGCCTGCGGTCGGCCACCAGTTTCTTGATTTCTTCGGGAGTGCGGCTTGGCGCCTTGTGGCGCACGGGATTGTCGGCCAGCTTGATTTCGTCGCCGAATCCGGGAATGCCGCATTTCTGGCAGTCGCCCCACTTGCAGTTGGGAACGGGGGCGCTATTCGGGTCAAAGGCCTTTTCCCATTCCCGCCTCAGGTACTGCTTGGTGGTGCCTGCGTGGATAAAGTCCCAGGGGAACACTTCGTTCTTGTCCCGTTCACGATACACCCAGCTGGTGTCGTAGCCTGTCTTTTGCCAGACCTGTTCCCACTTGGAAAAGTCGAACCGGTAAGAATCGCTCTCGAAGATGATTCCCTGCTTGTAGGCCTCGTAGATGACGGGCCCGAGGCTGCGGTCGCCCCGGCTGTAGAGGGCTTCCAAGAAACTGGTTTCCCAGGCGGCCCAGTTGATTTTCACGTTGGGGTGCTTGAAAAACTTTTCCCGCACAAAGCGGATATGCCCAAGGGCCGTTTCCTTGTCCATGAAGGGCGCCCACTGGAGGGCGGTAAAGGACTTGGGAATGAGGATGCCGATGCTTACCGCAATCTGGATTCCCCGATTGTACTTGCGTCCGATTTTCACCAGATTGAAGATAAGGTCGCAGAAGGCCTGCATGTCCTCTTCGTTTTCGGTAGGGAACCCGATCATTGTATATAACTTAATCTTGTTGAACCCGCTGCTGAAAGCGTGTTCGGCGGCGTCGTACATGTCCTGGTCGCTGATGGTCTTGTTTATCATCTTGCGGATGCGTTCGGAGCCGGTTTCTGGGGCGAAGGTGGCGCTACGGCCACCTTTGAGGGCGGCAATCTTGCCGGCAAGTGTCTGGCCGAAACTGTTCACGCGGATGCTGGGGAGGCTCACATCCACGTGGTCGTAGAAAGGGTCGTCGATAATGGAATCGGTAAGGGCTTCTACCGGTTTGTAGTCGGCGGTAGAAAGGGAGAGAAGTCCCAGTTCCCGCTCGCCGGTGGCAAGGAGCCCTGCTTTCGCGATGTCCAGAACATCGTCGGGGTCCAGCTCGCGACACGGGCGGTACCAGATGCCCGCCTGGCAGAAACGGCAGCCCTGGGCGCAACCCCGCATGACCTCTACGCTGAAGCGGTTGTGCACCAGCTGCATGTTGGCGATCAGGTTCTTGACGGGGTAGTCCTTCGGGTCCATCTTGGGGATGAACAGGCGGCGAACCCCGTTGGTGGTGGCGTAGGCGCCGGCGGCGGGCTCCGCCGGCACAATCGCGCCGAATTCGTTCGTGACCACGGGCCGTAAACTGGGCACGTAAACGCCGTCAATTTTCGAAAGGTTCTTCAGGATTTCGGCGCGACTGAGGCCCGCCTTGCGGCCCTCGCCTACGCACCGTAAAAAGTCAATCATGACTTTTTCCCCGTCGCCTATCATGAAGGCGTCAAAAAAGTCGGCGACGGGTTCGGGGTTCGCCATCGATGGCCCGCCGGCCACCACGATGGGGTCGCTTTCTTGCCGGTCCTTCTGCCACGCGGGAATGCGGGCCAGTTCCAGCACGTAGGGCACGTTGGTAAAATTTAGCTCCGTCTGGAGCGTCATGCCCACCACTTCGAAATCTCGCACCGGCGTGTAGGTCGCATAGCTGTACAGCGGAATGTCCAGCCTTTTCATCTCGGCGGCCATGTCGTCCCAGGGGGCGAAGGAGACTTCGCACAGCAGGTCGCTCTCCCGGTTGATCACGTGGTACAAAATGCGGATGCCGTTGTTGCTCATGCCGATTTCGTAAGTGTCCGGGAACACGAAGGCCATGCGGCAAAGCATTTGGCTGTGGTCCTTCACCACGCTGTTGGCTTCGCCGCCCATGTAACGAGCGGGGCTTTCTACAGCGGGGAGGGCCAGGGCTATTTTTTCGAGGATTGTCATCACCATCAATTTAGCAAATCCCCCGCCCGTTACGCCGTAAACCACAAAGCTACAAGCTTCGTCATCCTCACGAAAGTGAGAATCTGTTTGCATTTCTAGCGTACGCCAGTTTATCTCGAGCATCATTCCTCCAGCGGATCCCCGACCCGGTCGGGGATGACAACTCTTGTGTCCCGCATTCCTAAATCCTAACCCCTAAATCCTAGCCCCTATTACCTAACACCTAGATCCTAGCCCCTAAATCCTAACCCCTAACCACTAACCCTCTTCCGCGTTAGGGACAGTGACCCCTTGGGGCCGAGACTACAGGCTCGGCGAGCGGAGCGAGTATGGCCCGACCCCTCTGTAGGCACTGCTAAGAGACCGGGGGAACGCCCAAATATGTTGATTTTGCTTTTTTTTGAAAAAATGTTTGTCCAAGGTCTTAGACTTTTCATAAATTGTGGAATATGAGCGTTCTTTATTATCTGGTGTGGCTTGTCGCTTTTGTGGCAGGCGTCGTTTTATCGTTTGCGGCTCCCGAAAGCGCGCTGTCGGTGGGAGTCAAGTTTATTTTTGTGGGCGTCTGGGGCGCGGTCCTCGGGTTCATCTTTTTTATCGTGGCCAAAAGGGCCGTTCAGGATAGCGAGGCGGGGGAGGCGGAGGCGCCGGATTCCCGCCCGGTGACGGAGCTTGTGCCGGTGGTGCCGGAACAGGGCGATGTTCCTGCTGAAGGGGCTGTTCCAGAGGCGCAATCCGAGGAATCGGCTTTGCCCGAGGCCGCTCCTACGCTGGAATCGGCCCGGGAGATCTTCCCTCTTTCGGACTGGGACGATTTCTGCAAGGAAATCCTCAGGAACAGGCCGTTTTCCGAAGTGGTGGGCGCTCTTGAAAAGGTCTTGCCCAAGCTGTTCCCCGGTGCGGCGGGCGTGCTTTACATGTATGGCGATGCCCAGTCCGAAATGCACAAGGTTTTTTCCTTTGGCGATTACGTGATTAGCGGTGATACCATGATGCCTGCGGAATGTGCGAGTTTCAACCTGGGAAACATCGTGGTCAACGACTACAATGCGGACAAGGTGACGGCAGGCTGCACCCACCTCCATTACAACAGCCAGGGCGTTGCCTTCTGTGCGCCTATCGAGGGGCTGGAGGAACATTTCGGCACGCTGTGTATCCAGGTGGACAAGTTGCCCGACGGCGAAGATATCGATTTCTGGAAGGCGAAGGTGAGCATCGTGTCGGCCACATTCGGCCTTTATGTGGCGAACCAGAACCTGAACATCCGTTTCCAGCAGCACAGCATCCGTGACAACCTGACGGGGCTTTTCAACAAGCGCTACATGGAAGAGTCCCTCCGTCGCGAAATCTTCTCCGCTTCCCGTCACAAGACGCCTATCGGAATCATCATGCTCTACCCCGACGAAATTCCCCAGCTGCAAGAAAAGCGGGGCCGTCATGCGGTGGAGCAGATGCTTTGGGAAGTGGGACAGCGCCTGCCGGGCTACATCCGGAACGAGGACATTCCCTGCCGCTACAACGGCGATGTTTTCTGCGTGATTCTGCCCGGCGCCGATTACAAGATTACCAAGGACCGTGCCGAAAAAATCCGTCATGAGATTTCGGAGCTCCAGGTGGCTTACGGCGACGGGATTCTCAAGACCTCTTTGAGTATCGGCGTTTCGGTGATGCCCATCCATGCCGTAGACGCAAAGACCTTGATTGCCACCGCCGAGGCGTCTATGCAGTTGGCCTCTGCTAACGGGGGAAACCGGGTGGTCATGGCCGAAGCCTTGAACAAGGGTCTTTAAATTTCTTAAATTTGTCACATGAAAAAAATTATCGTCCCCATCGTCCTTCTGTTCCTGTGCGCCGGAGTGCTCCTGTACCTGCTTTCGGACTTTTCCGCCGGACGGTCCTCTTTCGATGCCGACGCCTACCTGCAGGCCCGCGCAAAGATTGACTCCCTGGAAGTGGCCCTGTGGGAAAAGCAGGGCGATGCCGATGCCCAGCTCGCCATCCGGAATGACTTGGACGTCGCCTGGCAGGACTTGAACGCCCTCAGGCAAAAGACTCCGGCCGGCGAGACGGAACAAGATGAAAAGACGGTAGGCGGAATTTCCAAGTCCGCCCTCATGTGGGTGGTAGGCGGTGTTGCCGCTATTCTGGTCTGCATTGTATTGCTTGCGGCTCTCAGCCACCGCAAGAAGGTCCTGACCCAGAGGATGGAAGCCCTGAAGGCCGAAAACCGGTTCCGCGAGCCCAAGAACGGGTTCGAGAACGACCCCACCATCGCGCCGCGCCCCCGTGCACCGAAACACTCCATCATCGACGAGGCCGACGAGTTTGCGGGGGCCAAGGAGACAAAGGTTTCTTTCGAAGACGAAAACGGCAATCCCGAGAACAAGGTTTTGATTCCGGATTTGGGCAAGCGACCCCAGCTTAGGCCTACCGCCAAGGAGCGGATTACCTCCGCCATCCAGTCCCTGTCCGATGTTCTGCGGGCTCCCCGCGGCCTTTCCCGCGACAGGACCATGAAACTTAGGGCCCAGAGCCACAACGTGACCGGCAATCCGAACCTGCAGGGGAGCAACCCCCTGGAGACCAGCCGTTTCGACAAGGAACTTACCGAAAAGAGCAAGATTCTGCAGATGTCCCGCCGCGGGTTCCCCGCCTCTGCCATCGCGACCCAGCTGAAAATTCCGCAGGAACAGGTGGAAGCCATCATCAAGAGCGCCATGGAATAAGGGGCTCTTGGCCTATGCGTTATCGGTTCCGTTGCGAATACCTGGGCAGTGCCTTTTATGGCTGGCAGGTGCAGAACGAAGCCGGCAAGCAGAAATTCGTAACCGTTCAGTCCGCCCTAGAAGAGGCGCTGACCATAGCGCTCCGCACGCCTATACATATCGTAGGTTCTGGCCGTACCGATACGGGTGTCCATGCCCGAGGTCAGTGCGTCCATTTTGATTTTGATGGCGAGCTGGACTTGCGCAAGACGGAGCGTTCGGTGAATGGACTCACCAAGAGGCTTATCCGCATTCGCGATTTGCAACCGTGTAGCGATGATTTCAACGCCCGCTACGACGCCCTTTACCGCTATTACCAGTACACCATTTTTACCCGACCTGTGGCGCTCATGCGGGAATACGGTTGGGAATGCGGTTCCCTGAATCTGGATTTGGACTTGATGGAGCGGGAGGCGGCATCGTTTCTAGGCGAGCACGACTTTATCGACTTTTGCATTCCCCGTAACGACGGCAAGTCCACGCTCTGCACGCTGACCGAGTTCCGCCTGGAGCGGGTGAACGACTGGACCGTGATTTTCCACATCAAGGGGAACCGGTTCTTGCACCGTCAGGTCCGTGCCATGATAGGCACGCTGTTCGACATCGGCCGCGGGCGCTACCCGGCGGGCACGGTCAACCAGATTTTTGCAGGGCAGTTCAAGGGCGAACGCACCTGGGCCCCGCCGCAGGGGCTGGTCCTTCACGATGTGAAGTATAGGGATTATTAAATCCTAGATGGCGTCCCCGTTGCCGAGGATCATATCCACTAAGCAGCAAGCTGCAAGTGGATATTGTGATCAGGTCCGCCATGACGTCATTCCCCTAATGGGGCTTGACTCGTTCGCCTCGGATATAGAAATATGCAAGCATATTTCTGCATCACTCAGCTCCTACGTCATTCCGGCCCTGAGCCGGAATCTAGAACTGAACTTCGTCTACTACTTAAGCAGGTCAAGCATTTCCTTGACGGCTTTTTCCATGCCCACGAACACGCTGCGGGCCACGATGCTGTGGCCGATGTTCACCTCTTCGATCCCTTCGATGGCGGCGATGGATGCCACGTTGCGGTAGTTCAGCCCGTGACCTGCCAGCACCCGGAGCCCGTACTTGCGGGCCAGCATGGTCATGTCCTCGATGGCCGAAATTTCACGGTCCACTTCTTGGAGGCTGCCCAGTTCGCAGGCGGTGGCGTATTTGCCGGTGTTGAACTCCACGAAGTCGGCGCCGACTTTCTTGGCCGCCTTCACCTGGTCCGTTTCCGGGTCGATGAACAGGCTGACGGCAATGTCGTTGTTTTTCAGGGTCATCACGTACTTTGCAAGTTCATCTACCTTGGCGGCCACGTTCAAACCACCTTCGATGGTGATTTCCTGGTGGTTCTCCTGGACCAGGGTCACCATGTCGGGCTGCACGTTGGTGGCAAACTGCAACATTTCGGCCGTGGGGGAGATTTTCAGGTTCAGCTTGGTGGTGACCATGCCGCGCAACAGGCGAACGTCGCGGTCCTGGATGTGGCGCTTGTCTTCGCGCAGGTGGGCGGTAATGCCCATGCAGCCGGCGAGTTCTGCGACCAGTGCCGCCGTGACGGGGTCCGGTTCCCTGATCTTGCGGGCTTCGCGGATGGTGGCGATATGGTCGATGTTCACACCCAGTTTTACGGTCATGGCGTTCTCCTTGTCAATACTTCATAAAGGTAGATAAATTTACGATGGTGGTGCCCTGGGCCGCCGCTTTTGCGTCGATGGACTTCACCTTGGCGATATTGGCTTCGCTCAGCGGGATGATGATGGTGGACATGCCGCTCTTGGCGGCCGCCTTCAGTTTACGCTTGATGTAGTCGTCCAGGGCGCTGTTGGAGGGGTTGTAGGGGGTTGCCGTCTTGCAGGCCATGGACAAATCCTTGCAGGTTTCCCGCACCTTGGATTTTGCGTTCATGGACAGGTCCAGGAACCAGAGCCCGTTTTCTTTGGCGGGTTCCAGGGTGGCCTGCAAAAGCTGCCGGTGTTCTACTGCCTGTTCTGCAAAGCGGGTGGCGATTCCCTTGGCGTTAGGCACCAGGGTCTTTGCCTCCTGGATAACGGACTCGATCTGCTGTTCCGTGTGGTGGATGCGCACCGGACGGTAGCGGTTGTGTCTGGAATCCAGGCTGGTAGATTCCATCAAAAGCCAGATGACCAGTTCCTTGTTCTTTACGCGGTCTAGGTCAGGGAAGAACGTTTCCGCCATGCCGAAGGGCGTAACCATCAGGTCGTAGGGGAAGGTGAGTTCATTCAGGGCCACGATCAGCTCGGGCGTAAGCCCTGTCACCTGGAACGCGATGGACAGGTAAGAGGCGTTGTTCTTGAAAATGTTGTCCGAAACGTTCAGGGTGAGCTTCAGCGTGTCGCCTTCTGGGGTCAGGGCATCTAGACTGGCCGACTGGAAAACCGTGGGGTCTCCGTGCAGCTCTTCCATGTATAGCACTTCGCCGCCGTTTTTCCGGAAGAACTTTTGGGCCTGCAGCAGGTAGTGGGTGATGGTCCGTCCGTTCCCAAGCACCCAGATTTCCCGTTTTTTTCTGGACTTTTGCGTCTGCACCACTTCCAGGTGGTTCTTCAGTTTTTCTACGAAGGGGGTGGTGTCTTGCACGGCGGCGGTGGTGTCCAGAGCGGCGACAGTGGCGGATTCCCGGTTGAAAAGTTTTTCGCCTATGCTTGTCTCCTGCAGCACGAATGCCGCCCCAGAGATAATCCCAAGGACAATAAAGATGGCAAGAACGTGCTTCAGCTTTTTCATCACTTGGGAAAGATAGCTAAATTAAAACCGTATGCCTGTTCTCTTTGCCCTCTGTGGCCCCACTGGAGTCGGAAAGTCGAACCTTTCCCTTGAACTTGCGGAGCGTTACCGTGCCGAAATCATCGGTGTGGATTCCCGCCAGATATACAGGGGCTTCGCTATCGGCACGGCACAGCCCTCGGTGTCCGAGATGCAGAGGGTAAACCACCACCTGATAAACTTCTGCGAACCTAACCGGGTCTATTCCGCCGGGGATTTCTGTAACGATGTCCGGGCACTTCTTGAGGCGAACCCGCAGAAGAATTACATCTTGGTGGGTGGCACAGGGCTTTACCTGCAGGCGTTGATGCTTGGGCTCCCGAAAATTCCCGCCATTGACGGTAGCGTGCGGGAGTCCCTGGAGGCGGACTGCGAAAAATTCGGACTCCCTTGGCTCTGCGACGAGGCCCGGAAGGTGGATCCCGAATCTATGGAAGGTGCCGACGAAAACAACAGGCACCGCATTGTCCGGATTCTGGAGGTTTACCGTGGCACGGGTCGCAAGCTTTCGGAGTGGAAGCAGGAACGCTCCGGCGGCATCGGGAATATTCCCGTCTATTTTCTCAACCGTAGCCGCGAGAATCTCTACGCCCGCATAAACGAACGTGTTGACCAGATGGTCCGCGACGGCTGGCTGCAAGAAATCCATTCGCTGGCGCAAACGGTTCCGCTTATGGCTCCGGCGTGGCAAAGTCTGGGCTACCGCGAACTCCTTGCCGCAAAAGACGATTCCGAAATCAAGACTGTTTTGGACAAAGTAAAGCAGCAGACCCGAAACTACGCCAAGCGCCAAATCACCTGGTTCTCCAGACAAGTTAATTCTATACAAATTAACCTTGACTCCGAAGACGCTTTGAGTGTCATCACTACACCTTAGCTTGTCCTCCCCGCATCCTTTCTCGTCATCCTCGCGATCCCTTTTGTCATCCCCGCGAAGGCGGGGATCTCCTTGCCCATCCCCCTGTCACCCCGGCCTTGTCCCGGGGCCGCACGAACCCCGCCCACGTCATGGCGAACTCGATTCGCCATCTAGCGGAACTCACCCCGCCCTTTTTGTTGACAACCTGTTGACAGACATGGGTCTACGCGGTTCACGACCCGTTTCCAGGGGGGTGTGGCG
>CALATK010000025.1 GCA_937891805.1 uncultured Fibrobacter sp. | reverse complement strand
GTAATCTTTGAGATATTTTGCCATGTATTCGGCGTTACCTCTGAGCTGTTCTTCATTGACGGGGCGTTCATCCAGAACGTAGAAGCCAAGGAATACCTCCAGCCGGAAAACCCCGTAGTAGCCGCCGTCAAGGCCCCTCACAAGGCAGACAGCCTGAACACCCCCCGCGTGCTTTCCCTATCCAGGAACAAGGCGCTGGGAGCAAACGCCTTCCCGCAATATCACTTGCGCAACGCCGACGGGTTCCACGACAACGAACTGGCAAGCTACAGGGCTTTCCGTGGCGGCCAGCAAAACGCAAACTTCCTCTTGAACATCAACAATCCCGAAGCGGCCCACCCCTTCTTGGACCTGATGAATATCGGCTTTATCATCTTCGATAGCCAGCGCGGCACGACCTACATGCCTATCCCCACCGCCATGGGAGAGGCCTACCTCTATGGTGATGCCACCATCATGAGCGATGAAGACGCCATCAAGACCTTGCAGACCAAGGCGGCCATCCGCAAGCCTAAGGCCCCAGAACTCGTGACTGGATCTGTTGCAGATTCTACGGCCGCAGACTCTACCGTGGCAACTGCCGACAGCACCGCTGCAGACAGCACCGTTACCGATTCCTCAGCGGCTTTAGTTGCAAGTGTTCCGGCCGAACCTCAAGACGACCCCAACGCTTTCTACTACAAAGAAAAGGCCATCCTGTCTGAAAATCCTGAGCAAGCCCTAGAAGGCGGTATCGTCCAAGGTCATGCCCGCCTCGTAGAACAGCCCAAGATGGATACCCAGGTGTTCGAAGTGGATAGCGACCGCCCCGCCATTATGGTGGTGGCAGGGAACTTCCACCCCTACTGGAAGGCTTATGTGAACGGCAAGGAATCTAAGGTCTACAAGGCATTTGGCAACCTGCGTGCCGTAGAAATTCCGAAGGGCAAATCCACAGTCCGCATGGAATACCGAAGCAAACCCTTCCACGACTGCTTAAAAATCAGTGCGCTCGCCATAGTCCTGCTTGCCATTTTCGGAGTGGTAGTACTGGCAAGGACTAGAAAACAGTAAACAACAAAATGCCGCAACGCAAGTGCGGCATAATTTTTTGAAAAAAAGAGCTTACTTCAGCCCGGCAAGAATCAGGCGAACAACGCCCTTGGCGAATTCCCTGCTGTCGGACTTCAGGGAAGCGGACTTTTTCAGGGATATTCCCTGATCCTTCTTCAGGTTCAGCACAAGCTGGGCGACACAGTATTCGTCGTATTCCACCTTCATGTTGTAATCGGCGAAGTTGAACTTTTCGGCATCCTTATCAGCCTTGAATTCATCATAAGCGGCATTGCAGTCGTCTTCGTCAATGGCGTAGCGGATGGCGAAGTTCAAGGAGCATTCATCACCTTCGTAAGAGACTGTCAACTCGCCAGAAGATTCCTTCAGTTCATCCACCTCGATGGACACCAGGTCATCGTACATGGTCAGGCGGTCGCAGTCGGCGGCACGGATATTCTTGAGGACATTTTCCTCATCGGCTTTACCCTCTACCACCTGCTTGTCCGCAGGCTGGAACTTTAGGTAGAAATCGATCAGGGCTTTTTCTGTCTGGACAATGGCGAGATTTTCCTCGAACAGGTTCGCCTTGAAATCCTGGGCATAGCATTCACCGGAATAGTGTATTACCGACGCCATGTCATCGCCCTTCTCGTAGCGAATGCCCATCTGGAACTTGTCGCCCTTCTTGCCCGGGCCTACTTGCCAAAATCCTACGGGGAACTTGCCACCGTCAAACTCAAAGCGGGCGGGTTCCGTAATATCCTTTTCAAAACGCAAGGCGGTAGTCTTATCCAAATAGGACTTGTACTTGAAAACAGAATCCGGATCTTCTTCTTTCCATACCAGATTGCCAAGTTCACCCACCTTGCAGACCGGGTAAGTGACCGTCAAGGTAGAGTCGTCGGAATCGTAATCATAGTGGGCCTTGGAGAGAACCATGTCAAAAGAATCTTCCAAATCAATACTGGAAGAACCGCTATCGCTACCGCAGGCCGAAAGCACAAAACCACAAGCGACGGCAACCCCAAAGGGAGCCACATACTTTTTCAAGTTCAAGTTCATCAAAAACCTCTAACCCTATTATACATTTTTTTCGCAAGAAACGCTACAACCGACCTTCGAAAAAGCCCTCGAAATCGATATCCTTGACGCTTTCTACCATGTATTCCGGCTTCACATCTAGCTTTTCCACATCCGAGCGCTTGGTTTCACCGCACAGGGGCAGCACGAACCGGCAGCCAGAACGTTTGGCAAGCTCAAAATCCGTATAGAGACGGTCCCCCACAAACAGGATTTCTTCGGGAGCATACGTTTTCAACAGTCCCGAAAGCATGGCAGAATTGGGCTTGCCGAAACTGCGCTCCGGTTCTACACCGTAGGCCGTCTTGAGTAGCGCCATGAAACTCCCGATGTCGGGCACGGGGCCCCGGGCGTCGGGGCACACGAAATCCGTATGGGTCACCCAGAAGGGAATTCCCCGCTGCACCCGGAACGAAAGCTCGCAAAGTTCCCGGTAGTCAAAACTGTTGTGGTAGGCCACCAGAACCAGTTCCGTATCTTCTACGGCAGGACGCAAATTGAGAGAAGGATCCTGGGCGGCAAACCATTCATAGACTTCGGGATTGGCAAAGAAATAGACGTTCTTGAGCCCCTTTTCGTGAATGGCTGCCAAAGACAAAGTCAGCGCAGAAATAATGCCGTCGTCGCGAAGGGGAAGCCCCATCACGTTCAGACGGTTCTCGTAAAACACGGGCGACTTGCTGGTGTTGTTGCTCAGGTAGTAAACCGGCACCTTCGAGGCCACCCGCTTCACGGTATCTACCGCACCAGGGTACGGACGGCCGCTCAGGTAGAGGGTTCCGTCCAGGTCAAAGACCACCACTTTTACGGGCTTGTGCGCTGTCATGCCTGCTAAGGTAGAAAAAATTGCTACCTTAGATGCCATGAAGACCCCCGATAGCCGTTTTTACTGCCCACAAATCCAATGCGGAAGGGCAACCCTGGACGAAAACGAAAGCGCCCATGCCGTAAAGGTATGCCGCGCCGCCCAAGGGGACGTTCTGGAACTGTGCGACGGACAGGGCCACTTTGCGCACGGAACCATCGTGGTTGCCGACCCGAGGGCCTGCCAGGTGGAAATTTCCCAGGTTGAAACCCCGAAACCCCAAAAGCCCCTTTTGAACCTGGCCATCGCCTGTCTCAAGGACGACGCCCTGGAAGAGGTGGTGTTCCATGCGGCCCAGACCGAAATCGCAAGCATTACCTTCTTACGGACGGACTATTCCCAAGAGCCCAAGAATTCCGACTTGCACAAGCTGGTCCGCCGTTCCGAGCTCAAGAGCCTGGTAAGCCTGAAACAGTCCAAAAAACCTTGGCTTACCGAAATCTGCGGACCCGTGGAATTCAAAGAATGGCTGAAAAGTTACCGTGGCGACCTGATCCTCTGCGATGTAGATGGCGAAAGGACAGCCCCTAAAGAAGTCACAGACAAACTCACAGCCGATCCTGCCAGTGACAATAAGAGCGACGCAACTTCAACTCCCGTGACCCTTCTGGTGGGGCCCGAAGGCGGGTTTTCTCCAGAAGAAATCCGCATGACGAAAGAATTTACGGCCGGAAAAAGTTACGCCCTGAACCTGGGGAACACGAGACTCCGGGCCCGTACCGCCGCCATCGTGGCTCTCGGAAAATTGCTGTAAAACAGCTACATCATGCGAAGACGCATCTCGAAGACGGCACGGTCCGTCTCATCCAAGATGCGCATGTAGGTGGCCCCGCTGTGGTCCGCACGGAAAATGCGCAGGGTCTGGCCTTCTTTGGATTCTCCCAAGTAATGAATTTCCAGCGTCGCCGGATTGCAAAGTTCCCAGTCGGGAGTCCCGAACACGTTCAAGGCCAGCTTTACATATTCGATATTGTTCATGTGGTGGGACATGTCGATATGCTGGGGCAGCACCTTCTGCTGGTAAACTTCCTGGTATTCTTCCGGCTTTACATGGAAACGGTCGAATTCCGAAGCATCGAGGGTCTCCGGAAAACCTTCCGTCGGAAAACCCACCGACGAGAGCCGCAGAGGGCGGTGGTTTTCAAAACTGAGGCAGCACATTTCCTGCTTGGCCAAAATGATGGGCTCGCCCTCGGTCGTAGTGATGGCGGTGTTCTCGTTGAGCCTAATCAGCTGGTTATCCGCCGGAAACGACGTGGTGACCACCTTGTCCCGCCAGTACGGGCGCCTGAAAAACTTGAACTTGGCCTTGTAAACCACCCAGAAACCGCCCTTCTCCTTCACCACAAAATTGTCCATCTTCATGGCGCCAAAATTTTCGGTGATATTGTCCTGGACCATAAGCACCGTCTGGGCAAGGCCCATCTTTCCGGACACGTCGATATAGGCAGACGTGATGGTTCTCTGCTTTTGGAATACTAGGGGATTTTTTGACAAGGCATAAATATCTATCATGGTGAGCAATATAATTTAAATGGTTAGCGTTTCAGAAGGCGCATGATTCCCTGGCGGTTGTATTCCGGGTCGTCCTTGGCGAAGGGGCTTTTCGTCTCTTGACGCAGGGCGTAGATACCGCACTCGCCGCAGTCCACTTCGGTCCCAGACTTGGAGCTGACACCTTCCATAAACAGGCTGTCGGCCACCACGCTCAGGACCTCGCGAGGGTCGGTGCCGTCCGAAGCCTTCGAGATGCACAGATCCGGCAGGGCAAAAGTTTCAAGGCCCAAGGTGTAAAGCACATCCGGACCTTCCAGGTAATTCATCCAGGGGTCCATCGGGAACTGGGCGTCGCCCAATTCTTCACGGAGCGCTTCTGCGGTCCAGGCGGCGCCACTCTGCTGCATGTACACGCCCAAGGCTCCCGCCGAAAGGACCTTCAAGATAGCGGTATTCACCATGGTCAGGTCTGCAGGGCTTTTCAAGCTCCCCAGCAAGAACAGCAGAGACTTGTGAGAATCGATGGCCGAAGCATCTTCTGCAGATATATCCTGATGTTCCTTGAAAATCTCGGAAAGTCCCGGAGTTGCCTCCTTGCGAACCACCTTGAAACTCAAGGTACAACCGGGAACCATCAAGCTTGCCGTCCCTTTTTCTACTACGACATTAGGCGTTACGGCGAAGGGTTCGTCCTGAGCCACGGTCAACGGGAATGCGAGAACAAAAGAATTCATACCTGTTTCAAGGCCTCCTGTACCAAGGGGGTGAGCAAGTTCTGCGATGGCGGCTTCGGCAGGCGCACCTGTGTTTCCATGGCAGTCTGCAATGTTTCCAGGTTCAGTTTTGCCGCAGGAATTTCTACCGCATAACCTGCCCGGGAAAGACTTTTGGCGAGCACCACCTGTTCATACTGCCCAGGCGTGGGCACAAAGATACAGCTGGCGCCGAGAACGGCCATGTCCATAATGGTGCTGTAGCCTCCCCGAGAAATAATCCAGCGGGCGCGACGGACAGTGCGCACAAATTCCGGCGTTTCCAGGTGACTAAAAAACTGAACATTTCCTTCGGTCCATGATTTTCTTTCTGCACCGGGTTTCCCGAGAATCATCACGTGATTACCGGACAGTTCGGAGAGCAATTCCCGCAGCCTGCGTTCAAAGGCGCTTCGGGCAGGCTCCACTCCAGAGATGACCGCCACCACGTTCAAATCTTTCGAAGCCGCCGCCATAATTTCAGGCAAGTTGTCCAGTTCCGTAAAACGGCTCAACGGGCCTGCATAACGAACATTTTCCGGGCAAGATTTCACATGGGACATGGCGCCTGCATAACCGGGGGCATCTTCCAAATCGGGAATCCACACCTGGTCGAAGTTTTCCATTTTCTTTCGGTGCCAATGGACCCCGATTCCTTCGAACTTGGAGAAAAGAGCCGGGAACGCAATGCGGCACTGGTGCGTCATGTAAATGGAAAGCGCCTTCGCCGAATAAAAACCGAAGCGGTTGTCCGAAAACAAGATGTCGAACCCGTGGCGGCGAACCATTTCTTCGGCATAGTGGTGTTCGTATTCAACGACCCTGTTCAAGTGGACGCTGTTTTTCAGGAGCCAAAGCCCCATGTTGAATCCGTGCTTCGGGTAAACAATGCCATAAGACGGAGCCACATGTTTTTTCAGTTCCGGAAAAATCTCGTTGTACAACGGGGCATAGGATTCCGTGACGGCAAGTTCCACCTGGGCACCTTGCCGCAGAAATTCCTTGATGACGGGGACACAACGGGTCGCATGACCCAGTCCCCAGTCCAAAGGTGCCACCAGGACTTTCACTACCTGGCCTCCATCCATGCGTTGGCCCAGTCGCCGTGATCGCAGTCCTTGTTGCCGCCCTGTTCCAATACCAGTTGCAGGTTCTGGACTCCGGACACATCTACTTCCAAGATTTGCTTCTGCGTAGAATACATCTTGTTTGAACGGAACAGTTCACGACCGTCACCCTTTACCACGAAGAATGCCCCGTCACCGCAGGCACTTTCGTCGTCCAGGCCGATAACGCCGTGAAGCATGTTGAACTGTCCTGCAATATCGTATTCCAGGACAGCATCGGCATGACTTCCGATTCCATAGCGGAAAGGTTCTTTGTCCAGGGTTATACCGTTATGGTCCACCGTCTGGTCCTTTTGCGGGTTACCCCAATCCTGATGGAAGTTCTTCATGGGCATTTCCGAAACTAGAGCGACTCCTTCGCCTTCCATAAACAAGTCCCTGTACAGAGTCAAGGTGTCGGCATCAGGCATCAGACACCACATTTTCAGACGGTTCATCCCGGCAGACAAATCTGTAGAATCCAGCAGCAGACTGTCTTGGATTTCAGTCACCACCTTTTCTTTTTCGGGTTTGCCGTTTACGGAATAGGAACAGGCGATGGACTCTTCAAAGTTCTTGTTCAGCGTAACGAGGCTGCTGTCCATGTTCGAAACGGAGAACCGCTGTGCATACTGGGACACTCCCTTCTTGGCGTCGATGCGGTAAATGACCAACGGATAGCCGAACAGCTTGGGTTCCAGGAGTACGCGTTCGTTCTTGTAGGAATCCAGAATCTCGTCAATCTGGTCGGTGGTCTTGAAGCCCACCACGCGGCTCTGGCGGTTCACCGAACCATAGCCGTCCTGACCGCGCACCAGGTAGATGTTTCCACCAGACACCTGGTACCACTTGGCAAAGGTATCCGTATCCCAGCGCTTGAACGTCCGTTCGCTAAAGGCACTATGACCGGAGGCAAGCATCTGCCAAGGTCTCGCATAAATGTAGATGGAATTCTCGGGATACTTTTTCAGTTCCGTATTCAAGAAATCCTCTTCGGCCAAAAGCTTGTTCTTGTAATAAAGCATGTTGGCCTTGTAACTGGGGGCGTGGAACATCATAAGCCCAAGGGACATGGCAACAGCAATACCCAGAACCAAACGACCGATACCATCGGATTTCATCTTGGAGAAAAAGCACAAGGCGTCGTAAGGGCCAAGAGCCATCAAGAGGGCGAACAGGGGCAAGGCCACCAGCACGTAACGCTGGTTGATGTCGATGGTGAAGGTGCCCGACACGTTCAGCAAGATGACGAAAATCTGGATGCAGAACGAAATCCCGAGAACAAAGCCACGAACATAACGCCTGGAATAAACCATCCTGAACAGGAGCCATACCGTAGACGCCAGCAGAAGCACCGTAAAGGACGTGTAGAACGGATTTTCGAGAATGCCGCCAAAAGACGTATCCGCCTTCAGGTTCAGCATGACTTCTACATTGGTCTTCAGATTAAACCACAGGTTTTCAAGAGAGTGGGCCGCGTGTTCCCCGCCCTGGAAATCATAACCGCGGTAGGCCGCCATGGTATTGATAGAAGGCCAGCTCACCGCAATGACCGAAGCCACAAAGAGGGGCAGGCGGTACGGTTTTTCCAAGAAATAGCGATAATAGTAAAGAGCGAAAGGAATAAAGGCGAAAACGGTTTCCTGTCTAGTCTGTGCAAAAAAGCCCAGCAGGGGTACCGTCAGCAAGAAATGTTTCCAGGTCACCTTGTTAGTCGGCACAAAGGCGTACCAGGCCATCAAGGCCGTCAGGAGGGCGATGTAGAGGACCTCTGTGGAGGCAGAGCGTGCCTGCAAAAGGAATATGGGCATGCCGCCCAAGAACGCCGTAGCCGCTAACGCCAAAGGTTCGCTCTTGAACCACCTGCATAACGCAAAGAAGAAGAAAATCAGGCTCAGGATGTAGAAGGGGTAGTTCACCAACAGGGCGGTATCCCTGTTGGGTTCCATGAAGTTGAACACCAGGGAATACACAAAGCCGAGAGCCTTGCCCTTGAAGTTGTTCACCTCGTCGGTACATTCCAGGTTGCCGTCTTTCCAGATTCCCTCGTTACAGATGCCGCCGGAGTGCTGGAAATACATCTGCAGGCCCATGGATTCCCAGCTGGTCTCGTCGCTCAGCACCCGATGGCTGTTCCCGATGTTTCCGAACATGAATACGGAAAACACCAGAAGGAGCACGGCCAGCCCGCAAAGGCTCTTGCCGCCGGGCAAATACCCGCGGATATGCTTTGCGATAAAGGGCAGGTTTACCACGACGCCTACGAGGCCCACCACAAACGTGGAAAGGATGGCGTAATAGCCCCATTCGATATCCCACTTGCGGGCCGTAGCCACAGAGGTTCCGTTAAAAATAAGGAATGCTATGACCAGCACAATCAGGGTGACCACAAGCATGAGCCCCTGGGGTTTCCCAAGGTTCAACGACTTGAACCACTCCTTCAACGCATTTTTCTTTTCTTTATTCTTTTTCATTTCACATCACTCGTTTCATACTCTAAACAACCGACCCAAATCACCAACTCCTCAAGCAGATCCTCGTGATTCTATCGCAGATTCTATCGCTGCGCTCCAGAATGACAAGCTCCAGAATGACAGCGAGGATGACACCTCTTGAGACCAGCAATCCTAACCACTGTTTACTGACCACTCTACCTCTTGCGACCAGCGACCCCTAGATCCTAGCCCCTAAATCCTAGCCCCTACCCCCTAGACCCCAGCCTTTCCATGGCAATCTTCTTGCCGGTCTGGAAATCGCACTTGCCGCTGCCCAGCTTGGGAAGGCTTTCCACCTTCACCACGGCGCCAGGCACCATCAGGGGCGGAAGCCCTATCTGGCGGAGCATGTCCTTCACCTCGTCTTCGGACTTTTCGCCGGCATAAACCAGCACAATCTTTTCGCCCTTGGACCCGTCGGGAACGGCCACGGCAAAATGGTCGATTTCGTCGAACATGGCGTTTTCCGAAATCTTGAAGTCCACGGAGCCGAGGCTTACCATCTCGCCGCCAAGCTTTGCAAATCGGCTGTAGCGGTCCACGATGGTCAGGTAGCCGTCTTCGTCCACATGGCCCTTGTCGCCGGTCTTGTACCAGCGTTTGCCGTTGATGACAGCTATGGCCTGGGCGGTGCGTTCCGGGTCCTTCAGGTAGCCCTTCATGATCTGGGCGCCACCGATGAGAATCAATCCGTCGCTACCGATGGGCAGCTCTTCCATGGTGTCCGGGTCCACAATGCGGAACTGGGTTCCCGGGAGAGGCGCCCCAACGGTACCCGGCTTGTTGCCCTGCAGCACCGTCTTGTAGTCGTCCATCAGAACGTCCTTGGTGTTTACCGCCGCCACGGGGGTAGTCTCGGTACAGCCAAAGCCTTCGAAAATTTCCAGCTTGAACTTGGTGCGGTAAAGCTGGCGCACGTCTTCGCGGATCTTTTCGGCTCCGGCGTAGATGCTCCGCACATGGCCAAACATCAGCGGGTGCACCGCACGGTTCATGCCCCACATCCGCAAGAATGTGCCCGTGGCCACCATGATGGTCACCTTGAACTGGGCGCACATGCGGGACACAAGCCTTGCATCTGTGGGGTCGGGGCAAGTAGCCACCGGCACGCCGTCCACCAAGCAGAGCATGGTAGTGATGGAGAACCCGAAGGCATGGAACAGCGGGAGCGACCCCAGGAACACATCGTCGGAGCCGGGGTTCAGCACGCTTTCACACTGCTTGATGTTACCCATCAAGTTGAAGTGGGTCAGTTCCACTCCCTTGGGGCGGCCCTCGGAACCGGAACTGAAAATAATCGTCGCCACGTCGTCCAGGGAAACCTTCTTGAAGAACCGAAGTTCCAGATACCAGGCCGGAAGCAGCATCACCCGCAAGAAGTTCAGCACCAGGGCGGGCTTCTTCAGCTTTTCCTTCAGGTCTTCCATGTAATAGACCTTGTACTTGTCCAGAAGCTGCTCCATGGGGAGTCCCTTCTGCTTCAGCTTGTCGATAAACACCCGGGCGGTAATGATGGTCTTCACGTCGGCCACGTTACAGCAGTAGTCCATGGTCTCCGGCGTGTTGGTGTAGTTCAGGTTATAGACCGTCTTGCCCTTGATGAGGCAGGCCATGTTCACGATGATACCCGGGCCCGAAGGCGGAATCAGCACGCCCACGTTCTTTTCGCCCTTGGTAAGACCGTCAATCATCTTCGCAAAAGTCAGGGATGCCGCCGCCAGGGCGTTTGCCGCCAGGTGGTGACCGTCGGGACTATAGACCGAAGGCCCACTCCCGATACGCTTGACCGTGCGTATCCAGGCAGAAGCCACCGGACGGAGCAGCCGGATATAAGAGGTCCACGCCGTAATGGAAAGCTCCTGTACGGCCCGCTGGACCGTAACCGCATCCGCATCCAGGGGAAGTTCCTCGCCAAAGGCCACGGAGATGACACGGCCTTCGCTATGGATTAAATCCTTGAAGCCGGAACCCGCCTGGGAGTAACTGCTCCCCCACAGCCCCTGCACATAGAACGGCAAGAGCTTCAGGTGGTGCACATCCTTGATGGCGTCGGAATAGTCCAGGCGGAAACGGCTCATGTTGCCCGTGGCGGTCATGGTGTTCTCGGGGAACATCACCACGGCCTCGCCCCGGAGCAGGGCCTCCCGGGCCTCCTTCATGGCGGACTCCGGGTGTGCAATGTCCAGCTCGATGGTCCGCATCTGTGAAAGGAGCAGACGCACGTACCATTTTTCAAAAGGCCGTTTGGTAATCACAAAGCGCAAGGGGCGGGGGCTTGCCATCTGGATCATGGCCCAGTCCACATAAGAAATGTGGTTACCCACCAAAAGCACAGGACCTTCCCAGGGAATACGCTCCACGCCAGACACCAGGAACTTGTAATGGAACGAAAGCACCGAGCGCATCAGCTGGCGAAGCAGCGTATGGGGCATGGCCATCAGCGCCCAAATGGTGCCGCCCAGGCACACGATACCCAGAATAAAGAACAGGCTCATCCGGTCCAGGTTCAGGAACCGGATAAGGACAACGGCCACGATTTCAAAGAGGAGAATACAGAGGTTCTGCACGCCATTGGCCACCGAAAGCACGTGGCCCGCCGACCTGGGCTTGGTATGGTACAGCAGCATGGAGAACATGGGAATCATGTAGATGCCGCCACAGAATCCCAACAGAGTAAAGGCGATGGCGTTGTAGGGCCTGGGGATAAAGGGAATCAGGAAGATGAGGATGGCCGCCCCGGCGGTACCCATGGGGATAAGCCCGGTCTCGATGAAGTTCCTGGACATACGCATGGCAAAGACAATGCCCACCACAAGACCCAGGGCCGTTCCGAAGATGGCGTAGTTGGCCAAGATATCCCGGTTAAAGAGCGAACCCGAACCGAACAGGTCCTGGATGATAAACACCAGTAGGAATATCATGACCCAGAACATGGAAAGCCCGATAATGGACTGGCGGAGCGCCCGGTTCACCCAGAGCTTGCTCAGCTTGCGGCGGGCAAACAGCAGGTTCCAGTAACGCTTCCAGGGGAATTTCAGCTCGGCATCGTAGGCGCCAATGGGCGGAAGCCCAAAGGTGAACAGGATTCCCAAAATTTCAAGAGCCACGAGGGTTATCCCCACAGGGGCAAATGTCTGGAGCGCCTCCGAAAGATCCCCTGCCACAGGGAGCATCCGCTCATAGGCGTAGGCGGTAACGCCTCCGCTCAGCACCAGGGCCACGAACAGGATAATCATCAGGATACCGCTCCCCTGGGCCAGGGAACGGACTCCCACCAGTTCTTTCATGTAGCCGTTCTTGGCCGGACTCTGGAACGCCTGCAGCACAAAGAAAAGACCAATGGAAAGAAACTCGAGCAAGAGGTTCGCCGTACAGACCCCGTAACCGAACAGCACCACCGCAGGTAGCGAAAGCAGGGTCGTCCACCTAAGGACCCGTTCCTTAGGAAACTTGTCGGAAAAATAACCCGCCGGAGTCATGAGCAAGGTGCAAGGCAGCAGGAACAACAGGTGCAGCACATAGAACTGCCAAGATCCCATGGCCGTAAATCCGGCACGGCTCAGCACCAGTTCCATGTAGGCGACAAGGATAGTAGAGAGGGCCACCTGGGTAAAGGCAAACCCGTAAAAAGCAAAAAATCCCTTAGACTTTTTCATCAGTTTATCCCGCAAATCTTTCATGGGAAAGATACATAATTAGGAGTCCTACCGGCGGGCGTCAAGCCTGCAAAAAAGAAGGAAACGGAGAAATCAAAAAAAATCCGGCGAGCCGAAGCCCACCGGATTCAAAAGCTTTTTTCAAGAGTGGATTACTTGTTCTCGAAGTAGTAGGTGGTCAGAGTCTTGCCATCCTGGGAGAACTGGATAATCTGCTTGCCCTTGGGAAGATCGCCGGTGATCTTGAACAGGTTTTCGGCCATGTAGGTCACCGTCAGATTCGTGCCCTTGTCCTTGTCGGCAAAGAGGCCCTTCTTCTCGTTGGCGTCAAAGCCCTTGCAGTCAGCATGGGCAGAAACGTCCTGTTCCACGGCGGGGAAGGTCTTGGCGACCAGCGGAGAGGTCACGGAGCTAGCATTGCGGTAGAAGACTTCCAGCTTGCCCTCGATTACGCGGGGAGCCGGCAGCGGAGACATCTTGGCAGCAGGTTCCTTTTTACCCTTCTTCTTTTTCTTGTCCTTCTTCTGGTCGGGCACCTTGGCGCCGTCGCCAGCCTGAGGACGTTCCAGCTGATAGCCGGCAATGGATTCGTTGCACTGGGTGGACCAGACAACCCATTCATTAGAAATCTTCTTGGGGCCGTTTTCTTCGTCGCCAGGCAGATAGAGACCCGGTTCAATCTGGTCGCTATAGATGTACAGCGTCACCTTCAGGTTCGGGTTTTCTTCCGTAGTAGAAATCATGTTCTTGCTCTTGATGTACTTGGAGCGGCCGGCGAGAATCTTGTAGTTACCCACGGGGACCTTTTCGAACTTGAACTGGCCCTTGCGGAGTTCCTGCTTGTACTTGTACTTTTCCTTGAGGGTGGAGTAGACAGTGGAGTCCATCCAGATGGTGGGCATTTCGAGAGGCTTGCCAGTGAAAGCGTCACAGACTTCACCTTCGATGGTACCGGTCTTTTCGCAACCGGTGAGAGCCATAGCCACGAGAGCGGCGGTAGCACAGAGAGTAAGTGTTTTTTTCATCGTTTTTCCTTTTGAGTTTCTCTAAATATACAAAAACCCTCCCGTTTTAGGGGAGGGCGTAAAAGACTAGGCTTCTTCTTCGGCCTTGGCGGGAGCCGCCTTGCGGGTCTTGCGCTTTGCACCGGTGATGTTGCCGGCGAAACGCTTGTTGAAGCGGTCGATACGGCCAGCCGTATCCACGCGATGCTGCTTGCCCGTCCAGAACGGATGGGTATCAGCGGTGATTTCCAGAGAAATCACGCTATGTTCAACCCCATCGATAGTCTTCTTTTCGGCGGAAGACTTCGTGGAGCGGGTGATGTATTCTTTACCCGTATTCGCATCGACGAACACGACCGGTTGATAGTTAGGGTGGATACCTTCTTTCATTTTTAAACTTCCTGTGAAGTAGTTAATTGGAGCACACAATTTAGAAGAATTAGGCCTTTTTGGCAAGCGTAGGCCTGCTTTTTTGTATCTTTAGGCCATGATTCGGAGCCGTTTTCCAAAGAGAATCGCCCACCCCGGGTGCTGGAAGTTCCTCGGACTGTCCCTGCTTGTCGGGGCTCTTGCCGCCTGCAAGCCGGAGCCGCCTGCGACGACCATCGTGGTCGTGAACAAGAAAATGCCCCTTACGGAATGGCCCGACAGCACCTACATCGCCGACCTGGATTCTATCCTGGCCCTGGAACCGCTAAAGAAGCAGGACAAGAACAAGCCCAGCATCGCCATGAATACCTTCAAGGCGCCGAACTTTATACTGCCCTCTTCGGTGACGGGGAAAAAGCCCGAAAAAGGACCCAAGGCGGACCAAGGGACAAGGACCGGCAGCGGAAAACCGGGACCGGCAGCCACTCAACCCCGCAAAGACAATTCCGCCGAAAATTTCGCGAACCAGTTCACCCAGGCCCTTTCTGCGTTGCAGTCGGACCCCAGCAATTCAAAGCTTTACAAGGTGGTTGAATCCAAGGACGGCGAGGACCTGTTCCAGCTTTTACGCCGGACCTACGGGGCGGGTGCCCAGAGCCTCCCCCGCTTTTACGTGCTCTCTACCCTGCAATCAGTAAACCCCGGCGTGATGCTGGAGCACCTGAATGCCGGAGATAAGGTGAGAGTCCCTAGATTATAGGTATGAGGCTTGAGGTCGCTTCCCCCTACGGGTGAAGCTTTGAGCTATGAGCAAATGAGTTTTGAGTTATGGGTAATGAGTTTTGAGTTTAAATAATCGCGCCTTTGGCGCCTAATTCTATACTGAGAACTGAAAACTGACAACTCGTTACTAATTCCACATTTCACATTCCAAATTCTACAGCACGCCCTTGCTGCTAGGAATTCCCTTCACATTGCGGCTCGGGGCAACGGCCATGGCCACAGCTCGTGCAAAAGCCTTGAAAATGCTTTCGAGGCAGTGGTGGTTGTCGCTGCCGTAGAACTGTTCCACGTGCAGGGTCATGCGGGCGTTCTCGCAGACCGTCTTGAAGAAATGCTCGAACATGCTGGCCTCGATGCCGCCAGCCGTCTCGCCGGGAAGTTCCACCTTCCACACGAAACCGATACGGTTGCTGAAATCGATGCACACGCGGCTGAGGGCCTCGTCCATAGGGACAAAGTAAAAACCGTAGCGCTCGATACCTTTCTTGTCGCCGAGGCATTCCACAAGAGCCTGCCCGAGCACAATGCCGATATCTTCCATGCTATGGTGCATGTCGATAGCGGTGTCGCCCTTGCAGGTCAGGTCCAGACGGAAGCCGCCGTGGACCTGGAACAGGTCCAGCATGTGGTCCAGAAACGCATTGCCGGAATCAATGACGCCCCTGCTGGCCTCGTCCAGATTGAGGCTCAGGGAAATGTTGGTTTCGCTGGTCTTTCTTTCGATCTTGGAAACTCGCATTATTCCGCTCCTTCGATAACTTTACCGCCAAAGACCCTGAACTTGGTGACCCGACCGAATTTCATGCCAGGCAGCGGCACGTCCTTGCCGTTCAGGTAGAACTTTGAAATGGCCCTAGGTTCGCCCACCACCACGTACAGGGTGTCCGAAGATTCATAGACCATGCGGGTGCCGGCCTTGGAAAGGTTGGATTCCTTGAGGAACGAGGTATCGTCTTCGTTGTGCTTGATACCGATCCAGGTGCGCATCTCGCCAGAGGCCACCAAGATAAGCTTGGAGCTTGCACCTGCCGGAGCGGCCTTGGCCTCCTCGGTCTTGGAATCGGACGAAAGGAATATGGTCGCCGAAGCGGGACGGTCGGATTTCTTGATAGCTTCATCCACAACGGCCTGGCTGAAGGATTGATGCCGTTCACTCCGCAGGGCATTGAGGTTGTCCCACGCCTGCTTTTCAGCTGGGTGCGACAGGTGAAACCGCACAGTGATAGCCTTCACGCACAATATCAATCACCGGCCTTTCGGGCAAGACGCTCATTACGCCAGATCACGCCCTGCGCCATGTACTCATAGCCCTTGGCTGATGCGTGCAGGTCATCCACAAAAACAACCGCGCCGGGATCGTACTTGCCGAAGTGCTTCACCAGACAGCCGCCACCGCCCATCACAAAGAGCTTCATCAGGCGGGCGTCATAGCCATGAACACGCAGCGCATCAAACAGGCCGGTCACATAGCCGCGCACAATATCGGTCAGGTTGTCGAGGAGTTCCCGCGCCAGATTCGCAGTGCCGGTTCGCAGGAATTGCTCAATAACGCTCTCCGGCATGTCAATGCCATACTTGTCCATCATCTGCTTGCGGGCAGTCAGCATACACTGATTCACGCCCAACACCTCCGTCCAGCAATGCTGGTCATTGGGCTTGCCGTTTACCAGACGCATGATGTTCATGGTGCCGTTGCCGATGTCGGCCATCATCACCGTGCCGGTGAACTGCCGGAACTCATTGAATCTCTTGTCGTTGTCCATCAGCGGCACCAGCGCTGCATAGCCCTGGGGGAACACGATGCAGTCGGTCAGATGGATGCTGTACAGCACATCGTTGAAGGTAAACCGGACGTCAGGGTTGCGCATCATATAGCGGCGGTACTCCTCTCGCTGCCGCCCCGTCCAGGTCGTGGGCAGACCCAGCGCCAGATGTACATTGGCCTCGGTAATCTGTTCCGTGCTCAGCTCGGCAGCGATGGATGCCAGCGTCAGGATGTAGAAGTCCTCGTCAGCAGTCTTGTCCGGGTTGTAGGCCTTATGCCCCTCGCCAATGCGATACCAGGTGCCGTTGTACTCAAGAATGTCGCCATCAAAAAAGGGCTTGGTGTCCATCGCCACCAGGCCCGTGGGGTAGATGGTGCGGGCGGTCTTCATGTTGCCGTAGCCTGCGTCCACACCGATGATATAGAAATTGTTATGCTTTCTCATGATAATACCTCTCTTAGTCATTTTCTTTGTTGGTTGTTGAAGTGCTGTGGGATTCCTTGCAGCTGTCCATTTTGTCCGCTTCATGCTGGATCAGATTCAGCAGCCGGTCTTCATAAGTACAGGCGCTTTCGGGGCTTCCGAAGGCGCTGATCGTGTAAACGGTATGCCCGTATCGGCGGGTCACTTCCATCATAGGGGTAGTCTTCGTCATTGTTCCTCCTGATTCTTACATAAAAAGAAGCAGCACCGAGTTGCCTCATGTGCTGCCTGTTGGGTGTTGGGCCGTTATTCATTTTCATTCTCCATTCCTTCCGTCGGGATAGGAAATTGTCCGATGTAGTTCAGATGCACTTCGATCTGCCGGGTACTCTGTCCTTTGGCTGGGCGGATTGTCTTGTGGACGACGATCTTTTCCACAAACGCATGGATCATATCGTCTGTCAGTTCTGTGCAGTCCCTATATTTTCGGGCAAGGGCGAGATACTTGTCCGTCTGTTCGGTGACAGTCTGTGCTTGATTCAGCTGGTTTTGATCCTCTGTAAGTTCGGACTTCAAAGTGCTCTCTTCCTGCTCGTACTGCGCAGACAGCTTATCGAAGCGTTCCTCTGGGATATGCCCCAAAGCATAATCCTCGTACAGCTTCTTCAGCAGATGTTCCAGGCGGGCGATGCGCTTCTCTTTATCGCGGATGCGCTTTGCCAGTTGCTTTCGATCATCCGGCTGATAAGCTGCCGCTTTCCGAACAAGTCTGCGACGGAAGTCTTCCTCATCCGTGATGGCATAACGGTTGACCGCATGGAGCGTATCCCGCACGATTTCCCGGATGACGGTAACACGGATAGAATTGTGTGTGCAAAGCCTCGTTTCATAGGCAGCAGAATTGTAGTGAGTCCGGCATATGAAATCATTATATTCCTCATGTCCGGTCATGCGGTGGAACAGCATTGGCACACCGCATTCTCCACAAACCATCAGGCCGTTGAATACACAAGGTTTGCCTGGAGCAGAAGACATTTCTGGATGAAATATCCGTTGAGCTGCCTGCCACAATTGTTCATCAACAATCGGGTCATGGGTGTCTGTAAAGACCAGCTGATCTTGTGCCGGTACGCTGATCTGTTTGCCCCTGTATTCTGACTGACAGGTTTTGAAGTTCACAGTATGCCCCAGATACTCCTGACGCCGCACAATCTTGCATATCATTCGTCTTGCCCAGTTGTATGGCTGGCAGGAAGCATATTGCCTTCCGAAACCATCCGGTTCTCTCTGCGCAAGGTAGTACCCCGGTGTAACACGCTTCTCCTGTACTAATGTGCGGCAGATTTTCAGTTGTGATATACCTGATGCAGCCAGTTCAAAAATACGACGGACGGTATCTGCTGCTTCCGGATCAATCAACCAATGATTCTTGTCATCCGGATCTTTGACATACCCAAAGCAAGGATGCGTGGCTAATGGCTTCCCCGATTTACCCTTTTGCTGCGCTGCAGACCGGATTTTGCGGGATATGTCCCGCAAGTACCAGTCGTTCATGATGTTGAGGATGCCTGCAAACTCGGTGCTTTCCGGATTGGCATTGTCAATGTTGTTGTTGATGGCGATGAACCGCACACCCATCCGGGCGAAGTACACTTCT
>CALATK010000024.1 GCA_937891805.1 uncultured Fibrobacter sp. | reverse complement strand
TGCACGGAACCTTGTTGAGCGTGTGGCTCGTCTTGGCCTTGAACGTACCGTCCTTGTTGACCTTCGGCATGCCGGTCTTCTTGTCGATTTCGTACATTTCGTCGGCGTTACCGTGGTCAGCCGTGATGATGGCGACACCACCGAGGGCGTCAATCACCGGGAGGAGGCGTGCAAGGCCGATATCCACGGCTTCGATAGCCATGGTGGCAGCGCGGAAGCTACCCGTGTGGCCCACCATGTCGCCGTTCGGGAAGTTGCAGCGGAGCGTCTGGTACTTGCCGCTCTTCAAGGCTTCGATCATGGCGTCGGTGATTTCGGCAGCCTTCATCCACGGGCGCTGTTCGAACGGAACAACGTCAGATTCGATTTCGAGGTAGGTTTCGCCGTCGAACTTGCTGGAACGGTTACCGTTCCAGAAGTAGGTCACGTGGCCGTACTTCTGCGTTTCGGAGCAGGCAAACTGCTTCACGCCGGTTTCGGAAAGCCATTCGCCGCTGGTTTCCTTGATAGCCGGAGGCGGCACGAGGAAGCGGTTCGGGAGCTTGAGGTCGCCGTCGTACTGGAGCATGCCGGCGTAGCACACATGCGGGAAGCGCTTGCGGTCAAATTCGTTGAAGGATTCTTCTTCGAAGGCGCGGGTGATTTCGATGGCGCGGTCGCCACGGAAGTTGAAGAACACCACGGAGTCGCCATCGTTGATGGTACCGACCGGAGCGCCGTCCTTTGCAATCACGAACGGCGGGAGGTCCTGGTCAATGGCCTTGGTTTCGCCACGGAGGGTTTCGATAGCCTGGGTGGCGTTGTCGAAGTAGCGGCCTTCGCCGAGCACGTGGGTCTTCCAGCCCAGTTCCACCATCTTCCAGTTGGCGTTGTAACGGTCCATGGTAATCTGCATACGGCCACCGCCGCTAGCAATGCAAACGTCGAATTCCGGGCTGCGGAGTTCGTCGAGGAACTTTTCGAACGGGCCAACGTAATCGAGGGCGGAAGTTTCCGGCACGTCACGGCCGTCGAGCAAAATGTGCACGCGGACCTTCTTCAGGCCTTCCTTCTTGGCCTGGGCGACCATGGCCTTGAGGTGGCTGATGTTGGAGTGGACGTTACCATCGCTGAAAAGACCGATGAAGTGGAGAACGGAACCGTGGTCACGCACGTTGGAGGCGATTTCTTTCCAGGCGTCGCGGCCGAAGATGTCGCCGGAGACGATGGCGTCTTGCACGAGGGCTGCACCCTGGTTGTACACCTGGCCGGCACCGATGGCGTTGTGGCCCACTTCGGAGTTACCCATGTCTTCGTTGGTCGGCATACCCACGGCGCGGCCGTGAGCCTTTAGGAGCACGTTCGGGTACATCTTGAAGAGGTTGTCGAGAGTCGGGGTACGGGCGGCCTTGATGGCGTTGCCTTCGACCTTATCGGTGATACCAAAACCGTCCATCACGATGGTTACGACCGGTCCCTTGATGCCGGGGAAATTGGAAAGCTTCTTGAGCATAGTTTACTCCTGTTAAATTACGGGCGTAAATTTAGAAACTGGTGGAAAGCTTGCCAACACAAAAAAAGAAAAGGCCCCTAACGGGGCCCTTCAAAAATACCGAAGTCCTATTTTTTCTTGAAATAGCTGATAGTCAAATCACCCCTGGTGTCATCCTGAGCCATGAACTTGACAATCATGACCGGGTAGGTGCCGGAGGCGGTTTTCACAAGGTACCAGGCCATATTCTCCAAATCCATGGGGTTCCTTTCGCCGTTATAGGCCTCCGTGAAACTTTCGAGGCATACCTTTCCTTCGGGAATGACTCCGGATTCCTGGGAGCCTTCCTCGATAATTTTCACACCTGCGGAAGCGGTGAAGGACGGCATCTGGTCTTCGATACTCATGGTCACGTCGGGGTTTTCGCTGGTACCTGTGGCAAAGTTGATGGCCGGCACGTCACTACCCAGTTTGTTGGAAATGACGACATCCTTCACCAGTTCCATTTCAGTACAGACTTCTTCGCCGCTGGAGGAGGATTCGATGACTTTGCACTGCAAGGTGAAGGGTGATTCAACACGAGCAGTGTACGCAAATTGCTTGGTGTCTTCTTCGTCGCCACTCATATAAACGGTGGTGTACAAGACGAAATCTCCGCAACCGATTTCATCACGATTTAGGGGAATCTCGTCGACGGTGGCGATGAGATTTACGGATTCCTTGCCAAAAGAGGTGCCTGGTTTGAGCAGGACTGGAAGATTTCCGACCTTAATGATAGAGTTCCCTTCCTTGCGTCCGACATCAAAGGAAAGGCTATCGATGGCATAGTATACACGATCGTCGCCTTCATAGCCCTCCGGTTCCGCAACGGGGCTATCCTCGTTGTTGATGGTAAGTATGCCCTGTAGAGTCATGTAAAATCCATTGTGACCATCTTCTGCGACATTTGCAGTAATGGCTGCACCCTCTGCAAGGGGAGATTCTTCCGAAACAGAAGACAGAACCAGTTCCTCTGCCGAAGAAGAAGAGTCTCCCTCGTCGCTGGCGCTAGAACTGTCGTCGCCGCAGGCGGTGAGACCAATGGATCCCAGCGCGAAAACGGACCCCGCCAGGAAAGTTTTTAAGAACTTGAAATTCATAGTTATTTCCTCGTAAAAAGATTTCTTCCCCTGAAAATAAACAAAAATGGACGAAAAAGCAAACGAAAAAGCGATTTTTTCGTGAAAAAACGGCTTATTTGGGCGTTCCCCGCCCCAAAGTTCAGTGCAATTCTTCACAGGGGCGGGTCGGGCCATACTCGTCAGGGCTTCCCGCCCTGCCTCACCGAGCCCGTCCGTTGTCCAGTCTCGTCCCCTTACGGGGTCACTGTCCCTAACGCATATTCCGGATAATGTCCCTCAGGCGCGCCGCTTCCTCGAAATCGAGCCGCGCGGCGGCTTCCTTCATCTGCCGTTCCAGGTCTTCCAGCGAACTTGTCATCCCCGCGGAGGCGGGGATCTCCTTTCTTACATCGTGCCTCGAGCCTCTAACCCCCTTCTTCTTGGTCTTGCTGCTTGGCTGCAGCGGTTCCATCGGACGAATGCCTAGACTTTCTTCATCCTCGTCATCAATTCCGAATTCCGAATTCTGAACTCCGAATTCCTCTTCCAGCGGGTCGTTGATTCTCAGGTCGTCTTCCAGCTTGCGGGTCACAGATTTTGGCGTGATGCCGTGTTCCTTGTTGAATTCTTCCTGCACGCTGCGACGGCGGGCGGTTTCGGTGATGGCCTTTTCCAGGCTGTCGGTCATGTTGTCTGCGAAGAGCAATACGGTGCCGTTCACGTTACGGCTCGCACGGCCCATCGTCTGGATTAAACTGCGGTAGTTGCGCAGGAATCCTTCCTTGTCGGCGTCGAGAATTGCGACCATGCTCACTTCGGGCAGGTCCAGGCCTTCGCGCAGCAGGTTGATGCCCACGAGCACGTCAAATTCTCCGGTACGCAAGCCCCGGATGAGTTCGTGGCGTTCCAGCGTCTTGATGTCGCTGTGCAGGTAGCGCGCTCGGATGCCCGCTTCCACAAAAAAATCGGTAAGGTCCTGCGCCATCTTTTTGGTGAGCGTCGTGACCAGCACGCGGTCGCCGTTCTTGATGACTTCCTCGATGCGGTACAGGAGCACGTCCATCTGACCCTTGATGGGGAACATCTCGATTTTCGGGTCCAAAAGTCCGGTGGGTCTGTTAATTTGTTCGGTAACCACGCCGCCCGTCTTGGTAAGTTCGTAATCGCCGGGAGTTGCAGACACGAAAAGCACCTGCTTCGGGTACATGTACTCGAATTCGGCGAAGTTCATGGGGCGGTTGTCCAGCGCGCAGGGGAGGCGGAATCCGTACTGCACAAGCGTCGTCTTGCGGCTCTTATCGCCTTCGGCCATGCCGCCTACCTGCGGAATACTCACGTGGGATTCATCCACCATCAAGAGCCAGTCATCGCCGAAGTAGTCGATGAGCGTGAACGGGCGCGTACCCGGGGCGCGGTTTTCGATAATGCGGGAGTAGTTCTCGATGCCGCTGCACATGCCGGTCTCGCGAATCATTTCCATGTCGTAGCGGGTGCGACTGCTGAGGCGGGCCGATTCCAGCACCTTGCCTTCCTTGTCGAGTTCCGCAAGGCGTTCGGTCAGTTCCACCTGCATGCGCTGCAAGATTCCCGCGCGGCCTTCTTCTTTCGTGACGAAGTGCTTTGCCGGAGCGATGGTCATCTCGTCCATTTCCTGAGTGACTTCGCCGGTAATGATGTTGAAGCGAACGAGACGGTCCACTTCATCGCCGAAAAGTTCGATACGCAGTCCCTCTTCGTCGTAGCTCGGGTGAATCTCGATGACGTCGCCGTGCACGCGGAAGCTGCCCCGCTCCAGGCTGAAATCGTTGCGGGTGTACTGGATTCGCACCAGGTCGTGCAGAATCTTGTCCCGGTCGTAGACGTCACCCTTCTTGATGCGAACCATTAGGTCGAAGTATTCGCTGGGGCTGCCCAAACCGTAGATGCAACTCACGGAGGCGACGATAATCACGTCGCGGCGGGTAAGCAAATTTGCGGTGGCGCGCAGGCGGAGCTTGTCAATCTCGTCGTTGATGCTGGCATCCTTCTCGATGAAGGTGTCCGTGTGCGGGATGTAGGCTTCGGGCTGGAAGTAATCGTAGTAGCTCACGAAGTATTCCACTGCATTGTGCGGGAAAAACGCCTTGAATTCCTGGTAAAGTTGCGCCGCAAGCGTCTTGTTGTGCGTCAAAATCAGTGTCGGCTTGCCCACGTTCTTGATGACGTTCGCCATCGTGAACGTCTTGCCGGAACCTGTGACGCCAAGCAGCGTCTGGAACTGCTCTCCGTGCTTGAAACCTTCCGTCAGTTCTTCGATGGCCTTCGGCTGGTCGCCCGCCGCCCCGTAAGGGCTCACCAGTTCAAAGTTTGCACGGGTGGGCGACTGGAATTGCTTGAGATGTCCCGGTAAACTTTTTTCGGGCGGTAGCGGCTTCGCTATCGGTTTCGCATACGGGTCAGGGGTAATTGTCTTGCGTGCGCGGGCCATGGGATTAGGATCTAGGGGTTAGGATTTAGGGGCTAGTTTCTGGCTTGTATTCACTAGATCCTAGCTCCTACCCCCTATCCCCTAAAAAATAGTAAATTTCCGCTATGGATCACGAGTACAGCATTTTGGGTAGGCTTTGGGTCGATAACGCCGATTCGGTTTTGCCGGGTTTGGATTGCCGGGAATACGCCATAGGCGATATCGTGTTCCTGCTTTCGGCAGCGGGTGTCAACGAAATTCAAATATCCCTTAGGGATAAATCTATGGCGGTGTCAATTTCTGACGATAAAATTTCCACTTGCTGCGCCAATCTGTCCCGTAGGTTTGCGTGCCGTGTCCGTATGGAAAAACTTCACGAAGAATACGGCAACGCCAACGTGTTCAACGGTGGATCGGACTACGAAGTGGTCTGCGCCGACAGCTTGGTCTGTGAATACGATAATGGCAGGGAAATTGTTTTTAGAAAGCAATCAGTGTGAATGAAGTCCTCACTCCCCTCTATTCTTCGCCGCTACGTCCTTGAACTTGTTGTGGTCGCTGAGTGTATTGCTGAAGAAGTGGGTGCCCGAACCGTCGTCTTTTGCAACAAAGTAAAGTGCCTTGGTGTCGGCTGGGAATAGGGCCGCCTCTATGGCCTTGCGCCCTGGGTTCGAGATGGGGCCTGGCATCAGACCCTTGAACTTGCGGGTGTTGTAGGGGCTGTCGCTGTTGAGCTGGCTCTTGTAGATGGGCCCGGTCAGATTCCTGAAGATGAACCGCACCGTGGGGTCTGCCCCTAGGGGCATGCCGATTTCAAGCCTGTTGTGAAAAACGCCTGCAATCAAGAACCGCTCGTCGGGCTTGCCGGTTTCTTCTTCTACGACGCTTGCAAGAGTAAGAACCTTGTGCCAGCTGCCGAGGGTTGCCCACTTGGAGCCAGGCTTGTTTTTCATCTCGTCCCGTACTTTCAGGTTCGCCGCCACCATCTGCCTGATGATGGTCTCTTCGTTTGCATCGATGGCGAAGGGGTAGGTGTCGGGCAGCAGGTAGCCTTCCAAGGAGTTTGCATCTACGCCCAGGGACTGGGCGAACTTCGGGTCCTGGACCAACTTGTTCCAGCGGTCCTCGTTCAGGTCGGGAAACGCTTTTTTTAGGTAGGCGGGGATTTCCCAACTGGCCCGACCTTCGGGAATAGTCACCTTGCGTACGGCGTTCTTGCCGCTTGCAAGCAGGGCGAAAATCTGTTCCAGGGTCTGCCGTGGTGGAATCTCGTACCAGCCCGCCTTAAGGGAGGGCTGGTCCATTTTGTTCCGGACCTTGAACGCCAGTCCGTCCTTCCAGACCCCTTTTTCTTGTAAAATTTGAGATACTTTGGCCGCCGAACTACCCTTGGGAATCTCCAAAAGCACGGTTTCTTGGTTGTCGGATACCGCATTTATGCGTTTTTTTCCTTGAAAAACGGCAAAAATCGCCAAAATGACCAGCAAAAGCACGAAAATGGTAAAAATCTTCTTCATATCGTAAAAATTTAAAAGAAAATCTCCCAATTTGCCAAAATAAAAGGTATATTCCTACTGCATAGTTGTATATTTTACCATGTTTATTGAGGAATAACATGAAAAAGGTTTTATTTGTTGCTCTTTCCCTGATGGTGGCTGCTGCTTTTGCTGCACCGAACAAAGTGAAGTCCAAGCTGGGCGATATTGACTTGACCAAGGAAAAGGGCGGTGGATCTGTGGTTTGCACCGCAGGCTTTAACGACGAACTTACGATCGTCAAGGACGGCGACACCGAAGTGCTGGTCAAGGGTAACTGCGGCCAGGGCTGGGTGGCCAAGTCTAAGGTGGAGTACGTTGCTCAGGCCGCTGGCGACAAGTCCATGAAGTTGGAAGGCGTGGACGTGGTCGGCTGGCTCGATAACCCCAGCGCCGTGTTCGTGTTGGAAAACGATGACATCGACTTCGACGGTGTGAACATCGACCGTGACTTCAAGGAATACCTGCAGCACACGATGGACCGCGAACAGATGGAAATGCACAACAACGAAAACTAAGTTGTCTGTGTAGCAGCATTGTCATCCTCGCAGAGGCGAGGATCCGTCAGAGATAACCCCGGCACTGCGCTGGGGTGTTTTTTTATTAAAGAATGTGCTCGATTGTGGTGCCCCAAGACAAGATAGAATGTGTCGTGTTTACATCAGCAACAGATTGTTACCATAATTTGACTTGAATAACGCGATCTCTGAAATTATTTTTTAGACGGCATATATCACAAATCTAGAGATGGGTATTGTATGAAAAGGACATTTTTCCTTCTTCTGGCCTTGTGCCTTGTTTCCCTTTCCTTCGGGCGAGTGGGCCCGGTAAGCCAGTATGGCCAGCTGATGGCTGGCAAGGCCGGCAGCAAAGGCCAGATTTACGGCTCCTGTGAGGGCATTAAATCTGGTAAAGAAGTTGCCGTGCAGGGCATGAGCCTTTTCTGGGCCATCTCTAGCGACGTGGGTTCCCCTTTCTGGACATCCAGCATTGTCAGTGGCCTAGTAGAGAAGCAGAATATCCAGATTATCCGAGCCCCTATGGGTGTAGATGAAAACTGGGGCTCTGGCAACTACTTCAGTGATATGAACAAGTACCAGAGTTTGATGAACGCGGTGGTGCAGGCGGCTATCGACAACGACATCTATGTGATTATCGACTATCATAGCCACAAGGCCAGCGACAATGTCAACAACGCAAAGACTTTTTTCAGCTACATGGCCCAGAAGTGGGGTGGCTATGACAACGTGATTTTTGAAGTGTTCAACGAACCCACCAGCCAGTCTTGGGGGACCATCAAGACTTATGCGGAGTCCGTTATCGAAACCATTCGTCAATATTCAGACAATCTGGTCCTTGTGGGTAACCCTGATTGGGACCAGCATCCGGATTACGCCATTGGTAACACGGTTCGCGACTCCAAGAACAACGTGGCCTACACGTTCCACTTCTATGCGGGCTCCCACTCTGTGGGTGGTGAAGGCGCAAATGCTGACCGTGCCATGAATGCGGGCCTTTCTGTGTTCGTCTCCGAATGGGGTACGGTGAATGCCGACGGTGGTGGCGGAGTCAGCGGTAATTCCTCCAGCTGGCTTACCTGGATGAACAACAACAAGCTTTCCGGTGCCAACTGGTCCGTCTCCAACAAGAATGAGGGCGCCTCTTACTTTAGCGGTAGCGCCTGGAACTACTCCAATAGCGGCCAGTGGGTAAACACCAACATCTTCTCCAAGCTCCCCAAGTCATACACGAAGTGTGGAAACTCTCCTTCTTCTAGCAACTCCAACCCCAATTCTTCTGCCAGCAACCCGAATTCTTCCGCTTCTCAGGGTGGCACCAACAAGCCCTTGCTGGTGGACAACTTCGAAGACGGAAACTACACCTCCCTTTGGAACAGCCCGTGGACCACTTACAACGACAATAAGGACGGCGGTCGCTCTACTATAGATACCTCCATGGCTGCAGGCAATAGCTCTTCCAAGGCCATCAAAGTGAATTATTCTTTAAGTAAGGCTAATTATGCATATAGCCCGTTTGCGGGCCTTGTGGTTTCGGCCAATGCTGATGAAGTGACTCCAGAAGATTTATCGGCTTGTACGGCGATCCAGTACGATTACAAGGGTGATGCACATGACTTTAGAGTCCAATCCACTATTGATGTAGAATTCAATTATCACAAGTCTGCGGCAAATGCAAGCTCCGGTTGGAAAACCAAGACTGTTTATTGGGACGACTTGGCTCAGGAAACGGGTTGGGGCACGCCGGCGGATATTTCCAATGTGCGTAAAGCCGTTACCGCTTTCAGCTGGCAGTTCCAGGGAACCTCGGGAACTACGGGCACCTTGCAGATAGACAACGTGAAGTGCCTGGGCCTTAAGGAGGCTAGTTCATCAAGTGTAGCCCAGTCTTCTTCTAGCGTGAAACCGTCTTCTAGTTCCGTACAGTCTTCTTCTAGTGTAAAACCATCTTCTAGCTCCGTAGCTTCTTCCAGCAGCGCCAAGCTGGTGATTACCGGAAACTTGACGCAGACGGTGCTTCGTGGAGGCTCTATAAGCCCCGTAATCTTTACGAATGTCAATAGCTTCCAGAGAAATTCTCAGAATGTCTATTACCTGAATATGACTCGTTCTGGCAATGTACTTACCTTGGACGCTGTTGTCCCCACAAGTGCGAACTTGGGAACCTTCCGCGAAAACTTTACGGTGAACGGAACGGCCTACACAATGGTGCTGACTGTAAACGACATCTCCAGCAGTTCTGTCCAGAGTTCGTCATCTGTCAGTTCTTCTTCGCAGACTCCTGCAAGCTCAGCTGCAGCAAGTTCCGCTTCCGTGAGCAACGATTGGCAGTCCAACACCCAGCTTACGGTCAATACCAATGGTGACGCGGTTATTGGTCAGTCGAATGGATGGACTCCCGACCGCGTAGTAACTAAGGGATTGGGCGAGGTTGAAGCCAACAAGTCTTACACCTTGAGTTTTGATGCCTCTATCCAGCAAAACACCATGGACATGGCCGTTTCGTTGAGTTCCTATTGCAGTGGCACTGTGGAATTGGATGCAAGCGAAGGTGTTCAAGCCTATACTTGTACCTTCAAGGCTACCAAGACTGAAAGCGTGGTGCTGACCTTGACCATGCCAGGTTCCCGCTGGGAATCGGTGACTATTTCCAACCTTTCCCTGAAGTTGGCTGATGGTCACGAGGTGCTGTCCAGTTCTTCTGTAGCTCCTTCTAGTTCATCTGTGGCGATTGTAAAGCACGATGTCAAGTTTGTCGTAAACGGAAAAGTTATCCAGACGATCAAGGTAGCAGAAGGTGAAATTCCCGAGGCTCCCGCAAGCGTAGAACTGCCCAAGAATGATGCTCAGTACAGTTACAGCTTTGGTGGTTGGACTCCGGAGATTGTTGCCGTTACAGGCCCGGCCACCTACACGGCCAATATCGTTCAGACAATCAATGCCTACAAGATTACCTTCCTCAATTACGACAATTCGGAACTGTGGTGGGCCGAAGTGAACTATGGAAAGGTTCCTGTGTATGGCGGACCTGAGCCGACTCGTGAACCTAGTAAGTCCTACCGTTATGAATTCAAGGGCTGGAATCCCGAACTGAAAAAAGTTGTGGGCAAGGCTTCTTACACTGCCACCTATAACGAAATCCCCTTGAGCGAAAGTTCTAGTTCTGTTCAGGTGTCCAGCAGCAGTACCGAAACGAGCAGTTCGTCTGTTGCTTCCAGCGCTTCTACTGGAGTCGTTGTCACCGGAGACCTTACGCAAAATGTGGTCAAGGGTGCCGAATTTGAGATGGTTACGTTTACGAATGTAACTTCGTTTACCAAGGAGACGTACTACATTTGGTGGCTTTCTTATGATTACGTGGGCAATACACTCACCATCAGCAATTCTCAGTCGACACAGTGGCTGCAGGCCGGTGATTGGAACGAAAAGATAAATGTCAACGGGACCACGTATGAAATCCAGGTGACCGTGGTGGAGCCAGAATCCTCCGCGGCCTCTAGCTCCAGTTCCAATGAAACATCTAATTCTAGCACAAGTAGTCCAAGTTCTAGCTCCAGTGCCGTGACTCCGGCCTCCAGTGGTTCTTCGACGATGGCCTTGCGCGGGGCTATGAAGTTCCCCGTTTCTGTGGTCGTGAATGGCCGTACGCTCCTGATTGAGGGCGGCCAGGCTACTGTTGAGGTGTTCGACCTTCAGGGCCGTCCGCTGGCCCGCTTCATCCAGGTATCCGGCGCCGTAGAGCTTACAAAGTTCAATGCCGGTAGCTATATCCTGCGTGTCAAGTCCGGTACTCAGGTGCAAAACCGCAAAATCACGCTAAATTAAGCGTTTTTGCCTAAAAGATGTCGTTGCCCCTGGTCCTTGCGACTAGGGGCTTTTACAATTTTTTACAAGGAAAAAAGAAGTTTTGAAATTATTTTTTATACGAATATACATGGGAAATACACGGGTGTTGTTATGAAGAAAGCTTTTGCTTTGGCGCTGTCGCTTTTGGCGGCGTTTGCGTTCGCCGCCTTTGACGAAAGTCATTTCAATTATGGACGGCAATGGAAAGGTGAACTTAAAGGCGTTAATCTGTCTGGGAAGGGCCTTTCCCATTTGGCAATGTATATCGGTGATGGCAGCCGTGATATATACAATCCTTATTGGGAAGGGGAGATGTTGAAGGCGGCTAAAACCTATAACCTGACGCCGGTATTTTATGCTTATGTGATTGCGGAATGGGATAAGCATTTGGGATATGTCGATTGCGATGTGGGATCGCCCAACCATTGCACCAACGGGGCACAAACTATCCGTACGCAGTGGAGTACAATCCTTTCGCGCTATACGGAAATGGCACAAGGAGTAGCGAATGATTTTGGAACGTCTGGAACCACCATCTGGCTTATTGAACCGGACTTTTTCCAGTATTCCGCCTCGGGGGAAGCCCGTTCTAACTTTAATCAGGTCGGTGGCGGCATTCCTGACGATAGCCTTTGCGGTAAGTACTTTAATGATATTGTAAATGCTATCAAGTCCAAACTCCCTAATGCCAAAATAGCAGTAGATATTTCCCCATGGATGAATGACTTTGTCACTACTTGGTATGCCAAATTCGACGCGTCTAAGGTGGATTACCTATTTACTTCGGGTGGTCGTACGCAGGGCGATCAAAATCGTATTCGTGGTGATAATGGAAACACGATGACATGGGCCCAGGCCAGCGCGGCCATGGGAGGTAAGAAGATTATCGCTGATGACGGTTATGGTGTAGGTGGTGCAAGTAATAATGATTATCAGGATTGGATGAACGTGAATAACCTGAATAACCGTATTTCTGATGGTGTTATCGGCATAACCATTCAGGATCCGGGTGATGCTTTTTATGAATTTGCGGCGCAGCATCCCATTTCTCTCGGCGGTGGCGGAGGAAATTCTTCCAGTTCAACCGCACAGAGTTCTTCTAGCAGGCCGTCCAGCTCGTCGGCTGCTCCGACTCCCAGCAATTTGACCGCACTCATCGACAACTTTGAAGACGGCGATGAATTCTCTGAATGGGGTGGCGAGTGGTCCACGTATACTGATGCCGGAGATGGTGGACAGTCTACTGTCACGACATCTTTCTCGACGGGATATAATTCTTCGAAGGCTCTAAAGGCGTCCTATGCATTGAAAAAGGGCAATTTGTTATATGACCCGCAGGTGGGTGTAACGGTTGACTTGCTCGCAGACAAGAGCACTGTCAATTTGAATTCCTGTACAAGTATCAGTTATTACTACAAGGGAGCCGCCCATTCGGTGCGTATGGAGTCTCCTTTGGTGACAGATTATGCTTACCATCAGGCTTCTGCCGCCACGACAAATAGCTGGACCAAGAAAACGGTGACACTCACTTCCATGAGCCAGCCCGACTGGACGAAAATGATTGTTGATGTGAATTCGGCTCGGCAGAATGTGAAGGCCTTTAGTTGGCAGGTCTCCGGGACCACCGGTGCCACGGGTTCTCTGGAAATTGACAATGTCCGTTGCGAAGGGTTGCCCGAGGCTGCCTCCAGTTCTTCAGCAAAGTCCAGTTCCAGCGTTTCGTCCAGTTCTGCACGTTCCTCCTCAAGTGTTTCTTCCAGTTCTGTGGCGTCATCCAGCAGCGTTTCCTCCTCCAGTGTTTCGTCCAGTTCCGTCTCGTCTTCGAGCGTATCCAGCAGCTCGGCGGCGTCTTCCAGCGGTTCTATGGGTGGTCCGTGCATTGCCTTTGTGAATGGGTCCGGGAACTATGGCGACCACTGCTACAATTCTGGTCTTGACGATATGGAGCCAGGCAAATGCTATACCATGAATCCGGAACGTAACCCCGCTCCGCAATGGATAAACAAGTCTGTGTCAGAAACATATTGGTGGGTAGAAACGTCCTGTGGTATTGAGGAAAGTAGTTCCTCTAGCGAAGAATCCAGTAGTTCATCCATTCCGACATACACAATCACCTTCAAGAACGGCAATGTAACATTGCAGACGGTAGAAGTGGAACAGGGTTCTATTCCTGAGTATACCGGGGCAGAACCGACAAAGACAGCAACGGCCCAGTACACCTATACGTTTAGCGGATGGGAACCTGCGCTGGCTGCAGCGACAGGAAATGCAACATATCAGGCTGTCTTTAATGAGGTGACAAATTACTACTCCATCAGGTTCCTGAATGACGGAACCGTGTTGGCCACGCAATCTGTGGCCTACGGAACAATACCTGTATATTCCGGTGCGACGCCCACCAAGGATGCGGATGTCGCTTACACTTACGCATTCGATGGTTGGAATCCGGAGATTGTCGCCGTTACGGGAGATGAGGATTACACGGCCAAGTTCAAGGGAACTAAGAAAAAATATACTGTGACCTTTGTGAATGGTGACGGTACATCCAGCAGTAGCCAGGTGGAATACGGCGAAACGCCTGTTGCACCTGCGGGCAAGACACCCGCCAACGATGCCCAGTACACCTATAGATTCGCGGGCTGGACTCCGGAAATTGTTGCTGTCACTGGTAATGCAACCTACACTGCGGTGGTGAATAGCACGGTAAACAAGTACACTGTAACTTTCGAGGACGAAGACGGCACGGTTTTGAAGGCTGCGGCAGAGTATGATTACGGTACGAGACCCGCTGACATCGAAAAGCCTTCCGATCCTACAAAGCAGGCCACGGCAGAATACACTTATACCTTTGCGGGTTGGAATCCTGAGATTGCTATGGTGACGGGGGAGGCAACCTACACGGCCACGTACACTTCTACGAAGAACAAGTACACCATCACCTTTGTGAACGGTGACGGTACCGAGACTACGGCAGAAGTGGAGTATGGTACGGTGCCTGTGGCCCCCGAAAGCAAGACCCCTGCCAACACGGCCCAGTACACCTATACGTTTGTAGGTTGGGATTCTGAAATTGCGGCTGTGACAGGTGCAGCAACCTATACCGCCGTGGTGGACAGTTCGCTGAACAAGTACACTGTAACTTTCGAGGACGAAGACGGCACGGTGCTGCTGGCTGCGACAGAGTACGATTACGGCACGGCTCCTGCGGACATCGCAAAGCCCGCTGACCCTGTCAAACAGGGGACTGCGGGTGAGACCTTCGCCTTTGCGGGCTGGACTCCGGCCCTGGCTGCGGTAACGGAAGACGTCGTTTATACCGCCACCTATACCTCTTCTACTAATAGTTATACCGTGACTTTCGTGAAAGATGATGGCACGGTCATTCAAACTGCTACGTATCCCTACGGTACCATCGCGGCCGACATTGTAAAGCCTCGGACACCCGAAAAGCCCGCTACTGCGGAATACACCTATGAATTCAGCGGATGGAGCCCGAAGATTGAAAATGTTACGGGCAACGCCACATATACCGCCACCTACAAGGAATTCAAGCGCAAATACACCATTACCTACCTGAATGAAGACGGATCAGTCTTCACGAAGGTGGAATACGAATACGGCACTCCGGCCAAGAGCCTTCAGCTTGCTGAAAATCCCACCAAGAAGGCCTCGGCCCAGTACACCTACACCTTTACAGGTTGGACTCCGACTCTGACGCAGGTTACGGGAGAGACCACTTACACGGCGACCTTCAAAGCAACTGTGAATCAGTACACAGTGACCTTCTTGAACTACGATAATTCTAAACTGCAAAGTTCCAAGGTGGCTTACGGCGAAATGCCTGAGTACATGGGTGAGACTCCGGTCAAACCCTCCACTGCTACCTACAACTATTTCTTTGACTACTGGACTCCGGGCATAGAGTCTGTGACGGAAGATGTTTCTTATATGGCGGTGTTCCGCGAGGAAGCCGTTGTAATTCCTTCTAGCAGTTCTGTCGAGGAGTCTAGCAGCTCTGAAGCAGAGTCCTCCTCCAGCGAAACGGTTGAGGAGTCTAGCAGCTCCGAAGAACAGCCTTCCTCCAGCGAAGTTGTGGAGTCCAGCAGCTCTGAAGCAGAGTCCTCCTCCAGCGAAGTGGTTGAAGAATCCAGCAGTTCCGAGGAAAGTTCAAGCAGTGGGGCAGAATCAAGTAGTTCTGTCGAAGAAAGCCCTTGCATTGCCTTTGTGAACGGTGTCGGGGGCTATGCGGAACACTGCTATAATTCTGGTTTGAACAATATGACTGCGGAAACATGCTACGCTATTTCCCCCACACGTCCAGGAAGTTTACAGTGGATGAATACGGATGCTTCAAATAGGGAATGGTGGGTGGAAACCTCTTGCCTTGACTTTGTTCCTCCCAGCTCCAGTTCTGCAACAACCATTGTGTCTAGCAGCTCTAGTGCAAGTAGCCCAGAAGCGTTCGTAGCGGAACTGCAGTCGCAATTAAAGGTTTCCTTCGCTCACAACTGCCTTGCGATTTATGCGCCTAGAGAATCTTTAGTTCGCGTACAGGTGTTCGATATGCTGGGCAATCGCGTTAAGGCATTCCAGGAATCCTTCGTAGGGACCATGGAAATGTCGCTCCAGGGACTTCCGCAGGGTAGCTACATGGTCCGCGTTGTGAGCGGAAGTTCTGCAAAGACCAGCCGTATCAATATACGGTAAGCCTTTTGCCGACGGTGACTGGAGCTTACAAGTGTGTGATGTGAAATGTGTAGTGAGAAATGAATAATTCCACATTCCCCTAACCCCTAGATCCTAGCCCCTAACCCCTAATCACTATTTACTATCTTTGGCCCGTATGTTTCTGAAGGGCGTGAAAGATGGGTTACCCATAGGCATCGGCTATTTTGCGGTGTCCTTCTCTTTCGGCATCGCCGGATCCAAGTTTATGTCTTGGTTCTTGGTGACCTTCATTTCCATGACCAACTTGACTTCGGCGGGGCAGTTTGCGGGTCTTAACATCATGGTGGATGCCGCCGGCACTTTTTTGGAGATGGCTATCGCCACCTTCTTTATCAACCTGCGCTATTCCCTGATGGCCATTACCCTTTCCCAGAAAGTCTCGTCTGATTTTACGACGCCTTACCGCCTGCTTCTGGCCACGGGAATCACCGACGAAATTTTCGCCGTGTCCATGGCCCAGCAAAACCGAGTGACTCCCCGCTATTTCTTTGGCCTGATGGTGCTGCCCTATATCGGCTGGTCCCTGGGAACGCTTACAGGGGCCGTGTCTGGAGAGATTTTGCCCTCCTGGATTACCAACGCCCTGGGAGTCGCCTTGTATGGTATGTTTGTGGCCATTGTGGTGCCCCCCTGCAAAAAACATCTGTCCACATTGATTGTGGTGCTGGTGGCCATCGCCTTGAGTCTTGCGTTCAAGTATGTCCCTGTACTGCAGGGAGTCTCTTACGGTTTTTCCATCATCATCTGTGCGGTAGTAGCTTCTCTCTTTGGGGCCCTGTTCTTCCCGGTCAAGGAGTCAGACGATGAACCTTAGGGAATACTTTGCCTTCTTGATGGTTATGGCGGGGGTGACCTTCCTTTTGCGGGCTGTTCCCTTTGTGCTTTTGAAAGGGAAACTGAGCAATCCCTTTGTCAAGTCTTTTTTGGCCTACATCCCTTGCACGGTACTTGCCGCCATGACGGTGCCTGCCATCTTCTACTCTACGGATTCCATGCTGTCGGGAGTGCTTGCCCTTGTGACTGCCGTGGTGGCGTCCCTGTTCCGGTTTGGGCTGGTGGGCGTTGCCCTGGTGGCCTGCTGCACGGTGCTTTTTATAGACGGCCTTTGGCCCATGTTCTTTTAATAATCTAGATTGGTGTGGCTTATGGAATTCGGGCGTTTTGAAGCGTTGATTGAAAAGTTCCCTCAGGTGCAGATCTTTAGCACCGACGGTGCGGATCTGGACCGGGTCATTTCCCATTTCTTGAACCAGCGCAAGAATGTCTCTACCATGTCCGAATCCATGCAGCGTAAAATCCAGCAGGCCTTGGCGCCATTTTGGCAGCAGCGCTTTATCAGCTTGCACGATTCGGAGGCTCCGCTGGTCAAGAACCTGCTCTTGAACAAGAAATTCTTTTTGCAGACGGACCGCTATATCGACGACGTGCCGTTTCCGGAGACGGATCCCGCAAAGCTTGACGAGGCCATGGCCATTGCGGACTTGCCGATGGACATTCTGGAGAGAAAGCTCCTGAGCCTGTCTAACGGGGAACTTCGCCGGGTGCTGCTGGCCCGCATGTGGATGGAAAAACCGGAGTGGGTTTATTTCAACGACCTGTTCGGCGGTCTGGACCCGGAGTACCGCGTGCACTTGGCTGGCTGTGTGGCCGGTCTTGCCAAGCGGCAAAACTTGAATGTGGTGGTACGTCTTGCCCGTGAAGACGAACTGATTCCGGAGATTCCCGCTTTTGTATTCGAGAACAAGGTGTTCAAGGAATACGCCGGTTCGTTGCCCGATGTGGCGGTCCAGCCGAAATTCCGCAAGGCTGAACTGACGGACTACGAGGTTGTAGACCTGAAGTGTAGGCTTGGAGATCCCCGTGATTCTATCGCAGTTTCTATCGCTGCGCTCCAGAATGACAGGCTCCAGAATGACAGCGGGGATGACAATAAAGGGGAAGTCCTTTTCGATCTAAGAAATGTCAACGTCCGCTTCGGTGAAACGACGGTTATCAGGAATTTGAACTGGCAGGTCCGCAAGGGCGAACACTGGGTGGTCATGGGGGAGAACGGTGCAGGGAAAAGTACGCTGCTCGGGCTCTTGACGGCGGACCACCCCCAGATTTACGGAAACGACATTACACTCCTGGGCGAGCGTCCGGGGCATGGTCTGAACATCTGGGACCACAAGGCGAAACTGGGATTCTTCTCTCCGGAACTGGCGCTCCAGTACCGCGAAGACCTGAGCCTTTTGGAGGTGCTCTGCACGGGCTTTACGCCGAACCTCTGCAAGGCGGACAATACCACCTGGGAAGAACGGGCCAAGGCGAAGGAATGGCTTGCCTACCTGGGGTTTGAAGACCCCGAAGAAAATGTCCGCAAGCTTTCTCCCATAGACAAGCGGGTGATTCTTATGGCCCGAGCCGCTATCCGCCCGCCCCA
>CALATK010000023.1 GCA_937891805.1 uncultured Fibrobacter sp. | reverse complement strand
TAATGTAAAGGGTGGACGTTGCGAGGCATGTAGCGGGGATGGTATCATCAAGATTGAAATGCACTTTTTAGCAGACGTGTATGTTCCCTGTGAGGTATGTGGCGGAAAGCGTTACAACAGGGAAACCCTGGAGGTGAAGTACAAGGGAAAGAGCATTTTCGATGTACTGGATATGACAGTGGAGGAGGCAGTGACTTTCTTTGAAAATGTACCGAGCATCCGTCGCAAGATTGGGACGCTGAATGATGTGGGATTGTCTTATATTAAGCTGGGACAACCTTCGACCACGCTGTCCGGCGGAGAGGCACAACGTATTAAGTTGGCCACGGAGCTTTCCAAAAGAAGTACCGGCAAGACCATTTATATCTTGGATGAGCCGACCACCGGTCTCCATTTTGCGGATGTGCATAAGCTGATTGAGATTCTTGAACGGCTGACAGAGGGCGGAAATACGGTACTTGTCATCGAGCACAACCTGGATGTGATTAAGACGGCGGACTATCTTATCGATATCGGTCCCGAGGGCGGAGATAAGGGTGGTACCATTGTGGCTCAGGGTACACCGGAGGAGGTTGCCTGTTGCGAAGCTTCCTATACGGGACAGTATGTGAAGAAGTATCTATCCACTGCGGAGAGAGCGTAAAAGCACGGGAAAGGTTGTAAAAAACGGAAGGATATTATAATAAAATTAAGATTTTGCCGTCTCTCGGAACCGGGAGACGGCATTTTTACGTCGTTTCTTATGATTTCAGAATTTCATTGCCAAAAAGGACAGGATATGGTATAGTTGATGTAGAAAATAAGGAGGTAATTTTATGAATAATTTCACTTTTTACAGCCCGACCTATTCTGCCTTCCGTAAGGGTCAGGAAGCAGAGACAGGTAAGTTAGTAAAGCGTTTCGGAGGAAGCAAGGTATTGTTACATTACGGCGGTGGTTCCGTGGTTCGTTCCGGTCTTTTGGACCGCGTAAAGGCAGCTCTTGACGCAGAGGGTCTTTCCTATGTGGAGCTGGGTGGTGTACAGCCGAATCCGAGAGATGGTTTGGTATATGAAGGAATCGACCTTTGCCGCAAGGAGGGGGTTGACTTTATCGTAGCAGTAGGTGGCGGAAGTTCTATTGACTCTGCCAAGGCCATTGCCATGGGTGTTCCCTATAAGGGTGATTTCTGGGACTTTTACGATGGCAAGGCCTCGGCTGCCTGCGCGCTCCCCATAGGCGTGGTGCAGACCATTGCGGCGGCCGGTTCCGAGGGCAGCGGCGACTCCGTGATTACCAAGGAAGACGGCATGCTCAAGCGGGGGGCCAGTAGCGAACATATCCGCCCGAAGTTTGCGGTGCAGAATCCGGCGCTCCTTTGCACGTTGCCTGCCTACCAGACGGCTTGCGGCATTACCGACATCATGGCCCACGTTTTTGAACGCTACTTCACGAATACGCTCGAAGTGGAAATTACCGACCGCCTGTGCGAAGCGGTGCTCCTCACGATGGTGAAGGAGGGGCCGCGCGCCATTGCCGACCCCGCCAACTACCAGGTGCGGGCCAACATCATGTGGGCGGGGACGGTAGCCCACAACGGCGTTGTGGGCTGCGGGCGCAGTCAAGACTGGAACAGCCACGCCATCGAGCACGAACTTTCGGCACTTTACGACTGCGCCCATGGCGCGGGCCTTGCAGTGATTATGCCCTCCTGGATGGAATACGTGGTAGACCACAACGTGATGCGCTTTGCCCAGATGGCTACCCGCGTTTTCGGCTGCGAGATGAATTTCGAAAACCCGAAGGCGACCGCCCTCGAAGGCATCAAGGCTTTCCGCCGCTTCTTGCATTCCATCGGCATGCCCATCAACTTCGCTGAACTCGGCGCGAAGGAAGAAGACATCCCGAAGATGGTGGAAAAGCTGAATCCGGGCGACGGCTGGGGATTCGTGCCGCTCAAGGCGAAGGACGTGACCGAAATCTACAAGATTGCGGCACACGCAACGGTGTAAACGGCACCTTCCGGAAAGAAGGGGTGGTGAGCTACGTAGTGCGAGCCAGGGGAAGGCTTTCCCCAACTACTAAGTCAATTCCCCTGTCCCGGATCCTTCGCCACATACGTAGCTCTGGATGACACTTCTTGTCCCCAGCGGTCCTAGATTCTAATCACGGACCTTCGGCCCTAACCACTAACCACTAACCACTTCTTTATGATTGCTCTCTTTATCGGCGGCACGGGAACTATCAGCATGGCCATCACGCGGCTTGCGGTGGCCCAGGGCTGGAAACTTTACCTGCTCAATCGCGGAAACCGCCCCGCAGAAGACATTCCCGAAGGTGTCGAACTCATTAATGCCGACATCTACAATGAGTCGGATGTTGCCGAAAAAATCAAGGGCATGGAGTTCGACGTGGTCTGCGATTTTATCGTGTTCCACCCGAGCGCGCTGGAACGGGATTACCGCCTGTTCAAGGGCAAGACCAAGCAGTTTATGTACATCAGTTCCGCGAGCGCCTACCAGAAGCCGCTTTCGGACTACCGCATTACCGAAGGGACGCCTCTCGCGAACCCCTATTGGGAATACTCCCGCAACAAGATTGCGGGGGAAGAATTCCTGATGCGCAAGTACCGCGAAGAGGGTTTCCCCATCACAATTGTGCGGCCGAGTCACACTTATGACGAGCGCAGCATCCCGCTGGGTGTTCACGGCAAGAATGGCAGCTGGCAGGTGGCGAAGCGCATGCTGCAGGGCAAGCCTGTCATCATTCACGGTGATGGTACAAGCCTCTGGACCATGACTTACAACACTGACTTTGCCCGGGGTTTCGTGGGCCTGATGGGGAACGTCCATGCCATCGGAGAATCGTTCCAGATAACCAGCGACGAAACGCTCACCTGGAACCAGATTTACAAGGCGGTGGCGGATGCTCTGGGCGTTGAACTGAAGCCTTACTACGTGTCTTCGAAATTCCTTGCCGATGTAAGCGACTACGATTTGCTGGGGAGCCTCATCGGCGACAAGGCGAATTCCGTGGTGTTTGACAATTCCAAGCTCAAGCGCGCCGTACCCACGTTCCGCACCGAAGTCCGTTTTGATCAGGGAATCCGCCGCACCATTGCAAACGTGCTGGCTCATCCGGAATTCCAGAAGGACGACCCCGAATTTGACGCCTGGTGCGACAAGGTGATTGAAACGCTGGAAGTGGCGAAGAAAAATTTCAAGTAATAAGTCCAAAAAGGGAACTAATGCTGTTCTGAGCACTTTTCTCCTTATGGCTTAGCCTGCAGCATCTAGACCCCAGCCCTTGTTTTTCTATCTTTGTGCCGTAAAATAAAAGGGACACATTATGCCTACTATGACTTCTGCGCAGGTGCGCGAATCTTTCATCAAGTTCTTCGAATCCAAGGGCCACCTCTTTGTGCGTTCTTCGCCGGTGGTTCCGCATGACGACCCGACGCTCATGTTCACGAACGCGGGCATGAACCAGTTCAAGGCAATCTTCCTGGGCGACAATCCGAAGGGCTGGAAGCGCGCATGCAATAGCCAGAAGTGCCTCCGCGTGTCCGGTAAGCACAACGACCTCGACGTGGTGGGCCGCGACAACTACCACCACACCTTCTTCGAAATGCTCGGCAACTGGAGCTTCGGCGACTACTACAAGAAAGAAGCTATCGCCTGGGCCTGGGAACTCTTGACCGAAGTGTGGAAGCTCCCGAAGGAACGCCTCTTCGCGACTGTCTATCAGGACGATGACGAAGCCTGGCAGATTTGGAAGGACGTGTCCGGCCTCCCGGATGACCGCATCATGCGTTTTGACGCCCACAGCAACTTCTGGGAAATGGGCGACACCGGTCCGTGCGGCCCCTGCTCCGAAATCCACTACGACCGCGGCGACCTCGCTACGCAGGCCGAAACGTTCAAGGACCCGATTAAGGGCGTGAACGGCGAAAACGACCGCTACATTGAAATTTGGAACAACGTGTTCATGCAGTATGAACGCGTGAGCGACGGAAGCTTGATTCCGCTGAAGGCAAAGAATGTCGATACCGGTATGGGTTTCGAACGTATCTGCGCTATTTTGCAGGGCAAGACCAGCAACTACGACACCGACGTGTTCACCCCGATTATCGCAAAGATTGCTGATCTCTCTGGCGTTCCGTACAACGATGGCGAAGCCGGTACTCCGCACCGCGTGATTGCCGACCACATCCGCGCAATCTCCTTCGCTATTGCCGATGGCGCACTCCCGAGCAGCGAAGGCCGCGGCTACGTGCTCCGCCGCATTCTGCGCCGTGCTAGCCGCTTTGCCCGCCTGTTGGGCCAGAAGAAGCCGTTCATTTGCCAGCTCGTGCAGGTTCTCGCCGATACGATGGGCGATGCCTTCCCGGAAATCCGCGAACGCAAGGAATTTGTGGCCTCTGTGATCAAGAGCGAAGAAGAAAGCTTTATCCGCACGCTGGACGCCGGCCTCGAACGCTTCGCAGGCATTGTGGCTGAACTTGGCGACGCAAAGACCGTGCCGGGTGACAAGGTGTTCCTGCTTTACGATACCTACGGATTCCCGCCGGACCTTACCGGCATTCTCGCCGAAGAAAAGGGCCTTACGATTGACGAAGAAGGCTACAACAAGTGCATGGAAGAACAGAAGGCCCGCGCCCGCGCCAACATGAAGCAGGGCATCAACACGATGGGTACCGAAGGCTGGACGCAGTACAGCGAAGAAAGCACCAAGTTCGTGGGCTATGAACTCTCCGCTTGCGAAACGAAGGTCGTGCGCTGGCGGGTCGACAAGGACGTGCTTTCCATAGTGCTCGAAACTTCTCCGTTCTATGCCGAAATGGGTGGCCAGGTCGGCGACAAGGGAACGCTCGTTTCTGCTGATTTGGAAATTGACGTGTTCGACACCGTGAAGGTGAACGACACCGCCCTCTGCCGCGGCAAGGTGAAGAAGGGTACGGCAAACGAAGAGACGATGGGTGCCGTGTTTATGGCGACCGTCGATAACGACCGCCGTAACGACATCCGCAAGAACCACTCCGCCACGCACTTGCTGCAGGCCGCTCTCCGCCAGGTGCTCGGCACTCATGTGCAGCAGCAGGGTAGCTTTGTTTCGAACGAACTCCTCCGCTTCGACTTCAGCCACTTCAACGCGATGACCGCCGAGGAAATCCAGAAGGTGGAAGACATCGTGAACGCGAAGGTCATGGAATGCTTGCCGGTCAACACCCAGGTGATGGGCGTGGACGAAGCGAAGGCCAGCGGTGCCATGGCATTGTTCGGCGAAAAGTATGGCGACGAAGTCCGCGTGGTTAAGATGGGCTGCGCTAATGAAGAATTCTCCAAGGAACTCTGCGGTGGCTTGCACGTGCAGAACACCGGTAACATCGGCCTCGTGAAGATTATCAGCGAATCTAGCGTGTCTGCCGGTGTGCGCCGTATTGAAGCTGTCTCTGGACATGGCGCTCTCTCGCTGCTCCGTGCCGGAACGCAGATTTTGACCGCCCTCCGCGAACAGCTCCGCTGCAAGGACGCCGAAGTTCTCGACCGCATTCAGCAGTCTTTCGTCAAGACGCAGAATCTCGAAAAGAGCCTGCAGTCCGTGAAACTGGAACTTGCGACCCTCGCCGCTGCCGAACTCCTGAACGGCGGCATCAACGTGATGGGCGTGAACCTGTTTGTGCGCGAACTCAACATGCCCGAAGACAAGTACAAGGACTTGCTGGACGGCGTTCAGAACAAGCTCGACACCGACAGCGTCGCCGTGATTGCGAACAAGGGCGAAGGCAACGGAAGCATCGCCGTGATGGTGGGCAAGAACGTTCAGGCCAAGGGCATCAAAGCCGGCGACCTTGTGAAGGACCTCGCCGCTGCTTGCGGTGGCCGCGGCGGTGGACGCCCGGACCGCGCTCAGGCAGGCACCAAGGAAGTCGACAAGATTGCCGGTGCCATCGCGAACGCCAACAACTGGATTAGAGCGAAGCTGGGCTAACCCGAACCAGCCCTCGAAGAATCCGAGAATTGAAAAATGGCTCTCATACGCAAGTGAGAGTCATTTTTTGTCGCGTATTTGGTGTTCTTTTACAACTTTTAAAGACAGGGATAGGAGATGATTTGTGACTCTTTGATGCCAAATCATAAATAGTATGAATTTTACTACAAAAAATATTGCTTTTCTTAAACTTTTTGATTATATTTAGGGCATGAAGTCTGAATATGTCAATTTGGGCGAAATTGCCCAGCTTTCGGTGGGTTATCCGTTCCGCAACACCTGCATCCCGGGAGAATGTGGCACGCTCGCGTGCTTTTTGCGCGATGTGGGTTCGGATGGCTCGTTGAATGTGGGCGCGCTGCGGCGTGTGGAAGACGCTAAGCCCAACAACTCGCACCTTGCGGTGGCGGGTGATATCGTGTTTAGATCGAGGGGTGGCTCGTTTGTTTCGGCTCTTGTACCTGTCTTGGACGAAGATTTGCTTGTGGTTGCCCCGATGATCCGTATCCGCGTAAATCACGAAAGGGTTTTGCCCGAATACCTGGTTTGGTATATGAACGGCGTCAACGGGGCCGCTTTTTTCAAGGAATTCGCCAAGGGTTCTGCCATGCCGCTCATCAGCAAGACTGTTTTGGAGCAGATGCCGGTCAAATTGCCCAATTTAAGGGTTCAGCAGACTATTGCCGACCTTGTAAAACTCAGCCGAAAAGAACATGAGATTTTGGCAGAAATTGTCAAGCAAAAGAACTTAATTTTAGAAACGGAAATTTCAAAATACCTGGAGTCGCTATGAGTGAAGTAAAAAGCGAAAAAATCAAGCAAGATGCCATCAATGCTGCCGCCTGGGCTGCCTGTGACACGTTTCGCGGAGCAATCGATCCGGCACAATACAAGGACTATATTCTGGTGATGTTGTTCCTGAAGTATATGTCGGATGTATGGCGCGACCATTACGATGCTTATGGCAAACAATACGGCGGCGACGAGGCGAGAATCCTCCGCAAATTGGAACGCGAACGATTTGTGCTTCCGATGGTAGAAATCAAGAACGACAAGGGCAAGGTCATTGACTCTTTTATCGCGGACTATTACAGCCTTTACGAACGCCGCACTGCAGATAACATCGGCGATTTAATCAACATCGTTCTCGACAAGATTGAAACGCAGAACAGGCTCAAGCTCGAAGGCGTTTTTCGCAACATCGACTTTAACTCTGAACCGAATCTCGGAAAGACGAAGGACCGCAACCGTCGCTTACGTACGCTGCTCGAAGACTTCCATAAGGACGAACTCGACATGTCGCCGAGCCGTGTTTCCGAAGACATCATCGGCAACACCTATATGTATCTGTTGGAGCGTTTCGGTGCCGAGGCTGGCAAGAAGGCCGGTGAATTTTTTACACCATTCGATGTGACGGAACTTGTGGCGAAACTCGCCGCTCCGAAGGATGGCGACAAGATTTGCGACCCGACGTGCGGCGCGGGCGGTTTGCTTTTGCAGGGCGCAAAGCAGGTGCCGAGCGGCAACTACGCTTTGTTTGGTCAGGAATCGAACGGCAGCACATGGGCGCTTTGCCGCATGAATATGTTCCTGCATAGCACCGATAGCGCCCGCATTGAATGGGGCGATACGCTCAACAGTCCGATGCTTGTTGAAAAGGACAAGTTGATGAAATTCAACGTGGTGGTGGCTAATCCGCCTTTCAGCCTTGATAAATGGGGCGCAGAAAACGCCGAAAGTGACCCCTACAAGCGTTTTTTCCGTGGAGTTCCGCCCAAGAGCAAGGGCGACTGGGCCTTCATTACGCACATGGTCGAGACAAGCCTCGCGGGCGAAGGCCGTGTCGTTGTCGTAGTGCCGCACGGTGTGCTGTTCCGTGGTTCTTCCGAAGGCAAAATCCGTGAGGCGATGATTCGCGAAAACCTGCTGGATGCGGTAATCGGCCTCCCCGAAAATTTGTTCCCGACCACAAGCATTCCCGTGGCGATTCTGGTATTCGACCGCAGCCGTGAAATCGGCGGCAAGAACGCAAAGCGCAAGGACGTACTGTTCATTGACGCGAGCCGAGAATTCGTGCAGGGCAAAAAGCAGAATTCGCTCTCCGAAGAGAATATCTCGAAAATTGTGAATACCTACAAGAAGCGCAAGAATGTGGACAAGTACGCCCATATTGCCACCTTCGACGAAATTGCGGGCAATGAATTCAACCTGAACATCCCGCGCTATGTGGACACCTTCGAAGAAGAAGCCCCGATAGATGTGGATGCGGTACAGAAGGATATCGACCGCCTTGAAAAGGAACTCGCCGAAGTCCGTAAGCAGATGGCCCAAAAACTGAAGGAGATTAAGCGGGGATAAGGATCGTTTTGCATCGGCTAAAAAAATAAGGCAGAGATAGGAGCGAAATATGGTAAAAGTAAAAAAGATGATTCAGATGAAAAAAGAAACGATTCATGCCTTAGGGATTGATATTGGCATTTATACCACGGATTTTGAAAATGAGTATATTTCAATGACTGATATCGCGAAATACCGTAATGAAGATGACCCCCGTTTTGTCATCCAAAACTGGATGCGTAATCGTAATACAATAGAATTTCTAGCTGTATGGGAAAGCCTCCATAATCCAGATTTTAACCGTGTGCATTTCGACACGGTTAAAAATGACGCCGGTTTAAACCGATTTGTTATGACCCCTACAAAGTGGATTGAACAAACAAATGCTAAGGGTATTGTTTGTAAGTTTGGCAGATACGGTGGAGGAATCTTTGCTCATAGCGATATCGCCATGGAATTTGCTTCATGGATATCTCCTGAATTCAAGTTGTATATTGTCAAGGATTATCGACGCCTAAAATCGGACGAAAGTAGCCGTCTGTCCCTAAATTGGAATTTGAATAGGGAAATTTCCAAACTGAATTACAGAATTCATACTGATGCGATTAAAGGAAAACTTATTTTGCCGCAGTTGACCCCAATGCAGAAGAGTTTTGTTTATGCCGATGAAGCCGATTTGTTGAACGTGGCTCTTTTTGGAGAAACCGCCAAGGAATGGCGAACTAATAATCCGGGCAAAAAAGGAAATATTAGGGATTACGCCGATATCCCGCATCTTTTGGTTTTGGCGAATCTTGAAAGCTACAATGCCATTTTGATAAAGGAATGTATGGCGCAATCAGAACGACTCGTAAAACTACGTGAAACAGCAGAAAGTCAACTTGGGACTATTCTATCGCTTGATTTACAGAAGCCGATTTTGGTAGGAAACGAAAAGAATTGAGAATTCAATAGATGGGAATGGAGTAAGTTTATGAACCGTCAAGAAGCTGAGCAAAAATTAAAGGAAATCTTTGGATTCGCCCATTTTCACGACGCACAGTGGGCGGCGATTGATAAAATTTTAAATAATGAACGCGTCTTGATGATTCAAAAGACTGGTTTTGGCAAGTCTCTCTGTTACCAGTTCCCGGCAACACAACTTGATGGTCTCACAATTGTCTTTTCCCCATTGATTGCCTTGATGCGTGACCAAGTGAATTCACTCAATGAGAAAGGGATTGTCGCTAAGTGCATCAACTCGAACCAGACTCCCGAAGAAAATGGGCAGATTCTTGAAGATGCGAAGAATGGGAAAATTAAGATTCTGTATATCGCCCCGGAGCGACAAGGCAACCTCTCATGGCAAGAAACCGTCCGTGAAATCAAGGTGGCCATGGTCGTTGTTGATGAGGCACATTGCATTTCGCAATGGGGGCATGATTTTCGCCCAGATTTTCGACGTATTGTTGACCTTGTTAGAATCTTGCCTGAAAACGTCCCTGTGTTGGCTGTGACGGCAACAGCGACGGAGCGTGTCCAGAACGATATCCAGGAGCAAATCGGCAAGAACATGACTGTCTTGCGCGGTAACCTCCTGCGAGAGAATCTTCGCCTGTTTGTTGTTAAAGTCAAATCGGAAAACGAAAAGAAAATCCGTATTGCGGAATACCTGCAACATTGCGAAGGCTCTGGCCTTATATATACGGGAACTCGCGTCAACACGCAAGTATATGCGGATTGGCTAAAATTCGTTGGAATAGATGCCGAGATGTATAATGCCTCATTGGAGGGCGAAGACCGGATTCGGATAGAACAGGGGCTTAAAGAAAACCGCTGGAAGGCTATTGTCGCAACGAATGCTTTGGGTATGGGCATAGATAAGCCGGATATCCGATTCATCATCCATACGCAGATGCCGCAGTCCCCAATTCATTATTACCAAGAAATCGGTCGTGCTGGTCGTGACGGCAAGCCTTCAGACATCATTCTGTTTTACAACGAGAATGTGGATAAAGACGGAGTCCCTTACGACAAAATGTTGCCCCTCAGTTTTATCAACGGGGCAAAACCCAAAACGGCAGATTACGGACGCGTTATAAACGCCTTGAAAAATGCTCCCCTTGGCGAACGGGACGTTATGCGCGAATTGAATATGAAGCAGACTCCCGTAAGGACAATTCTTGCTGACTTACTCGAACAGAAAATCGCTGTGCGCAATGAAAAAGGTAAATACGAATATCGGTTTGACGCTCCCGAACTTGATACAAAATCTTTTGAGGAGCTTCGTCAATCCAAGATGATCGACTTGGACGCCATGATGGGCTATAATGAAACAACAGGCTCTCGAATGGATTATCTCCGCAGGTATCTCGGCGACACGATAACAGTATCTTCTGAAAATTGTGATAATACCAATCTGACGGACTATATGCCAAAACGCTATTCCGAAGAGACTTGGCTCCAGCTGCGTAATTTCAAACAGGACTATTTTCCGGAAATAGCAAAGAAGAAAACCTCAAAACTTGAGCCTGGATTTGCGTTGGCTAATTATTCCCTAGAAGATGGCGAAATAGGCCAGATGGTGCATAATTGCAAATACGAAGGTGCGGGAGATTTCCCGGATGATATCGCTCGGCGAATGGCACGAATGATCCAAAAGAAGATGATGGACAACAAGATAGATATGCTACTTTATGTTCCACCGACGGAATCGGGAGACCTAGTCAAGAACTTCGCCATAAAAGTTGGCGAATTGTTGGGCGTTTCCGTATGCCATAATCTTAAAAAGATGAGACAGACAACGGCACAGAAGATTCCCCAGAATGCTATTTTGAAAAGAAAAAATGTGGAAGACGCGTTCGACTTCGATTCGCCCGAAATACTCGAAGGGAAAAGCGTTCTTTTGCTAGATGATATCTATGATAGTGGTGCGACATTGAACGAGATTGCAAAAATGTTGAAAGAAAAAGGTGCTGCAACCATAACCCCGGTAGTTATCGCTAAAACCGTTGGAGGCGATTTATGAACAATCTGAACGAATATGCCTACTGGATGGCCCTTGCCCATGCCGCAATCAAGACAGCGGTAAAAAACGATATACTCAGCTGGTGCCATAAGCAAAAAAAGACGGTTGTTGACTTTTTTGGTCTGAACGAATCTGAGTGGAATTCTAAACTCGGTCTTGATATCAAGGATATTGACGCCCTTTCGAGAGCAAAGGAACAGCTACCCAATAACGCCTTTATGGCAGAGAACCTGATTAATCAGGGGTACTCGCTAATTCCTTCCATGTCCCCTGAATTCCCGCAGACACTCAAGAAAAACCTGAAAATGAACGGTTGCCCTGTTTTGCTTTATGCAAAGGGGAACATCGCTCTGTTGAACCAGCCGACAGCAGCCGTTGTCGGTGCCCGCGCTGCCAGTGAAATTTCAATTGACTTCACTCGAAAAATTTCAAAGAAAGTTGCCGAAGAAGGCAAGGTTGTTGTAAGCGGCTTTGCCAAGGGTGTCGATCGCGAAGCATTGGATGCTGCAGTCAAGGCGGAAGGCTCTAGCATAATCGTATTGCCGCAAGGAATATTGACTTTCTCGACAGGTTTCAAACAGTACTACAAGCAAATCGTAGAAGGCAAAGTGCTGGTGGTAAGTGCGTATGCCCCGAAAATGCCTTGGTCCACTTGGTTGGCGATGGATAGAAACACGCTGATTTACGGCATGGCCGATGAAATTTATGTCGCTGAATCGAATAATGGTGGTGGTACGTGGTCTGGCGTTATAGAAGGTCTGAAACGCGGTAGGAAGATTTTTATCCGCGAGCCCGGTGCAGACGAAAAAAACGCTAACAACGCACTTATAGAAAAAGGATGCATCCCCATAAAAATAGAGGACAATATCATTGAACTGTCCAAGACTGAGCCCGCATTGCAGCATGTTTCTGAAAAGCAAGCGAAATATAGTGCGAAGAAAAAGAAAAAAGATTCGGAAACGCTAGACTTGTTTGGAGGCGGAGATGGCTAAATCTGTATTTCATGCTTTTATTGATGAAAGTGGAGACCCGCATTTTTCAAGTGGGGCTTCAGATACTTTTTTGATTTGTGCAACACTTATTCGTGAAGGCGATATTTCTGAAATTGAAGATAAGCTTAAGGCCTTGCTTGAAAAATATAATCTGCCCGAATTAAAATCAAACAGAATAAAAGATGATAGAAAAAGATATGAAATGTTAAACCAAATAGCGTCATGGAGTGTTTCTATTGTAACAATCCATGTCAAAAAGGATGATTTTGATAAAACGGCGCAGTGGTTTAGATATCATCCCACATTTTATAAATACATAGAACGTCTTCTTGTGTCAGAGGTTGTTAGAATATACGGCAATGTCGATTTGACCTTTGATACGTTTGGCGATTCAAAGTATCGTGAATCATTTGTTAAATACATTGAATCGGTGGTGGCAAAGAAAAGCCAGGTTGATTTATTTGCTCCTGAAATACAGATGCGTTCTCCCAAATCAGAAATTCTTGTACAACTATCCGATTTGATGGGTGGTTCGATTCGGAAGTATTATAATGACGAATTAAAAGATGTGAAGAATATACTAGATCCAATATGGAAAGGTTCTCTTGTTGTTGGCGAACCGGATTGGATGAAAATGAAGGCTTCCGATGTTTCTAATGTTGGTCAACAAATTGATGATGAAATTCTGAATGTGGCTTTGGAATCGGTAAATCAATTTCTTGAAGAAAATAAACGTAATGAGGAGAGAGCGGTTGCATGTGAGACTCTGGACTACTTAAAGGGAACTCTGCTATACGAAGATCCAAATAAGTATTGTTATAGAGATGAGATAAAAGACTGGTTGAATTATCGAGGTTACAGCGATTACAGTGCTGAAAAAGTTAGTAGAGAAGTAATTTCATTATTACGGGAAGAAGGCGTTATGTTGGTGTCATCGTCTGAAGGGATAAAGATCCCTTGTTCGATGAAAGATGTAAAAGATCATTATCTGTTTATTTTAGGACAGACTATACCGTCTTTGAAACGATTGAAAAAAATGCATCAGGTAATATCTGCTAGATTTTCTTCGGATGCTATTGGCTTTATTGATGGCGAAACGTCAAGAATTTTAAATGATTTGAATGAATACAGGTAGAATATGGCTGGATGGAAAAAAGTGAAGTTAGAAGATGTTGCTTTGCTCAAAGCAGGAAAATTTATTTCTGCACAAATGATTGCTGCAAAGCAGGATCCTGTTAATATCTATCCTTGTTTTGGAGGAAATGGAACTAGAGGATTTGTCCCGAATTTTTCGCATGAAGGATTTTTCCCAATTATTGGACGGCAAGGAGCTTTGTGTGGAAATGTCAATTTGGCGCAGGGTAAATTCTACGCAACTGAACATGCTGTAGTTGCATCTCCCAAAAATGGCAATAATTCTATTTGGTTGTATTACGCGTTGCTTTTTGCAAATTTAAACCAATATGCAACAGGACAAGCTCAGCCAGGAATATCCGTAGAAACTATTAATAAGGTGGCATTTCTTTTGCCCCCACTCGAAGAGCAGAAGAAGATTGCGGCGACGCTTTCGGTCTGGGACTCCGCCATCGAAAAAATGGAAAAACTCATCGATGCGAAAGAAAATCATTTTAATCAGTTGATGAATAAACTTATAGTTATTAACTCATCAAATTCAAAATGGAATACGTTTGCACTAAAAAATGTATTTGAAGTTGTAAATAGGAAGAATAAAAACGGAAATACCAATATATTGACTTCCTCAGCTCAATATGGTTTGGTAAATCAACAAGAATATTACAAGAAAAAAATTGCTTCGTCAAATACTTCTGGATATTACTTGTTGAAAAAAGGTGATTTTGCCTACAATAGAAGTTACTCTACGGGTTATCCTTATGGCGTTGTTAAACGATTGGATAAATACGAATTAGGCGTCCTTTCAACATTGTACTTGTGTTTTTCCCTAAAAAAGGAATACCAGTCTTATTCTGATTTTTTTGTATTCCTTTTTGAATCGGGCTGTCTAAACAATCAATTAGCTTTGATTTGCAGGGAAGGCGCTCGTAATCATGGATTGCTGAATGTATCGAAAGAAGATTTTTTTAATATGAAAGTTCAGTTGCCAAATGAAAAAGAACAACAAAGTATAGTCTGTATTTTGCATAATCATTCGCTAGAGCTTTCTCTTCTCAAACAGCAACTTGAAAACTACAAAAAGCAGAAACAAGGCTTGATGCAAAAACTCCTCACCGGTCAATGGCGAGTGAAATAAAGGAGAATAAAATGAAAATTCATAATGTAAAAGTTTGCAGAGATGCCCGTGATTGGTCAACATTTGCAATCATTGAGTATGATGATCCTATTCGGGAGAAAAAAGGGTTCGAAATGTTCCCTATGCTGGTATCTGATTTTTTTGAGTGCAAAAATAAGAAAGTAATAGGGTATTTTTACGATTCATTTGAAGATCTTATGCAACAGGAATGGATTAATAATGGGTATAGATATACAAATTATTCTATAAAAGAAGCGGATAGTGTTTGGAACGAGCGGTTTAATTCATTGCAAAATGGGACTATGTCTAAAAAGGATTTTACTTCTATTTTTGGCATAGATGATTCTGCTTTGGATGAAATTGTTCAAATTAATCCACGAATTCATGGTGATGGGGATATATACAACCGGTGGGAATTGGAAAAAATTTTATATAGTTCAAAATTGTTGACCAAAAGGCAGGCAGCTTTATGTCTTGGCTTAAAGATTTCATGTTTTGATGATGTAATTGAATTTTTGCGCCAAGATTTTTCTATGCTTAAATATTCTTTGGTACCTAATTTTTCTTTTATTCCATCAAATTTTGAAGATGCAATAAAGTCTGCTTGTTTTCCATCACAAACTTTCGATACTGAAGAATCTTTCAAACATCAATTCCATAATCTATTGCAGTCAAGAGGCGTTCAATTTGAGTCAGAATATTGTTTTATAACGAGAGCGTTGAAATTTCCCAGGGATAATTTTTTCTTTGCTTCTTATATAGATTTATTTTTGCATCGATGCGTCAATCGCATTTTCTCCATACCCATAAAAAATGACAAACCGGGGTATCTTCCATCAGATAGAATTTCTTTTTACAGTTATTTGATGTATGAAAAAAAGTTTAAAGAAGTAAATATGTATATTCCCAACCAAGATGCGTTAGATAAATTCAAGGAGCTTATAGAAAGTGTTTAACAATTATCTAATGTCTTTCTTTTATCAAAATACACAGAATAGGGATAGTTTTTTTTATCCCCATGAGGTTGTTGATTACAGGAAATCTGATACTGAAAATATTTCACAGTATTACGAAAAAAACAAAATGGGAGAAAATGAATTTTTAATAATGCCCAATTGTTCTTGTCTTATTTATTTGGAAAAAAAAGACAACAAAGTGAAAAAATTTTGCGTTACCTCAATTATAAAATATGCTGAAGCAGATTCGGATAAATGGATTTATTTGCGATATGATTTTGATGTAAAAGAAAATCCTAATCTTTGGACGCATACAGCTCCGCATCTTCATATCGAAATCCAGAAGGATAAGATTGGTGAAGGGACGGATATAATTAGTGATTATCTACCTTCTGAATTAAGAATTCCGTCCCATAAGGTTTCAAAGCAATTGATATTTGAAATTTTAGAAAGTGTGTGCAAAATTTCAAATTTTAAGGAATGGTTTGATGCCAGGCTTAGATATGTCAAGGAAAATGAAATATTGAATGAATATTCTCCAATTATTGAAAAAATGTCCAACAATAAAAATATTGTTGATTTGATTTTAGAAAATAAAGAAAATACTAGGGACAATATAATCAAGTTTAATAAAGATTTGTTTCAGCGAATGAATAAAGATGGCTATTTGGATATTGAGATTGATTCTGAATGTGAACAAATTGCTAAGGTTTTTAATTTTGACGCATGTTAAATAGGAGGAAAAATGAATTTTAATTTTTCGTCATCATTGTTGGAAAAAATGTGGGATACCGTTGTTGATAAAGGTATTTCTGCACTTCTGCGTCCGTGGCAAATGAAACGCGAAAATAAAGCTCGTTTAGAGTGCCTTCGAGAAGAAAAACTAGAAACAATAAAAATTAATAATGAAGCAAAGCAACTTCAGATTTCTTTAGATAAAGAACAATTTGCAGATGCGGAAATTGTTCCGCAGATTGAGCAAATTGCTTCGGAAACGATGAATTCAAAAATTCGTGAAATTGTTAAAGAAGAAATATCTATAGCAAGAGCCGTAGAATATGCAGGCGAGTATATACAAGATGAAAATTTAGTGGACGAAAAACCGTCAGAAATTCCAAGCGAAGATTGGCTTAATAAATGGAAGAAGCGTGCACAAGAATTTACTGATGAAGATGCGTTAAGATTGTGGGGAAAAGTTCTTGCAGGAGAATTTGCGTCACCTGGAAGATTTTCTTATAAATTTCTTGATTGGATGAGCAATATAACCCCTAGCGAAGCGCAACTTATTTCAAAATTGATGAAAAATGTTATTGGTGATTTTTACTATCGAGGTGAGAATACTGATGAAAAAATGCCTTTGACATATGATGAATTACTTGCATTGCAAGAAATGGATGTTGTTCAGGGTGCAGAATCTATCGGCATGGGAATGAGCTATACAACTGCTAGAACAGATTCTTTTGAAAAAGTTTTGCTATGCGCAAATAACAAAAAAATGCTTCTTGTAAAAAATATTGATTCGTCAAAAGAACTTACCATAAATGGAGTATGTACTCTTACGCGAATAGGAAAAGAAGTAAAAAAACTATGCGATGATGAAACTAATATGAAAATGCTTCAAATGCTAGGTGAGCGCATTTCGAAGCTGGGCTTTGAAGTGTATTACGCGGATGTCCTATCTGTTGAAAATGGACTCATTCATTACTCTCGAAATCTAACGAAAATAGAAGCAAATGGTGCTGCTGTTTAACTATGCTTTATCAACCTTTTAAAACATCGCAAGATTTCGAAAGTCTTATCCACTTGGGTGAGACTTCAGAAAGTATACATTGGGATTATAAGCAGTCTTTCAATTCTAAAAAGTTAGAAGATATCGCAATCGATTTGGCTGCTTTCGCCAATACATTTGGTGGAACTTTGCTGATTGGCGTGGCGGAAAAATCCGATGGAGTAAAGAAAGTTGCTTCCGGTTTTGTTCCCGGCATAAATGTTGAAGAAATCAGAAAGACAGTCCATACACACATTTCTGAAATTATCTCCCCTAAAATAGATGTTCAAGTCGTACCGATTGAAGTTTCTGGCAATCTTGTTGTAGCAATAAATGTTGAACCGTCTATAAATCTTGTCGGTGTTTGCCTAGATAGAGATCGGCGACAATATAGTTTCCCGTATCGAACGGCCTATGGCAATCAATTTATGATATTTGAAGAGGTTGAAAAGAGAATGATGGATAATAAAACAAGAGCGATGTATCTTAAATTGAAGAAATTCATTCCTGAACGGAGCAAGGTTCGTATTTATCCAACGCCTAAGGGAAATGCTCAGGCAGAATGGACCTATGAATGGATTGATAAATCAGAGAATGAATTTAAACTCTTTTGCAATGATAACTTGTCTATTGGTTTACCAATCTCTACTGTTGATGAAATATGGGAGAACAATCATAATTTGTGTTTGAAATTAAATGTTCTATTGCAGCGAGGTTATAATTTTATTGATATAAAAGATTTTTAAAGGGCTCAATTATGCAACAACCTATGAATTTCAAAGAGCGGGAATAAAACTTGATAAAAAACTTCTTGCCAAGCAATGGTGAAGGGAAAAGGCTAGTGTGATATGAAAGAAATTGAATATATTTTTTCAGTAAGTTCTGAATGTGTTATATGCAAAAGCAAGGCGAAATTAAGGTCGTTTTTGGACGCATCAGAATTATCTTTAGTCAAAGACACTTTATCTTATGAAAATGAACAAAGCAAGATTAAAATATCGGAAAAGAAGACAAAAGAATCCGAAGGTGTTGTTTATACAATTACGTTTTCATCAAACTCGGATGACGAACCCGCAAAATTATTAAAGATGTTTCGTCAGGTAATTAGCAATATTAAAGATGAAAATCAGAAAAACATTGCAATTCTTGAACTTCGAAATGATTTTGCTAAAAGTCGTTCTGAAAAACTATACTCGGATATTTATACACTAGAAAATTCTATCCGTAAGCTGATTTCCAAATTTATGCTTGAAACTTTGGGAATGAAATGGTATGAAGCAACGCCTCAAGATGTAAGAAAAACAGTAAAGGATAGCGAATATAAATGGAACAATGATTGCCTTTATCATCTTGATTTCATTCAACTATCTTATTTCCTAACTATCCCTTATGCTGATAAGAGTGGAAATGTAATTGATGAGTTAAAGAAATATATTGATAAAGATATTACAGAAGAAGAAAAGAAGGAATTAAGATTATTTATTCCGAAAAATAACTGGGATAGGTATTTTAACGCCCTAGTTGATTGTGATTCTGAAAAATTCAAATTTAATTGGGAAAAATTATATGAATATCGGTGTGATATCGCACATAACCGCATTATTCCCCCAAATGAATATGAAGAATGTTTGAAAAAATGCAAGGAAATGCAAAAAATTATTGATGATGCTATTAGAAAATTAGACACAGTTGAAATAACGGAAGAGGAAAAGAAAAAGACTGCGGAACGAACAATTGATGGAGTTGGAATTTCTTTGAGTGCGTCTATTTTTTCGGAAAATCCACTCAGTGCTTGTTCTGGCATTTCGACAATCAAAAATCCATTTCAACCTTTTGTTGAACAATTATCAGATTTTTCGCGGTCTGTATCAAAATCTTATGAAGGATTAACGTCTTTTTCAAAATGCTTACCCAATACAGAAAGCCTTGCTTCTCTAAATCTTTTAGGAGAGCGTTTAACGAAATCCTTGGGCTCTTCATTTTATGTACCGAAACTAACGGATCCGATACATAGATTTGCAAATTTGAATATAAAACAAGATTTAGATTATCCTGATATATTAAGAGTGAATGACGAAAATGCAAATAATAATGATGTGAGTAAGTCTCCTTTACTTTCTGACAAAAATGAGATAGAGAACAATATCTAATGTCGCAATTTGCAACCTTGAAGGGAATGCGGTATGAGTGTAGCGAAGGATTTAAAATCATCAGAAAATTGGAAGTCACAATTTGCGGTATCCAAATTTGCACATATCCTTGTAAATGTCCCTTTGGATTTTGCGTTGAGGTAGTCCTATGAACAACGAAAAGCAGCCTGATTACAGAGAAATTCCGACATCGCAGATTCCGGCGATGCGCCTGCTGGCGAATCTTGGTTTTAAGCCGCTTACACCCGAAGAGGTGATGCTCGAACGCAAGGGCAAGCTAGCCAACGTGTTGCTTGAAGATATTCTGCTTTCGCAGTTGCGTAAGTTGAATTCGTTTACGCACAAGGGAGTCCGTCGCGACTTTAGCGAAGAGAATTTGCGTAACGCCATCCTGAAGCTCAAGAACATGCAGTACGATGGTTTGGTGCGTACGAATGCAAAGATATATGACCTGCTCACGCTCCCGCAATCCGAAGAAGAATCTGTTGAGGGCGATAAGCGCAGCTACGACATCCGCTATATTGACTGGCAGGAACCGGCGAACAATGTTTTCCATGCGATTGCCGAATTCGATGTGGAATGCTCGAAATCCAATGCCCGTGTTATCCCTGATATCGTGCTGTTTGTGAACGGGATTCCATTTGTGGTCATCGAGAACAAGTCTCCCGAAGAAGGTGTAAAACAGGGCATTTCTCAGATGATTCGCAATCAGGGCGACGAATACATTCCAGGGTTGTTCGTTTTTTGCCAGAGCGTGCTTGCGGTAAGCATGAATGCGGCGACTTATGCCACCGTTGGGACTCCCGAAAAGTTCTGGAGCCTTTGGCATGAACTGGAAATCAAGGACAAGGAAATCGAGGCGACTGTAAACAAGAAGGTCTCTGCCGAAGACGAGGAAAGAATATTCTCGGTGCCGAAATTCAAGCCGTTCCGCAAGGATAATCCGCAGACAAAGCGTGCTGTGACGGAACAGGACAGGTTGATTTATTGCCTGTGCAAGCCGGAACGCCTACTCGAAATCGCCTATCGCTTTACCCTGTTCGATGAGGGGATAAAGAAGATCGCCCGCTACCAGCAACTCTTTGTAGTCCATTCGGCATTGAAGCGCATTCGGAACATTGATGCTGATGGTAAACGCAAGGGCGGCCTGGTGTGGCATACGCAGGGGTCGGGCAAGTCGCTTTCGATGGTGATGCTTGCTCACGGAATCGTGCTGGATTCGAAGTATGATCCTGACTGCAACATCAAGAATGCACGAGTTGTCTTGGTTACCGACCGCAAGGATTTGGATAAGCAAATATACGATACATTTAAAAATTGCGGGACGGAGGTCATCAAGGCGACCTCGGGCGAAAATTTGCTCAACCTTATGGAGTCTGACAATTCTGCCGTGATAACGACCGTTATCAACAAGTTCGACAAGGCGCTGAATAAACGCCAGTACATTGAAAAGTCAAACAACATCTTTTTGCTTGTCGATGAAGCACACCGCACACAATACAAGAACTTGCACGCACGCATGAAGCAGATGCTCCCGAACGCCTGCTATATCGGCTTTACGGGTACGCCGCTGATGAAAAAGGAAAAGAACAGTTTTGGCAAGTTCGGCGGGATGCTCAAGCCGAGTTATACAATCCAGCAGGCAAACGAAGATGGGGCCGTTGTGCCATTACTTTACGAGGGCCGACACGCGGAACTCAAGCAAGACAAGGCGGCAATAGACCTTTGGTTCGACCGTTTTACGGCGGGGCTGAATGAAAAGCAAAAGGCCGACCTTAAAAAGAAATATGCCCGTGCCGAAATGCTGAACAAGGCGGAACGCGTGGTTTATATGCGTGCGTTTGATATCAGCGAGCATTTCCGTGCAAACTGGAAAGGGACTCCGTTCAAGGCTCAACTTGTCGCACCGAGCAAGGAAACCGCTCTTTTGTACCATGAATTCTTGGATGAAATTGGCCATGTGAGTTCTGAAGTCATTATTTCGGGCCCCGATGAGCGCGAAGGCTATTCGGAAGTAGGTGAAGAACCGAGCGACCGCGTGACAAAATTCTGGAAAAAGATGATGGAACGCTACGGCGATGAAGAAGAATACAACAGGTCGATTATTGATAGTTTCAAGAGTCCGGGTAAGCCGGAAATCCTGATTGTCTGTGATAAGTTGCTGACGGGTTTCGATGCCGAGCGCAATACCGTTCTGTATCTATGCCGCACGCTCAAGGAACATACGCTGTTGCAGGCGATTGCCCGCGTGAACCGCCTATTTGAAGAAGACGGCAAGAAGAAGGATTTCGGCTATATCGTAGATTACGCCAACGTGCAAGAAAACCTAGATACGGCTCTGGCGATGTACAACGCGCTGGAAGGCTTTGACCCCGAGGATTTGGAAGGCCTGCTGACCGATGTTTCGGAACAAGTGGACAAGTTGCCGCAGTTGCGTTCTAACCTGTGGGATGTTTTCAAGGGAGTCAAGAACAAGGCCGACCCCGAACAGATGGAGCGCCACCTGGCCGATGAAAAACGCCGTAACGATTTTTACAAGGCTCTGCGGGATTTCGGAAAATGCCTGAGTATCGCAATGTCATCGCAGAAGTTCCTGGAAAAGACCCCTGCCGAAGATATGACGCGAATCCGCAGGGAATTCAAGATGTTCTCGGATATGCGCATATCTGTAAAGCGCCGTTACGCGGACGAAATAGATTATAGCGAATACGAACCGAAAATCAAGAAGTTGCTCGATACGCATATCCAGTCGGATAATGTGGTACAGACTGTGGCTCCTGTGAATATTTTGGATCCGAAGTTTACAAAGAAACTGAGTGATGACAAGCGTGGTTACGATGCTCGTGGCAAGGCGGCGAGTGCGGATTCGATTGCGCATGCTCTCAAGAAAACCGTGACGGAAAAGATGGAAGAAGACCCGGCATTCTACGAGAAATTCTCGAAGATGATTCAGGATGTCATCGATAGTTTTCGTGCGGGAAAGATTTCGGAAGATGAATATCTCACTAAGGCTCAAGGTTTACGCGATCAATTTAATAGTAAAAAACGCAACGACATACCGAAGGAAATCAGCGGAAACGAAGATGCCGCCGCATACTATGGCGTTGCATTGTCGGCGTTTATGCGTGATGGTAAATGCGATGTGATCGAAGCTAAACGACTTGCTGTAGATACCGCACTATTTGTCATTGCTTCTTTGGAAAAACATCGAAAGGTACAATTTTGGGAAGATTCTGATGCACAAAATAGTGTCCGCAATGATTTAGATGATTTGTTGTTTGATGCAATTCAGGTGCGTGGACGATTTGGTTGGACGAATGAAGATATCGATGCGCTAGAAGATACAATTATGAATGTGGCAAGGCGACGTTCGCATGAATGAGCTGGGCGTTGTTAAATATGGAGACCGAGAGATTGCGTACGCGGTTGAATTCTGCCGTCGCAAGACGCTGGAAATCTCTGTAATGCCGGATAGTGCTGTGCAGATACGGGCTCCGCAGGGTGCTTCACTCGACGCAATTGCACAGAAGGTGCAGAAGAAGGCATCGTGGATTATCGAAAAGCAAGACTGGTTTGCGAAATTCCCCAAAGCCCCTCCTCCAAGGCAATATCTTAGTGGCGAGACGCATTTGTATATGGGGCGACGCTACCGATTGAAAATTGAAAAGGGAAAAGAACGCTTGGTGAAAATCGATGGTGGTTTTATTAGAGTTGTTTCTGCGGGTGTTCGCCCTGCTACTGTGAAGAAAATCCTTGATGAATGGTTGCGTGAACGTGCCAAAATACAGTTTGACAATGTCTTTCAGGCTTGTGCAGCGCGTTTTTCGTCGCCAATAGGTCCGGTTCGCCTGCAAATCCGCGACATGAAAACCCGCTGGGGTTCGCTATCGAAAGGCGGTATATTGACTTTGAACATAAGGCTCATTGCCGCCCCGAAGGAATGTATCGAATACGTGGTAGTGCATGAACTGTGCCACCTAAAATACCCGAACCACGACAAAAAATTTTACCGACTTCTGGAAACACGACTGCCTGATTGGGAAAAAAGGAAACTGAAGCTAGAAAATTTGGGAATATAAACCGTATTAAGGGCCAATCCCGGAATCATTTTTTCAAGGCTCGCAGCTTGTGCTGCGAGCTTTTTCTGGAACTCGGCGGTGGCGGGAGAGGTTGCATCTACAATCCGGTGGTTCGCCATCTTCAGAAATTTTTCCACGCGGGCGATGTTTTCGCGGGTTGCTTCGTCGCAGTAGGTTTCCACCATCCGCTCGAAGATGTATTCTTCGGCCGTTTTGGACAAATGAACGTTGTCGTCGGCGTAAAAGCGGTAGTCCCGCAACTCGTCCATCACGATTTCGTAGCTCGGGAAATAATGGGTGTTGTCATTGCGCGAAGCGCATGACTGCTGCGTCTCGCAAATGCGTGAGTAAACTCCCGCGCTTGCTCGACTTGCGATGTCATTGCGAGGGAGCGATGCGACCGCAGCAATCTCAGTCCCGCATTTCGCAATCTTGTCAACGGCGAGTTGAAGCGTCGCCTTAGAAAGTGTATTGTTGTGTGCTCCGTCGGCCATGTGCCGTAGCGGTGAAATGGTAAAGACGATGTGCATGTCGCGGGAGTCCTTTCCTGCGTCATTCCGAGCGGTGCGAGGAATCCAGTCCTGCTGCCTTAACCTGCGTAAACTATCTACAATGCTTTTCAGGGCCGCTGCCGCCTCGTCCACGGAAATCATCCTGCGGGTGAACAGACTCGGGTCTTGCCGGTGGCAGTTCGCGACCACCCTGCCGCAGGTCCCGCCGTCTGTTGAACTGTCGCCCTTTAGCGAATAGACGAATGCCGAACCCAAGGTGACAAACACCACGTCTGCCTGCTGCAGAAATTCCCGGGCCTGCTTCGCGGCGGTATTCAGCTTGCCGATACATTCTTCGCGAGTCTTTCCGGAGAGTGAACCGTGGGCGTCCCAGCAGTGCCAAGGCCCGCGGGCGTCTTGAGCCCTTCGATATTCCTGATCTTGATTTCCGCGCCCTTTTTGACCGCCGCGATTCCAGCAGCCGTCCTGAAAAACATCCTGTTCTCCGAAAACCTTCCCTTCTGCGATGGCCCTGACCTGTGCCGCCAAGGAAACCGGGTTGTACACCGTCCCGAAGGGGTTGGAGAGAACCTGGAATTTTCGGCTGCTGAACTGCGCCGAGATGTTGTCGGCAAAGCAGGACCCGAAAAACGCCAGTTTCTTGGTGTAGTCAATGGTGAAATCTGGCCTTGGAATGTCAATCTTCGTGAAAAACTCCATACCACAAATATAGTAGCAAGCGGGTACCCCCTGTTTTTTGTATCTTTATGATACTAGCCACTTTGGCAAAAGGATTTTTATGAAACCAGGAAAGACCGAACTCCGTCTGAATGCCGAAATCGAGAAACGGGGCGCACTGTTTGCAGTGCTGCTGGACCCCGACACTTCGGACGAGGCCGCCTTCGTGAAGGCCGGTGCCATGGCCGCCGAAAACGGCGCAGACCTGCTGCTGGTGGGAGGCTCGTACCTGGGGAACTTTACGCTCCCCAAGCAGGTGGCCGCCCTCAAGGCCCATGTGGACCTGCCCGTTGTGCTTTTTCCGGGTGGCGCCTCCCAGGTGGTTCCCGGTTTTGACGCCATGCTGTTCATGACGCTGGTGAGCGGTCGTAACCCCAACTACCTTATTGACGAACAGGTCCGCGGCGGCGCCCTGGTCCGCGCCCTCAACATGGAAGCCATCCCCACGGCCTACCAGCTCATCAACAGCGGCAAGCGCACCACGGTGGAATACATCAGCGGCACCATGCCGGTACCCGCCAACAAGCCCAAGCTCAGCGTGGTGAACTCCATCGCGGCAGAACTCATGGGCATGCGCTACGTTTACCTTGAAGCTGGCAGCGGCGCCGAAGAACCAGTGCCCGTGGAACACATCGCCTACACCCGCAAGGCCACCGAGATGACCATCATCACCGGCGGCGGCATCAAGGACCCGCAAACCGCGGCGGTCCGCGTGGCCGCAGGCGCCAACATCATCGTCACCGGCACCCTCTGGGAAAAGGTGGAAGACCCCGCCCTCCTCAAGGAATTCGCCGCGGCCATCCACGTGAAGGGATAATTCCGGACGAAAGAAAGCAAGAGCGGTTATGAGTTGTGAGTTTTGAGTTGTGGGACTTCAGGAAGGATCTTCTTGGGGCCCGCAACACTCGTAACTGATAACTGAAAACTGACGACTGATTTATGGACCTGAACGGAAAGAAAATCCTCTTGGGAGTCACCGGCGGAATCGCCGCCTACAAGAGCTGTGAACTCCTGCGCCTGCTGCAAAAGAAAGGCGCCCAGGTCCGCGTGGCCATGACCGAGGCCGCCACCCGTTTCGTGGCCCCCCTCACCTTCGCGTCGCTCTCCAAGTGCCCCGTTTACCTCAAGGACGGCGCCGTCGAGGCGCGCCCCTTCCAGCACATCGATTTTCCCCGCTGGGCAGACCTCTACCTGGTGGTCCCCTGCACCGCCAACGCCATCGGAAAATTCGCCTACGGCCTGGCCGACGACCCCGTGTCCCTCTGCTTCATGAGCTGCACCTGCCCCCGCCTGCTGGCCCCCGCCATGAACGTGGCCATGTACAACTCACCAGCTGTCCAGCGGAACCTCCAAGCCCTCCGCTCCTTCGAGAACACCTACGTGCTGGAATCCCCCGCGGGCGAACTGGCCTGCGGCGAAGTCGGCTCCGGCCGCCTCTTGGAACCCGCGGAAATTGTAAGCTTTATTGAAAGGTTAGACGAGAGACGAGAGACGAG